>JAPOTF010000083.1 GCA_026709325.1 Roseovarius sp.
GGGCAATCATTTGCATATCTTGCAAACCAGCTCAAATTTGGGTTTCCATAAACGACTTAAGTCGCTCCAGCCCCTCCTCGATATCCTCGGTGCCGCTTGCATAGGAGAATCTAAGCGTGCGATGCCCCCGTTTTGCGTCAAAATCCAGACCCGGAGTTACGGCGACACCGGCACTATCCAGTATTTTCTCTGCAAACAGACGGCTGTCCTGCGTCAAATGGCCAACATCCGCGTAAATGTAGAAAGCGCCATCAGGTGGCGCAATGCGATCAAACCCGGCCATGGGAAGTCCATTCAGCATGAGTTTCCGATTCTTGCGATAGACATCAACATTGGCTTCAAGCTCGTCATGACAGTCCATTGCCGCGAGCGCGACGATCTGACTTGCATGAGGCGGACAAATGAATAGATTTTGCGCCAGCCGCTCAATCATCCTTACATGTTTCTCGGGCACCACCATCCAGCCCGCGCGCCATCCGGTCATGCTGAAATATTTTGAAAATGAATTGATCACATAGCAATCGTCGCTGATTTCCAGCGCGCTCACGGCCCTGCCGCCATACTCTATCCCGTGATAAATTTCGTCGCTGATAAAGCTGATTCCGGAAGCGTCGGCTGCAGACATAAGAGCGCGAAGCGACTCCGCGTCAAGCATGGTTCCCGTCGGATTGGCCGGGCTTGCCACCATTAGTCCCGCCAGTTCAATGCCGATTATGTCATCCGGCACGAGTTGAAAGCGGTTTTCGCCAATTGTTTGAATGTCAACCGCGACAAGATCCAGAGCTTTCAGAATTTGACGATAACTTGGGTATCCGGGACTTCCAATGCACACGCGATCACCAGGATTGAACAAGGCTGTAAATGCCAGGATAAACGCCCCCGATGAACCCGATGTTACCACAATCCGCTCGGGTGAAATTTCCAAATTGTGCCGTTCACTGTAATGCCGTGATATCCTGTTGCGCAATTCCGGCACTCCAAGAGCCACAGTATAACCCAAAGGCGCCTTCTTCATCGCGCTCGCCAGTGCCCGTCTTGCGCCTTCCGGAGCTCCCGTGCCTGGTTGTCCCACTTCCATATGGACTATTCTTCTACCGGAGGACTCGGCAATGCGGGCCCGCTCCATCACATCCATCACAATAAAGGGATCAACCTGGGATCTTGTTGAATTTTGCATGATTCCACCTCTATTATGAATCAGTCGCATATTAAGACAAGGGTTCAACAGGAAACGCAAATGTCGTCAATACAGCTTGCAAGAATAACTTTGCTTGTCGCAGTGCTCGCGCTTGCGCTCGCGCCTTCCGCTCGCGGTTTGACACTTCTGAGAGATCCGGATATCGAGCATGCGCTTGGCAGACTCGCCAAGCCTGTTCTGAAAGCCGCCAACCTCAATCCTGGCGGGGTGGATATCCTTGTTATAGATGACGACTCCGTCAACGCATTCGTGGTCGACCGCCACAACATATTCCTGCATTTTGGTCTGATCATGAAAATGAGAACCGCGGATATGCTGCAGTCCGTAATTGCCCACGAGGCGGCGCATATTACCAATGGCCATCTAATCCGCAGACCAATCAATCTGGGAAATGCAAGAACCGCGGCTGGAATAGGAGCTGTTCTGGGCGCCGCCGCGGCCGCCGTCGCGGGTAGCGGGGAAGCCGCCATAGGATTTGCGCTGGGAGCGCAAACCGCGGCAATACGTCGTTTCTTTGCACATACCAGAAGCGAAGAATTTGCCGCCGACCAAAGTGGGGTAAGGTATCTTGCATCCGCCGGCGCCGACCCGCAAGCGGCGGTAGAGGTTCTTGACATATTTCGCGGACAGGAAGCGCTTCCGGACGCATATCAGGATCCCTATGCGCGAACCCACCCGCTCGGCCGAGACCGCTATCGCGTGGTCAAGCGTCTTGCAGATGCATATGGCGACAGCCTGCAGAAGAAGGATGATTCGGACTATTGGTTCCAGAGAGCAAAAGCAAAGCTTTCCGCGTTCAAGCGTCCTCCTAAATGGACATTGTCCCGCGCGGGGGAAACCGGCTACGAAGATATAAAGCATATGCGTGAAGCCGTTGCATGGCATTTGCGGTCCAATCCCGAAAATGCAATTAAAAGCATTGACATGGCAATCGCACTTAAACCCGAGGATCCATATTTTCTGGAATTGAAGGGTCAGATTTTAATGGAAAGCGGTCGGTTCGGCGAGGCGGTGGACGCGTATGGACAAGCAACCGGACTGGCTCCGCGAAACGCGTTGATACTTGGTGAATATGGAAGTGCGCTACTTGCCAGGGGAGAGACGGAAAAAGCTCTTGAATATCTCATGAAAGCAAATGAACGAGACTCCAGGTCTCCAAAAGTGATGAGAGAACTGGCTTCAGCTCATGCGAAAATGGGCAATATGGGAATGGCCGCTCTTGCCACTGCCGAGCGATATGCTTTATTGGGATTGCGCAAGGACGCAAGCATTCATGCAAAACGAGCGGTCGATCTTCTTCCCGAGGGATCAACCGGGTGGAATCGGGCGCAAGATGTGCTTTATTCAATAAATCTCGTCGAGAATTGACAACACTTAATGGAGTTTAAAATGAAACGTCTGCTTCTATCAGTTGCCATGGCCCTGACGTTGCCCCTGCCGGCAATTTCATTTGATGCCGCATCCATGACTCTCTCCGAGCGCAAAGCGTTCAGAGAGGAAATCCGACAATATCTCATTGAGCATCCGGAAATCATAGTTGAAGCGATGGATGCACTCAAAGAGCGCGAGGCCGCTGCGGCCATTTTAGCCAGTGCGGAACTTGTAAGAGCAATGTCCGATGAGATTTTTGAAGATGGGCATTCATGGATTGGAGGCAATCCCGATGGCAGCATTTCCCTTGTCGAGTTCATAGACTACAGGTGCGGATATTGCCGCCGATTTTCAACTGTTATAGATGATTTACTTGAATTCGATACCGATATTCGTTTTGTGGTAAAGGAATTTCCAATTCTTGGCGAACAGTCGGCAAACGCGTCCCGCTTCGCCATTGCCACATTGCAAATCGCGGGGGACGAAGCGTATAAAAGCGTTCATGACGCCCTTTACGCCTTCAACGGTGAAATCAATGAAGCCACATTGCGGCGTTTGAGCGACACGCTTGGCCTGGATACCGACAAAATCATTGCGCATATGAATACATCCGAGGTAAATTCGGTGATAAAAGCCAATCATGAACTTGCGAGTGAGTTGAGCATAAACGGGACACCGGCAATTATCCTTGAGGAATCCATAGTGCCTGGATTTCTGAGTCTCGAAGAATTGCTCCATCTTGTCGAAATGAAGCGGGAAAGCTGAATTTTGACGCCATCAATTAATGCAATGAAGATTGCGATCCACTAAGGGACGTGATCGCCCTTCGGTGTCTGTTTCCGAAGAGCGTCGCGGACCCGCTTTGCCAGCTTCCACGTGCCGCTATCGAGCCGAACCATTTGCCATTTTTCAGACATGCTTAAATCTTCTTTTGCTTTTTATACACTAATGGCATGAAGACGGCAA
>JAPOTF010000051.1 GCA_026709325.1 Roseovarius sp.
TTTTTACCGAAAATTCATGGTAAACTAAAATCAGCCATTCCATGTTCGCAATTGGCCGCAATCCATATGAACAAAATTCGATCTTGGGTATTTTCCAACTCCGCCGCCCTTGCATGCCCTGGCGGCTTTGAATATTTGATTAACGGTTCTGGAGCCCAGCTGCAGGTCAGCTGCTTAGCCGCTCATATGCCGGGAATACCTCGCGACATATCTTGATCAAATATTTGATTATCGGTTCTGGAGACCAGCTGCAGGTCAGCTGCTTTGCCGCTCATATGCAGGGAATTCCTCGCGACATTTCTTGATCTCGAACGGAGCATGGCATTTGTTTTTGCGCTGCGATATCCCGAAAGAAGCTTATAGGGTTCCTTTACATCCATCAGATTGTGAGCGGCCGTCATAATGTCCATGACTCGGGTGTCTATATCCCTGGCTTCATTTGTTCGCCAATCGCGCATAAATAGGGATATCTCCTGAATGGCCTCATATATGTACTCGCCATCGACCCAGTATATCATGTCTATGCTTTCACCCGTTCTTGTGGAAGTCATCCGAAGTCTTCTAATATCGCCGGCTCCACGCAGGAAACCAGCTGCTCCGGAATATGTTGGGGCTGCAGTAACGAGGGTGGCCGCGAACGCGCTCAGCAATGCGCGTCTTGATATGTTTGCATCGGTAATTTGTACCATAGTCTCTAAACCTGCTCTTGTTTTTTTGTTATGATTTATCAATCACAATATTTTTGTCACGTTTTGAAACATATTTCAATAAAAAACTTTTATATACCGCGCACCATTTATGCTTTCGGCGGAAACATGCTAATATTTTTAATTTTTGGGCGACAACTGGATAATCTGATGCCGTTTTAGCAGGATATGAATAATAACCGGGAAAAAGAGCAAAATGCGAACGTTGAACAAATTATGGTTAAGCCGTTATTTCAGCAATGTTTCACAATTAAGGAAGTGCAATGCCGTACACGGTCGGGAAAATTGCCGAATCTTTGGGTGTCACCGCGCTTGGCGATGCCAGTTTGACTGTTGACGGGGCCGCCGAGCCCGCCGAGGCAACGGAACGTGAAATAGCCCTTGCACTAAAACCGGAATATGCAAACGATCTTCCTTTGGGAAACGCACGGGCCGCAATCCTGTTTGAAGGCGCCGACTGGAAGTCAATGGGATTGAAGGCGGCCATCCAGGTTCCTCGTCCACGCTACGCCATGGTTGATCTCACCAAACTGATGAATCCCGGGCAGGGCTGGGATGTTGGCATACACCCTACTGCCGTTGTCGATGATTCCGCCAAGCTGGGCGAGGGGGTTTCCGTTGGGCCATTGAGTGTCATATGCGCAGGAGCTGATATTGGGTCGGGTACCGTGATTGGACCGCAATCCTATATCGGATGGAATTCCCGAATCGGCATTAATGGTTTTTTGCGCGAAGGAACAAAAATTGGCCCGCGCGTGACCATTGGTGATCGATTTGTTTCTCAACCTGGCGCGGTAATTGGCGGAGATGGCTTTTCATTTGTAACGGAGAATGAATCAAGTGTGGAACGCGTCCAGGAGTCGCTCGGCGATCAGGGCGAGCATGAGACGCAGCAATATTTTCGCATACACTCGCTTGGAGCGGTATCGATTGGAGATGACGTTGAAATTGGAACGCTTGCAGCAGTAGATCGAGGAACGATTCGAGACACAATGATTGGTGATCGTACCAAGATCGATAATTTGGTTCATATCGGGCACAACTGCATTATTGGAAACGATTGTCTTATCTGTGGGCATACTGGTTTCGCGGGTTCGGCAAGGATCGGAAACAATGTTGTGCTTGGCGGTCAAACTGGGGTTAACAACAATATCATTGTTGGTGACAATGTTATTGCGGGAGGTGGCACCAAGTTGCTGTCAAATGTTCCAAAGGGTCGCGTAATGCTTGGATATCCAGCTATGAAGATGGATGACTACATTGAAGCATATAAGGGATTTAGAAGACTGAAGCGTTTATTTAAAGATGTTGCCGAGCTTAAAAGGCGAATAAAATCCTCAGACATCGCAAGCTAAACTCTCAGCTACATTTATTTGACGAAATAAAATTGACAATTTTCAGGCCTTTATGGGCCAATTTCATTTTAGCGTGCAATACAGCGATTATATTCGCAGTATTGAGTTGAAGATCTCTGTTTCCGCTCCAAAGCAAGTCTGCAAGGCGGCTATTTTGCATTTGCGAAAAACCCTTCAGGGCTGTGCTGCACGGGTAAGCCAAGGATGGTTTCGAAATTGTACCGTTTTTTCAATCGGAATTCAACTGAAAAGCTGCCATTCCATAAATCTTTTAAGATTGCCTTGCATGCAAAAGTTAACGAAAAATGCTTAAAGAAGCAAAACAGGATAATCGCTTGATCAATAAGAGAAAACGAAATGGAATTGGTACCATGCAGGCACTTTGGTGAAGATTTTTTGATGGATTAATCCAGGGGCTTGAATTATGGCGTTGGCCCATTTTTAACATTTTCCCGGCCGCCAAGGTTGATTTGGCGGATTTTCCGATTTACGGTTCAAGTTCATTTTTTTTAAATAGTTATTTATAACAACAAGTTGACGAATACGGTTAATTTCAAATAATGCGCGGATGGTCGTTGTGGTGCCTATTTTTCTCCGCTCTACAGTGCCTCCCATGTTTGCCCGCGCCGCCAGAACCGGTACCGACAATCTGCTTGTCAGCGGCAGGATAACACTTGTATTCACATTACTGATTTTAAATTACTGATTTTAAATTACTGATTTTAAAATATTTTTTATACTAATGTTAAATATGGGTTAGGGTGCCCGGTAACGCAAGTCCCTTGCACGATCTTGAATTCGTGTGCACTGCAATTTTCATTGGACTTCTGCAATGGCTGGCACTTGCCCTGAAGAAACTGAAGTAAAGTACCGACATGGCTATTTGATTTGCCAACTTTAGATTGTTGACGTTTCAAATTTGGAGCAGCCACTGCATATTTGCAATTAATCTTAATCGAAAACACATTGAATAATCGCGATAAGCATGGTGATTTATGGCGACGCCAAAAGGTGCATTTTATATCTTGCTCAAAATGCGCATTGATACTTAAATATATGTTCCAAGTACCTTATAATGCGACTGATGAATCAATGTAATTAATAGAGGGCAATTCCGTTGGATATACAGGAACGTGTCATAAAGATTATTGCCGAGCAGGCTGTACTTGAGCCGTCGGATGTATCACTTGAAAGCAGTCTGGACGATCTTGGCATAGACAGCTTGGGACTGGTTGAAAGCATATTTGCCATTGAAGAGGTGTTTGAAATATCCGTCCCATTTAATGCAAATGAACCGAATGAGAACGACTTCGACATCTCGTCAGTCGCCTCGATCATCGGCGGAATTGAGAAACTGATTGAGGAACAGCGAAAGTGAGAAGGGTTGTCATAACCGGCGCGGGCACGATCAACGCGCTGGGTAAGTCAGTAAAGACAACCCTCGAAGCCATGCGGGAAGGTCGTTGCGGCATCTCCGACCTTGAGTTCCAAGATGTCGAGCGCCTTTCGATCCGCATTGGCGGGCAGATCAAGGGTCTTGTGCCCGAAGAACGGTTCAATCGGCAGCAGATGGCGCTATATGACCGATTTACGCAATTCACGCTTATTGCGGCCAGAGAGGCGATAACGCAGTCGGGTCTTGAATTTCACGGCGAGTTGGCGGCAAAAGCCGGAATAATACTGGGCAATTCCGGTGGCGGAATGACCACTCTGGATGAAAACTACCGTTCCGTATACGAGGTCGGAAAAAACCGGGTTCATCCGTTTGTGGTTCCCAAACTTATGAACAATGCCGCGGCGAGCCATGTTTCCATGGAATTTAATCTGATGGGGCCAAGTTTTACCGTATCCACCGCATGCGCCAGTTCAAACCATGCCATGTCACAGGCATTTCAAATGATTCATGGCGGGCTCACACCTGTAATGGTGACAGGAGGGTCTGAATCCATGCTCTGCTTTGGTGGCGTCAAGGCATGGGAAGGTCTGAGAGTTATGTCAAAAGATGCGTGCCGTCCGTTTTGCGCCAGCAGAAATGGCATGGTTCAAGGTGAAGGCGCAGGTGTTTTCGTGTTTGAAGAATTGGAGCACGCAAAGAAAAGGGGAGCGGACATCCTTGTGGAAGTTGCGGGATTCGCCATGTCGTCGGATGCTTCCGATATCGTTATGCCATCAAAGCACGGCGCAGCTAGAGCCGTTAGGGGGGCTTTGAAAGATGCAAGGTTGTCACCTGAGGATGTGGGATACATTAATGCGCATGGAACTGGAACAGCAGCCAACGACAAGACTGAAAGCGCCGTTGTGGCCGACGTTTTTGGAGCTCATGCGGACAATCTCATGATATCTTCAACCAAATCCATGCATGGCCATCTTATCGGCGGGACTGGAGCAGTGGAACTTCTTGCCTGCATTATGGCACTGCGCGATGGCATAATTGCACCAACAATTGGTTATCGGGAACCAGATCCCGAGTGCGCGCTGTATGTGGTTCCAAATGAGGCGCGCGAGGCTTTTGTGGATGTTGCCCTAAGTAATGCTTTTGCATTTGGAGGCATGAACTCCGTTCTGGCGCTTAAGCGGTTCACATGAGTCAATTGTCAAGGTGGCATGGACTTTGGTTGATGCCGCGAAAGACATCCCGGGTTGCAAAAGCAAATCAATTGATCGTTTGCTGTCTGAATTGCCGCTTTTACTACCTTGGCGCATGGTTTTTACGACCTGGGCGGATAGAGCATTTCTTTGGCATTTTATTTGTTCAGGAAAAAATTCTGCTGGTGAATTGCACCCGATTTGAATGAGCGCGAAAATGATTTGCCCGATTGGTTAATGTACTTTCCTGTAGCGCCTCTGTTTGCAACGCCATTTTCGATTTTCTTGCTCCCTTGTTTTCTTTATCACGTCAAATTGCCGATTTACGTTCACATTTCCGCAATGTATGAATGACACTATCAATGTTTAACGGGAGATGAACATGACAAACACGCATGTTTCAAAAATGTCGTTTGAAGAGGCAATAAAAGAGTTGGAACACGTGGTTGGACAACTGGAACGTGGGGACGTTGCGCTAGAGGATTCCATCTGTCTTTATGAAAGGGGGACCGAATTAAAGAGGCGGTGCGAGGAAAAACTCAAGGAAGCAGAGGAAAAGGTGGCCACAATAACTTTGGACGGTCAGGGAACCCCGACAGGCGCCGCACCTGATCAGGTGAAATAAATGAACTCGGCAACTTCCGCTCTCCTTGAAGGCATGCTTTCGGACAGTAAAAGCATTTCAAATTGTTTGCACTCGTTTATAGGCAATGGGAATGATCTGGAGTTGTCCATGCGACACGCTTTGCATGGCGGAAAAAATGTTCGCGGCTTTCTGGTCATGGAGTCTGCGAGAATACATGGAATATCCCCACTTCTTTCAGTGATGCCGGCGGCGGGCATAGAGGCGATGCACGCATATTCGCTGGTGCATGACGATTTGCCCTGCATGGATGATGACGACATGCGGCGTGGTCAGCCCACTGTACATGTAAAATGGAACGAGCACACGGCCATTCTCGCTGGAGATGCACTGCTTTCTCTTGCGTTTCGGCTTGTCTGCGACCCTTCATGCAAACTTTCCTCCGACATTCGCGCCGAATTGGCTTTCCGTCTGGCAGTTGCGGGGGGGCATGGAAAGTTGATACTCGGGCAGGCATTGGACATTGAAGCGGAAAATTCCGATTTGACGCATGACCTCGAGGCAATCAGAAATCTTCAGTCTCACAAGACGGGGGCTTTAATCGAGTGGTCGGCAACGGCAGGTGCGATTATGGGTGGAGCCGACGAAAATGCGATGTCCTCATATGCCAAGTCGCTGGGCCTTGCGTTTCAGATACAGGATGACGTGATAGATGTTACCGGCAGCAGCTCCGTTGCGGGAAAAACCGTTGGCAAGGACGAGAAAGCGGGAAAGGCGACTTTTGTGTCATTGCTGGGACTTGAAGGTGCAAAAAGAGAAGCGCAATCACTTGTTCAAAACGCTTGCGATGCATTGTCGGTTTATGGAAGAAAAGCGGAACTGCTTAAGGAGCTGGCGAATTTTGTTATTAGCCGCGAGTTTTAATCTCAAATGAATGGTTTTGTCGTTGTCTCGCGGAGGCTATCCGATTTTGACAGGCAATTGATGAAGGCAAACCAGTCCCCATGGAAGGCCTGGAGGCGATGTATCATCGATGTTGAGCGGGGGATTCTTTAACATCGGTAAAAACTTTCGAACAATGGCATTGCAAAATCATTGCCTTGGGGACGCTATTTTTCCGGAATTAGACCTTTTGGGCTTAGTCGCAGCATTAAGATAAGTATTAATCCCATTGTAAGTAGTCGCATGTGGGCGGCATTTTCGATCAGGTGCGCCCTGAGTGCGTTGTCTTCGGCAAGTGGAGAGGTGATGATCCGAATCAGCCATAGTCCTGCCGGTTCCACCTGAACCCAAAGGAACCAGATCAGAAATCCGCCAAGAACTGCACCGAGGTTGCTGCCCGATCCTCCGACAATTACCATTACCCAGATTAGAAACGTAAATCGCAGGGGCTGATAGGATGTGGGAGTAAGCTGACTGTCAAGAGTGGTCATCATGGCTCCCGCAATTCCGCAGACTGCCGAACCAAGTATGAATATTTGCAGATGGCGGGCTGTAATGTCCTTGCCCATTGCACTGGCTGCGGTTTCGTTGTCGCGAATTGCCCGCATCATTCTTCCCCATGGACTGTTTAGCGACAATTGCGACAACACGACAATAAAAACCAGCACAATTGAAAACAGCAGAGAATAGCTTAACTTTACAAACAGGGATGAGGTGGTTACCGGATCCATTCCCAGGGAAATGGCTTTTTCGGCAAAATAGGGCGTGTTTTGCAAATCAATCTCATACGGAACGGGTCGGGGAATTCCAATGACATTTTTAACGCCACGCGCAAGCCAGTCCTCATTTTTGATTATCGCGAGAATGATCTCGGCTATGCCAAGTGTCGCAATTGCCAGATAGTCCGAGCGAAGTCCGAGTGCGGATTTTCCAATGATCCATGCGGCTCCAGCCGCCAGAAGTCCACCCGCGGGCCAGGCAAGCAATACCGGGAGTCCGAAACCTCCCAAATATCCCGATATTGCGGGATTTACGGCTTCAACGGCTTCAACACCCGGATCAAATATGCCTCGATACAGGAAAAAGCCGCCAACCAGAAGAACTGACGCAATAAGCGCGCGCCATTTGGAACGCTTCATGTGGCGAAACACCGCGATCACGGCCGCTACAACAACGGCACCGCAAACAAGACCTGCAATCACGCGAGCGCCGCCCGCGCTCCATGCGGCCGTGGTGGGCGGCATTGCAATCAGCACGGTTGCCAGTCCGCCAAGCGCCACAAAACCGAGTATGCCCACATTGAACAATCCGGCGTAACCCCATTGCATGTTAACACCAAGGCTCATGACCGCGGATATCAGTCCCATGTTCAGGATGATGAGAGCGGTGTTCCAGCTTTGCAGAAAACCGGTGCCGACAATCAGAGCGGCGGCAAGGGCAAAAAGCAAAATGGTGCGAATGCGATCTTTCACGACCTGTTCTCCCCAAACAGTCCCGTTGGTCTAAGCAGAAGCACGGCAAGCAGTATAAGGAAGCTGACGGCGAATTTGTAATCCGTGCTTAAAAGCTGAACCAGGCCTTCCGGTTTCAAATATTCCGGCAAAATGTAGCCCAGCACTTTTTTCCAGGCGTAAGTTACGAAGATTTCTGAAAAGGCGATCACAAAACCTCCCGCGATGACGCCCAGCGGATTTCCAAGACCTCCCACTATTGCGCTCGCAAATATGGGAAGCAGCAAGCTGAAATAGGTGAACGGCTTGTAGCTCTTGTCAAGGCCGTAAAGCGTCCCCGCAATTGTGGCGAGCGCGGCAACGATTATCCATGTGATCGCAACCACTCGATCCGGGCTTACGCCGGACAAAAGCGCAAGATCCTCGTTGTCGGAATACGCGCGCATGGATTTTCCCGTCCGGGTTTTGTTCAAAAACCATAAGAGGGCGGCCACTACCGCGATGGCTGTGAGTATGGTAATTCCGTGGCTGGTCTTTACGGCAAGGCCTTCGCTGAAACCGGTCCATTGCTTGAATTCTCGCGCGGTCATTACAAACCGGCTGCCATCGTCAAAGCGCTGGTCTCCGGGGCCAAGTATCAGTCTCACCAGGCCATGCAAAATGAACATCACCCCCATGGACACTATCATCAGTATTACCGGATTGGCCTTTTGGGCTCTGTAGAACCTGTACACCGCCCTGTCGACAAGGAGCAAAAAGGCAATGCAGCACAGTATGCCAAAGGGAAGCGCAAGCAGCGCGGTGGGAAGGGGGCCAAAATCAATTCCCAGCGATTGCATGTACCATGTTATCAGAATGACGCACATTGTTCCAAAAGCCATGGTGTCGCCATGGGCAAAATTGGAAAATCGCAAGATTCCGTAAATCATGGTCACCCCGAGCGCTCCGAGCGCCAGCTGACTCCCGTATGCTATGGCCGGCAGCAGCGCGAAATTTGAAAGCGCGATTATTGCATTCAGAAAATCCATGTCAGTCGCTCGCGAAAGATTGGGTGGTGGCCATGATATAGAATGCCGGTTGCGGGTTTAATATTCCGACATGTTTGCAAGTGGATCCGGATTGAAGGTCATGTTTTGACTATTTTCTGACCGCCTCTTTTGCACATTCCCGAAGGTTCCCTGTCGCCGGGATCCACATCATTGCCCTCACCGTAGATTTCTCCGTCTGACGCAATAAGGATATTGCTCCGATCACGCAGGGTAAAGATGTTTGCGGCGCCTATTGTTTCCACTTTTAGGCGCTGGCTTGGAGCGTTCGCCGAGTAGAGACGGACATTCTTTCGCAAGCCGTCTCTTTGCCATGATATGACAAATCGCCGAGGGAAACTGCCTTGAGGAGTCTCCAGCGCGCAATCCCAAATGTAATCATTGTCAACCGAAAGATTCTTCACCTCGGAATCATCTTTCGGCTCCCATTTCGGGGTGCTTTTCAATCTTTTCCCGCAAGCGGTTGTCAATGCCATTACGACAAGTAAAGTCACTATGATTCTGACCATTTCATCCTCCAAGAAAGCTCTGCCTCACTTCTTCATCCTCCAGCAACAGCTTTCCGGTTCCGGTATGCGCGTTTCCGCCTTGTACCAGCACATATCCCTTATCGGCGATTGCCAGCGACTCGCGGGCGTTTTGCTCCGCCATGAGAACCGGAAGCCCCGTCTGGGCAATTTCGGTTATCCTGTCAAAAAGCTCGGATACGACAATTGGGCTTACGCCGGCAGTTGGTTCGTCAAGCATCAGCACCTTTGGATCGGTCATTAGCGCGCGACCCACGGCAACCTGCTGTCTCTGCCCGCCGGAAAGCTGTCCGGCAATCTGACGGCGCTTTTGCTTAAGAACTGGAAACAGTTCATAAACCTGCTCCATCGTCGAGTTTATGTCGTCATTGCGGATGTAGGCGCCCATTTCAAGGTTTTCCTCAACCGTCATTGACGTGAAAATGTTGTTTGTCTGCGGAACAAAGCCCATACCCCGAACCACGCGTTCTTCGGGCGGCAATCGGGTAATGTCTTCGCCATTTAGCCAGACCCTGCCTTCGTGCAGGTCTATCATTCCGACCATTGCCTTTAACGCGGTTGACTTTCCCGCTCCATTGGGTCCGACAATCACGGCTATTTCACCCGAGTCAATGGAAATTGTGCATTGCCTTAGAATGTCGGGGCCATCTCTTCCGTAGCCCCCCGTCATGCAATCTCCAATAAGAAAAGGTTCGCTCATCGCTTTCCCTCTGACTTCCCGTGGCGCCTGGTGCCAAGGTAGGCTTCAACAACCTGGCGGTTGGCCCTGATTTCATCAAGCGTTCCTTCCGCCAAAACCCTGCCTTCCGCCAGACAGATGACATGTTCGCAAATGCGCCCTATGAAATCCATATCGTGCTCAATAATTACAAATGTGAGGCCGTGTTCCCGATTCAGCCTTACTATGGTATCCGCAATGACATTCAGCAAAGTGCGATTGACGCCGGCGCCAACTTCGTCGAAGAAAACGATTTTCGCATCTGCCATCATGGTCCTGCCGAGTTCCAGAAGCTTTTTTTGACCACCGGATATCATCCCGGCCTTTTGATTTGCCAGATGGTCAATGGTTAGAAACTTCAGCACTTCATCCGCTCTGGAACGCAATGCGCGCTCTTCCCCGGCAATTCGCTTGCGGCCGAACCATGTGTTCCACAGTTTTTCCCCCGACTGCCCGCCAGGCACAACCATGAGGTTTTCTCTGCAGGTCATGGTGGAAAACTCATGGGCAATCTGAAAGCTCCGCAGCAGCCCCTTTTTGAAAAGCACGTGCGGAGGCAGGCCCGTTATATCCTCTCCCGCCATGCCGACATGACCTGAAGTTGGTTTAAGAAAACCCGATATTACATTGAAAAGGACAGATTTTCCAGCTCCGTTTGGACCGATTAATCCGGTAATGCCACCTTCTTTTATTTTTAGGCTTGCGCCATTAACCGCGCGAAAGCCGCCAAAGTGTTTGTGAAGGTTGTCAACAACAATCATTGAGGACCCATGTATTTGGGCGGCATCAGATTTAGCATTGCGGCCCCGCAAGTATTCAGGGCCGCAATTTGCTCTCGTGCTGTCTGTCAGCGGAATTGAACGGTTTCGATTTTGCCGTTCCTTATTTCAATCTGACGGTAGTTGCCCGAAGATTCTCCCGGACCGATCAGTTCCACGGAGGAGGCTCCCACATAATCCACGTTGCCGCCTTCCGCGATGATATCAAGCGCTTTGCCCAGTTCACCGGGGAAGATTTTTTCACCCGGGGCATTGGCCACCTCGAAAACCTTATCCTTGTAGTCTCCGGGTTCGGCAGAGCCCGCCGCTTGCATTGCAAGCATAATGAGAGCGGCCGCATCATAGCTTTCGGCAGTGAAAGGCGAGATCGGGTTTACGTTGCCGGCGGCCGCCAGTTCCGCAAATTTGGCGGCTCCCGGGCTGTCTGTGCCCGGCACCTGCCCGGTGCTGCCTTCTATTTCGGTTCCAAAGTTTTCTTCAATGTCTTCGGCAATCATGCCGTCTGGGAGATGAAACGTGTCAAACGCGCCCGAATCAATTGCTGCGCGTATGATTCCGCTACCTCCGGAGCCATAATAGCCAAGAACAAGCAGTCGCTGCCCGCCCGCCGCGGCCAGTGCGGCGACCTCCGATGTGTAATCGGCCTTTTCATCCTCATGAGCGGCATTGATTGTGATTGTGCCGCCCGCCGCGTCAAATGCCGAGGCGAAACTGTCGGACAGGCCTTTGCCATAATCGTTGTTTACATAGGAAACGGCAACTTCTGTTATTCCCTGTTCCATCAATATCTCAGTCATTACAGCGCCTTGACGCGCATCCGATGGAGCCGTTCGAAAAAACAGGTCATTGTCTTCAACGGTGGAAAGACCGGGAGATGTTGCGGAAGGGGAAATCATCACCATTCCATTTGGCAGGGCAATATTTGTAAGGATGGCCCCGGTAACGCCCGAGCAATCCGCGCCCATAATGCCCTTTATTCCATCAGCCGTAATTAGCCGTTCGGCGGCCGCCGTCGCGGCGCTCGAATCTATGCAGGTGGAATCCGCTCGAACGGGAATCACGGTTTTGCCACCAAGCAGCTTTCCGCTGTCTGACACTTCGGCAATGGCCAGTTCGGCACCGCCCGCCATATGCGGGGTTAGGGATTCAATTGGTCCCGTGTAGCCTAGAATAACTCCCAGTTTGATTTCATGTCCATCGGCGAGCGCTGTGCCCGCTCCAAATATCAGCGCGGTGCACGCCATCAGCATGTTTTTCATTGCTAAGCCTCCGTAAGATTTAGATTCAGTGCCAATTATTTATCTTTAACCTCTTAATACAAGACGCAAATTCAAATATGGGGATAAAGTCAGCCAAATAACCATTGCCAATGCAGCTCAAGAATAGCAAATACGGGCATTCGCCATGATCTAAGGCAAACGCATTGTAAACGCCATTCTTTCAAAGAAGTTCGAATTTTAAACGGGTTAAAGTCACATTTCAAGGGCCCTGACCTTGAATTCGCAAATGCGATGCGGATATTTTGCGCCATTGACCGGCAGGTTTCAGGAGTGAGGTCGACGCTCGTCGCTTTTCGAGGGCAACCGAGATGAATGGCTGCCTCTTTCTCTGTATGGAGTGGTGTTGTAATGGGACCGGTAGCATTTTGAGAAATGCGAAGGGCTTGTAAAACCGCATGCCAATGCGACATTTATAACCGTCATGTCTGTTTGCAAAAGGAGATTTCGCGCCTTTTGCAGTCGCAGTTCCATGTAGTATCTTTTTGGACTGCGGTCCAGGTAGCGACGAAACAGACGCTCCAGCTGGCGTGTGGACATTCCAACATCCCTGGCCAAAAGCGATGGACTGATGGGCTCCTCGATATTCTGCTCCATCATTTGAATCACCATTGAAAGCTTTGGATGTCTCACGCCTATTCGCGTTGGCACCGAAAGCCGCTGGGAATCCTGGTCGGTGCGTATCGAGGAGTAGATCATCTGATCCGCGACGGCATTCCCGAGTTCCTCGTCCTGATCGTCGGATATTATCTTCAGCATCAGATCAATGGACGAAGTGCCTCCCGCTGTGGACATTCTGTTTCCATCCACCACGAATACCGACTTGGTGAGTTCGATATCGATAAACTCCTCCGAAAAGCTGTCCTGATTTTCCCAGTGAATGGTCGCGCGCTTGTCGGTGAGCAGTCCGGCCTTGGCCATTACGTAGGACGCTGTGCAGAGGCCTCCGATTTTAAGTCCCCTGCGCGATTCGCGGCGCAGCCAGTTGAGTATGGATTTTGTGGCGGTACGCTGGATATCGGTGCCGCCGCACAAGAGAACGGTATCTTCACGTCGCAATGAAATCAATCCATGGTCAACCTGGAACTTCGACCCCGCCGAGCAACTGACGGTTCCACCGTCTTCCACATCACCTGTAATGGTCCATTCATATAGCCGTTTGCCCGACATGCGATTCGCAATGCGAAGACAATCCAGAGCGGAGGCAAAGCTCAGCAATGTAAAATTGTCGAGCAAAACAAAAACAAAGCGCTTTGGAATAAAGTTGTCCATACCCGTTGCCGTCTCAATACGTGTCTGCACAAGCGTCGAATCACATTTGAACTGGTGTGCAATTGCGAGATTTCACATAAATTTCACTTATTACAAGAGTTGCAAACTTCATATTCGATTTTTTTTAATGTCGCTTATTTTAAATGTCGCCTATATGGCAAAATAAATATGTTCTCATTATAAAGTGCGTTCAAATTTACACGTGTGGAGTGCATTATGGGCGATTGGCTGAAAACCGACTGGCGAAAAAAAACAAGGGTGCAAATGCCCGACTATTCAGGAAGTTCAAATCTGCATTCCGTGGAGACGCGTTTGTCTCAATACCCTCCACTTGTGTTTGCGGGTGAAGCGCGAAGACTGAAAAAACTGCTTGGCGCGGCCTCCGAGGGAAACGCGTTTTTACTGCAGGGCGGGGATTGCGCTGAAGCGTTTTCCCAATTTTCGGCGGATTTGATCAGAGACACCTTTAAGGTTTTACTGCAAATGGCACTGGTGCTGACATTTGGAGCAAAAGTGCCCGTGATAAAAGTTGGCAGAATTGCGGGGCAGTTTGCAAAGCCGCGGTCTTCTGCAACTGAAACGGTTAATGGCGTGGAATTGCCCAGCTACCGCGGAGACATAATAAACGAACTGGAATTCGCACCGGCTGCAAGAGCCCCGGATCCCGAAAAAATGCTTCAAGCCTACATGCAGTCGGCGGCAACCCTGAACCTCATACGGGCCTTTTCCACAGGTGGATATGCCGACTTGCAAAAGGTCCATTCATGGACATTGAGCTTTGCGGAAGGAGAAAAGGCCGAACGCTACAGAAGAATGGCGAACAGCATTACCGACACGCTTGATTTCATCAAGGCGGCGGGGGTGGACAGCAAGATTGCGCCAACTTTGGAGACGGTCGAGTTCTACACATCCCATGAGGGCCTGCTTCTTGAGTATGAAGAGGCTCTGACTCGCCTTGACTCGACCTCCGGCCACTGGCTCGCGGGTTCAGGGCACATGCTCTGGATTGGGGATCGCACCCGCCAGCCTGACGGTGCCCATGTGGAGTTTCTTCGAGGCATATTGAATCCCGTGGGAATAAAATGCGGCCCGACGATGAACGGCGATGATTTGAAATTTCTTATTGAAAAACTGAATCCGGATAACGAGCCGGGAAGACTGACCTTGATAACGCGCTTCGGCGCGGGGAATCTTGGCGATCATCTCCCCGGATTAATAAGGGCGGTTAGGGAAGAGGGGGCAAAAGTGCTTTGGGTTTGCGACCCAATGCACGGAAATACAATCAAGTCCTCAAACGGCTATAAAACTCGGAAATTTGACTCCGTTTTGAAGGAAGTTCACGAGTTTTTCGATGTTCATCGATCGGAAGGCAGCAGGCCGGGCGGTGTTCATTTTGAAATGACCGGACAGGATGTCACTGAATGCACGGGAGGTCTGCATCAGTTGAGCGAGCATCATCTTGCGGACCGGTACCACACCGCGTGCGATCCGCGTCTCAATGCTTCCCAGTCACTTGAACTTGCTTTTCTGATATCAGAGGAAATTTCCACTCAGAGACAAGACGAAAAATGAATTGCGGCAGATTGAGACGATTATCACGGATCAAAAAAACAGCCCGTGGATGATTTTCGGGTTTTGCCGAATTGCATTTCGCAAACTGCCTGGTTGCGGCCAGCGCATTATGCGCCAGGATCAGGGCCAAATCCAGTGCAGAGACAATATGATTGTTAATGGAACGGCATGGCGGGAGAGTTAAATTTCTGCGTTTTAGCAAACTGATGAACATGCAGCGGTTTCAGATTAAAAATTGTCCGGCGGCAGCGGAATTAAGAGAAGCGGATTGGCTTGTTCAGTCGAATTTGCCCGATGGAGCAAGTACCGTGGCCTCTCCAACAAGGACTTTCTTTCCGTTGACCAGACACCGGCAATCAAGTTGAACCCTGCGTCTGGAATGGTCGATTGTGACAACTTCGACCTCTGCCGTGACCTGGTCCCCGGGTCGAACCGGTGCAAGGAATTTCAGCGTTTGCCCCATGTACACGGTGCCGTGTCCGGGAAGCTGTTCGCCAATAACCGCCGAAATCAGACCCGCGGTAAGCATGCCATGGGCAATTCGGCCTTCAAAAATGGTGTCTCTGGCATAATCGTCGTCCATGTGAACCGGATTGCGGTCTGTCGAAACCTCTGCGAACATTCTGATGTCTTCATCGGTTACCACTTTGCGCAGATGGCGCATCATGCCGATTTCCATTTCTTCAATTGTAATGGTTCCACGTGGGTAATTGTCCAACGTTGGTCCTTCCGGTCGTGCATTCAAGAAATTTAAGGCATCTGCTGATTTTCCAAAGGGAAACATTGCAAGACTGTTTTACGGATTCAAGCGGTAATTCAGCGCAACCTGCCAATTGTGTATGTCGGATATGTGTTTTCGCGCTCCAAAAATCTATGCAGCGCGTCCCTGCAGGGATTTGCAGTCGTTTTGGTCTGGGCTGCCGCAAGACCGCCGCTAACAAAAAGAGAATCAATTTTTTCCGCATTTGCTCCGCGAATGTCGGTGCCTATGCCGTCGCCTATTGCCAGTATGGCGCGTTTTTTTTCATCCATGCCCAGGGAGTCAAGTCTTTTGCGCGCCAAATCGTAAATTGGAGGATGCGGTTTGCCGAAATATAGACTTTCCCCTCCAAGTCTGGTATACAATTGCGCCAGTGAACCGGCGCAATAATGGCGGATGTTTCCCCTATCAACAACCACATCGGGATTGGCGCAAAGAAGCTTGAGGCCCCTTTTAATTGCATCGGCAAAATCCTCGCCATGCGCTTCGGGTGCCAGCAAGGGATCAAAAGGGCCGCAGCAAACAATGCCTTCCGCATATTCAAGAGAAACTCGTTCAATGATTGCCGGGTTCCTGACAATTCGCATTGGATCAAAAAAGGCGGCATCTCGCTCCCATATGCCCATAAACCATACCTTTTTTCCCGCAACCCCCTGAAACATTGCGGCCCTGGCCGAATCACCTGATGTTGCAATCAGGTCATAGGTGTCATCGGGTACGCCAATCCGGGACAATTGCGCCACCACTCCCGCCCGGGGTTGTGGAGAGTTGGTGACCATAACAACCAGACCGCCGCTTGCGCGGTACTTCCTCATTGCCGCAACGGCTTCCGGATAAGCGGAAACCCCGTTATGCAT
This sequence comes from Roseovarius sp., assembly GCA_026709325.1. Lineage (GTDB taxonomy): Bacteria > Pseudomonadota > Alphaproteobacteria > Rhodobacterales > Rhodobacteraceae > JAPOTF01. The sequence continues at coordinate 16,433 of JAPOTF010000051.1, forward strand.
GCATCCCCACAAATCAACGAATAATGCATCATATTTATCTGATATTTCGCTGAAAGTTTCAATTATGCTGGTCATGAAAGGCCTTTGCTGTCATATGCTTTTCATCATTTCTTAATGGCATAATAAATTTTGGCAAACCACAAAAACATTTGGGAAACCGCGGAAAATCCCCATAAGGCGATATCCGGAACCTCAATGCACGGTTAGCGGTTTCATGTCATTTGAGCGCAAAAAGAAATAGGCAAGTTTTTGGTGGCTTAATATCGCAAGGCGCTCCCCATCTTCATTGTGCACGGAATAAAGTGTCTCATGGCCTTCAACCTGTTTGCGGATGCTTTCAGGCAAATCGGCAACCTTAACCGGTCGCACATATGCGATGGGATGGCTGCTTTCGTAAAGTGCTTGCTTTGAGGACATTTATTGCCCTTTCCGTATATTTATCTTTTGAATGACAGGTTCCGGCACTATTCGGGATAAATCTAGATGCAAGAGACCGTTTTCCATAACGGCTTCTCCAACCTCGACGCCTTCGGCCAGAACAAATGAGCGCTGAAATTGTCGAGTGGCAATTCCTCGGTGCAAATACAGCCTGTTTTTATCGTCGTCGCTCTGCCGACCTCTGATTACAAGCTGCCTGTCTTCAAGGGTTATGGCGATGTTTTCAATTTTAAATCCGGCAACAGCAAGGGTAATTCTATAGGAATTCTCCGAGGTTTGCTCTATGTTGAACGGGGGATACCCTTCATTGCCGGATTTGGCGCTGCGCTCGAGCAGTCTTTCAATTTGCTCGAAGCCAAGCATGTAGGGATGCGAAGCTAAAGATATTTTTGTCATCGGCGCGTCCTCGCTCATCAAGCGACATTCCGTTGCGCGCACTCCTTAAAGGCAGTCCGCGATTTTCAATATGGAGTGCTTGGCGAGTATTTTCAAGGGCTTTGCGAATTAGGGGAATCCACGTTGTTCCTGTTTGCGGTTCATGATGGGTGGTGCCGGCAATTTGAACATCCATTCCGACCTTTTGATGAAAAAAGACGAAAGGGATTCCTTTGCAGCTAAAGGGATTGCGGCGTTGGCATGGCGGGACCGACTCCGGAATTCCGTCTCCCTGGGAATCGAGTGCGGCGGTGCGGTTGGCAATAAAGCGAATGAAAATGGAGAAAACGCATCTAAAAGCCACAACGGGAATTGCCGCCGGTTTTATCAATTATTCAATGGACTGAAAGGCTTTTGCCGGGTTTTGGAGAGAATTTTCAGACTCGTGCGGCAAAAAAATCATTTGCCATCGGTTTTCATGGAACAGGCATGGTTTGCGAAGAACAAAAGCTGGCGGGAATTGCCGATTGAAATGGACCCAATATGGATTATAATGTGGCGAATAGGCGTGGCGGGGTCTTTTTTGCCTCGTGTTTATGTTGGCAAACCCACAGTGCCGCAAAGGGATTTTCAAGCTCGCGAAAACTGCAAAAACATGCCAGTTAGGGAGATGTGTTTTAAGTCGTGTTCACTATTTTTAAAGTTGCCATTGAGTCAATGAAGAAAAAGGACAAACGCTCTTGGATGACATATATCGCGGGTTTGACAGTCTCAGCCGGCTTCCTGCTGGTCGCTTCAATTGCCGTCTCTCATGCCATTGACATGTTGTCGGCTCCGCCAGACCCGGGATTTGCCGTGGCGTCCATCGGCGACGAGTCCGTCGAAGCTCAAGAGAAGGGCGGGAATGTTCAGCCCGTTGCGCTATATCGTGAGCAGCTCATAGACAATGGAGAACAGCCATCGGTTCATGCCGCGACACTTGTCAATCTCCCCGATGGCGATGTGGGCGCGTTCTGGTTCGGCGGCAGTCGCGAAGGCGGCGGGGATGTGGAGATCTGGTTCGCGCGCTACGACCAGCAGACCGGAAACTTCTCTCCGGCACGGAGCGTCATGTCTCGACAATTGCTTGCCAGCCAACTCGGCCGTTACATCAGAAAACTTGGCAACCCTGCGGCCATTCTTGACGGAAACGGGCAGGTCTGGCTTTTCTTTGTAAGTGTTTCATTTTCTTTGTAAGTGTTTCAGCCGGCGGCTGGGCGACCAGCAGCATCAACTTCATCATGTCAACAGATGGCGGGATGACATGGTCGCCGGCACGGCGCCTTGTCACCAGTCCGTTCTTCAATGTGAGCACTCTCGTCAGAAATCCGCCGGTCAACCTGACCGATGGAGGGCTCGCCATACCGATCTACCACGAGTTGGCGGGAAAATTTGCCGAGATCCTGTTTGTGACGGCCGATGGGGATATTCGCCAAAAAGTCCGCGTTACATGGGGACGAGACGCGTTGCAGCCATCTTTAGTGCCAATATCTGAATCTCATGCCGCGGTTTTTATGCGCTATGCCGGTGATCCACCCATGCGCATGCTCTTTGCGACGACCGGTGATGCAGGAAGGACTTTTGACCAACCGCGATCGCTGGACCTGCCAAACGCGGACAATTCCGTTGCGGCCACAAGGCGAGGGACCGAATTTTGGATTGTGTACAACAGTTCGGAAACGGGCCGCGGCGAATTGTCCGTCGCCATTCACGAGGATGCCCGCCGGGTCGCGCGGATCTACGATCTTGAGTCGGGCGAGGGGGGGGTGTAGGGGAGTTTTCCTACCCGGCCATCATCACCGATTTCCGTGGTCGGCATCACGTTGCCTATACCCACAAGCGACAGCATATAAAACACGTCGTCTTTAACGATGTCTGGCTGACTCAGGTTCGCAATACGTATCCTGCAGAACTTTCGCCATGACCTTTTCCGCCATGATGTGGATATTGATCCTGTTCCCGCTCGGTTATTCTCTCGGCGGTGCGTTACATCAAGCCCGTCTGTGTAGACTGTTCGCAGCCTGTCTAGTTCCGACGATCACCCTGGTCCTGCCAGTCAATGGCACCACCATCTTAGCCTATATCGGAAGCGTGTTGTACGAACCCAGCATTGCGTTGGTCCTGACATGCTTCTTGACAGCGTTTGGATCTCGATTTTCAGTCTGGTTCCACGAATTTTCCACCGCATTGCTGCGCTTGCGGCTTGCCTTTGCCTTGTCCGGCCTGACCCTCTACCCAATGGCGTTGGGAGTGGGATATTTTGATCCGTATGATTTGGGCTATCAATCGCCATTGGCGCTTGCTGCGGCGTTGGTTTCGTGCGCCATGTGGATTATGAGGCGGCATATGCTGATCGCCATCTGGCTCACCTGCTCACTTGCCGCGCATCGCTTCAATATTGGCGAAAGCGACAATCTTTTTGACTATCTTGTGGATCCCATTGCCGTCGCAATCGCAGTGATGTCGCTATTTTGGGGCCGGATCGCAAACTGGAGGATGCATCATGCAGCCAATTGAGAAATTCATTCTGATTCACGGCACATTTCTATTTGCCCTTGGCGTCACTCTCGCGCTGTTCAACACCGAGTATTTTGAGACTCAATACGTCACCGAAGATGGCATTCTTGAATGGCTGACGGTACTTGCCCTGGCCTCGATTTCGGGGATGATCGCGCAACGGCTGTGGTTGGGTTTTATCTACTTCAACTTGCGACAAAAACTGGTTCTCGGAACGCTTGCCCTGCTGGCCGCATTTGGCGCTCTGGAGGAAATTTCATGGGGGCAGCGGTTGCTGGCAATCCAAAGTCCTGAATTTTTTCAACGGTATAATGCGCAGGTTGAAACCAATATCCACAATCTGATCATCAATGATGTCAATATGAACAAGATGGTTTTTGCGAAGGGTATCCTGATCATCTTTATGGTCTATCTATTTGTCATAACGCCTCTCTGCCGCCATTCGGCCCGTCTGCGCGCATTGGCGGACTCCTGGGCTGTTCCGTTGCCAAAAACATATCATGTCGTTGGCTATCTTGTGGTCATTCTGGCGGTTGAAGGCCTGATCAATCTCCAGGGTCAGGAAGTGTCGAGACGTGGCGAGCTGACCGAGTTCGCGATTCCTTTGCTGGTTGCGCTCAACATCATATTTCCACGCAATCAGCAGGTTTTCGAACCATGGAAGCGCACATCTTGAGGCCAGGATTCCCCCGGCAAAACCAGGTTGAAACCGCCTTTATCCGGATCGGACGTGAAAGAGAGGTTGGACACAGAACCTGTGTTGCGCCGCAACCATGATAACCGAGTCATGACAGTGTTCCTGGACTGGCACACGCCCTATCGGGACCTCTCCGTGGAACTGGTTAAGAAGGACCGCATCGGGCTGACCCGCAACGGACCGTGGCCGCCAGCGGCGCGCGCATCATCAACCACCCCAATCCAGCATCAACCTTCGCAAAACATCGGCAAATTAAACCTGACGGCCGACGTCCGGCCATCGGCTCTGCGCGGTTGAAACCCGCGAATCTTCTCAAACGGCCAAATCAACGGCAAAACAGGCAAAAATCCGTTGACCGGAATTGCCGAAGACATGATAGTTTGGATTGAAGACCGCGTTTATCCTGGTATTATCGCCCGGAAACTGGAGAGCGCCATCGTGAGAATTGTGGAATCTGAATCCTGCAATGGACCTGATATTGTCAAAGTGGGCGTTGTCATGGGAAGCGTTTCCGACTGGGAGACAATGAAGGAAAGCGCTCGAATTCTTGATGAGCTCGGAATCCCATATGAGGCCAAGATTGTTTCGGCCCACAGAACGCCCGGCAGATTATGGGAATATGGTTCCAGCGCGGTTGGGCGTGGACTGAAAGTGATAATTGCCGGGGCGGGGGGAGCCGCTCATCTTCCCGGAATGCTGGCGTCCAAGACCCGGTTGCCGGTAATTGGAGTTCCAGTGCAATCCATGGCGCTCTCAGGTGTGGACAGTCTCTATTCAATAGTGCAGATGCCGAAGGGATTTCCAGTGGCAACCATGGCCATTGGCGCAGCCGGTGCCTGCAATGCGGCTCTGATGGCGGCATCGATACTGGCCAATCAAGATGGCGATCTGGCCGAAAGGCTTGATACATGGCGCAATGAGCTCTCAAAATCCATTCCCGACGAGCCGCCTGAATGAGTGAGCGGTTGCATACCGGCGCCGTTATTGGCATTTTGGGAGGCGGACAGCTTGGAAGAATGCTGTCGGTTGCGGCATCGCGCCTTGGATTCAAATGCCATATATACGACCCGTCCCCAAATTCACCCGCGGGGCAGGTGGCAAGCTTCGTTACGACCGCTTCCTTTGAAGATGATGCCAGCTTGCGGGATTTTGCGAATTCCGTTGACGTCATCACATATGAATTCGAAAACATACCGGCTTCAGCGCTTGATCTGCTTGAAAAGCGGCGGCCAGTCAGACCCGGTCGAAATGCTCTTGAGGTCAGTCAGGACAGGTATTTGGAAAAGAAATTTCTTGCAGATGCCGGTCTGCGCACAGCCCGATATGCCGAAGTTGGTGATATTGAATCACTGGATCGCGCGATGGTGGATGTTGGTCTACCCGCGATTCTCAAAACTCGCCGCTTTGGATATGACGGAAAAGGCCAGATCCAAATTCGAGAACGCGAAGAGATGGAGGAGGCGCATCGGCAAATGGCCGGCCAGGCAGCCATCTTGGAAAAATTCGTGGACTTTGAAGCGGAAATATCCGTTATCGGCGCTCGGAGTCATGATGGTGTCGTTTCCTGCTATGATCCTGGTGAAAACATTCATCGAAACGGAATCCTTCGAACCACGCGGGTTCCCTCAAGACTCGGCATGGACGAGTGCCGTGAAGCGGTCGCGACAACTTGCAAAATACTCGACCAATTGGACTATATAGGCGTTATCGGAGTTGAGTTCTTTGTCACTGAACATGGGCTTTTGATAAATGAGATGGCCCCCAGAGTACATAATTCCGGTCACTGGACGCAGCAGGGCTGTAATGTCGACCAGTTTGAGCAGCATATCCGCGCCGTGGCCATGCTGCCGCTTGGGAGCGCGGCAAGATATGCAAATGTTGCCATGGAGAATCTGATAGGCAATGACATTCTCAAGATTCCGGAAATCCTAATGGAAAACAATGCGTCGCTACATCTTTACGGAAAGGAATCGGTTAGAGCTGGTAGAAAAATGGGGCATGTAAACCGCATAGACGAAAAAGATTAAAAGCGGTTTCCGTTGTTTATCCGATAAACCTTTCCGCAACCTCACCCTTAAGATGCGAAATCCGCCCATTGGAAATGGTTGCGCAGATGTCACGATTGTTTTGGTCAACGACGACCAAATCTGCCCGCATGTCTCGCGCCAAACTTCCCCGATCATTCAATCCAAGCAGTTTTGCGGGACCGGATGAAATAAGCTTCCATGAGGTGGTCAAATCCAACACGCCGGCGTCGGACAAGGCAAACGCCGAATTTGCAAGCGAGGGGTAGTGATAATCCGACGCCAATGCGTCGCACAACCCCGCGGAAATCAGATCAACTGCCGAGATATTGCCATTGTGAGATCCTCCGCGCATTGCGTTTGGAGCTCCCAGGACAATGCTCGCGCCATTTGAACGCGCTGCCTTGGCGGCTTCCTCGGTCTCCGGAAACTCCGCGATTTCAACACCCATGCCGTGCCATTCGCTTTGCGGCCCTTCCGATCTATCATCGTGACTTCCAAGCAGCACACCCATGTCGGACAGTTTCCGGGCAAGTGCTTTTAGCGCGTGAGGAACATTTTCCATCCTGGAATGAAGTGCCAACATGTTCCTGTAGTGCGATTCGGGACTCTTTCCCGCGCGCAGTGCCTGTCCCGTCAATCGCGGAGGCTTTTTTTGCCGAAACAACGCATCATGGGGCAGATGATCATTGAAGACGACATATTGAACGCCGTATGTTTTGCAAAGATCGAGAAACTCGTCGTAATAGTCGACAAGTGAAACTTCAAGTCGAAGTTGAACACGCATATCCGTTGCGGTTCTGGTGGCAATCTCGGAAAGGGCGCAAAGCAGTTTCTCGGCAAATTCCGGGCTTCGCATTCCGCCTTCCCAGCTGCAGAATTGGGCCATGACGGCTGTTGTGATGCCATTGGCCGCAAGTTCCGCCTCGTTGGAAAGCAAGGCCCGAGCAAGATCCTTCACTGCCCCGCGTCTTGGAGCGATATGCTTTTCAAAGGCGTCGCCGTGAACATCCACAATTCCCGGTAGTATCATAAATCCCGAAAGGTCGACTTCGCGGTCGCCTGTCTTCGCAATGACGCCGTTGCAAAATGACAATTCCGTTTTTTGGAAACCGCGCGGCGTCATCACCACCGCACCGGCAAGACGCAGGCTAAGACTCATCGGGTTGTTCCAACTCAATATGGGGCCGGGAGGAGGTCAGCGGCAGTTTTTGCGGTTGCCTGACGACGGTACCCTTGATGATGACTGGGCAAAAATTCCACATGTCCACAGCAACATTAACAAAGTAGCGACAACCTTGCCAGTTGCCGTGTACATGTTCCAGCAGTTGCAGATGTCTCTTGCGGCTCCAGTCCCATGTCATCATGGGACAATGGAAGAGAACGTTGCGCATTTTCGCATCCCCTGCCTCCGTCATTTCCGTTATGGCGTCCCATGGCAGTTTCAGTGTGGATTGGGTGTCATGTTGGTCAGCCACCAGGTTTCAGGAAGCGCCGGGAAGCCTGCTGAATATTTCCATTAAGCCATCCCCGGTCATTTGCCTGCGGACCAAATGCGAAATCTCCAAATATCGATAGAATATCGCGAGGCCAGTGAGTTTCCGCATGTTTTTCATTGACATGGCGTCCATTTTAGAAGTTGTGCTGAATAGGCCGATTGCTGTGCCGAATTATGTTCTCGTGATGGAAATCGGTGTCGTTATGCCACATTGTCATTTTAATTCCATGTACTTATGTTTCAATATTTATGTATACTGACATATTTGGAAATTTGGCGAAGTCGCTTGTCGTTGGACTTGCGCCACAGATTTGCAAATCACGGATATTTCGCATGCATGCCGCGGGTCGGAATTCAAACGGTTTATCTCCCCGAGACATTGTGAAAGGTTTGCAATATAACATATTGCGATATTTTTGTTTTAATGCTGAAAGATTCATCAGTCAGTTGTTTTCTCCATTGTCGGCAAACCTGATTTTTCCAATGTATGGAAGGTTGCGGTTCTCTTGCGCGAAGTCAATGCCGTATCCAACAACAAAATTATCTGGAATTTCAAATCCAATCCAATCGGAATTGATTTTGACGGCTCTGCGAGAAGGCTTGTCCAGCAAGGCTATGGTGCGCATTTTACGGGGTCTGCGGCTTTCCAGAAGCTTAATTACATGAGATAGCGTATATCCGGTATCGACAATATCCTCAACCACAAGAACGTCCCGGCCTTCGATTTCACCTCTTAGATCTTTTAAAATGCGCACCTCGCGACTGGATGTTGTGTTGTTGCCATACGAGGATGTTTCGATAAAGTCCACTTCCGTGCAAAGGTCTAGTTCCCGGACAAGATCGGAGATAAATATGAAAGATCCGCGCAGCAGTCCCACGACAACGAGTTTTTCGGAATTGTAAAATTCAGTTTCAATTTCTTTTGCAAGCGTTTCGATTCGCGCGGCGATTTCCTTTGCCGTGATCAGTTGCTCGATAAAATATGGACGTTCAGGCATTGGTCACTCTTGCAATTTTTTGCGTGAATATCTTAATTCATGTGTATTGTCACTTAAAATGGGCGCAACGGAGGCTGTTATATGTTGGAACACTACGAGGCACGCATTCTTCCGTATTCGGCAATGCAAATGTATGAACTCGTGGCAGACGTGGAAAGTTATCCCGATTTCCTCCCGTGGATAGCAAAATCTCATGTCGGCAAGACGATTTGCATCGAAAATGGAAAAAAACTTTTTCATGCCGACCTTGTTATCAGCTTCAAGCTGTTCCGAGAGCGTTTCACCAGCGAGGTTGTTTTGGATGAAGATCTAATGGTGATAGACACCAAATATGTGACGGGGCCCATGAAAAACATGTGTTCGCAATGGAGGTTTGTTGAACTTGACGATGGCTGCGAGGTTAACTTTCACGTAACTTTTTCATTTAAAAGCAGAGTATTGCAATTTGGAGCGAACATGTTTTTCGATGAGGTGGCACGCCGGGTCGTCGGCGCTTTCGAGCAACGGGCAGGGAAAATGTACGGATGAGCGTAACATCGATGCTTTCAAGTCTCTCGCTTGAGGCAAAACCCGGCCGGGAGGTAATGGATGTTTTTCATCTTTCGCTGATGGATTGGAGCGCTGTCGGGATTGCCGGAAAATCCGAGCCTGTCGCCAAAATAATGCATGACCAGGCAATTGAAGAAGCGGGAGTGGGGCGGTCGGGCATAATTGGCATCCCGGGTTGCTATCCCGCAAGGATGGCGGCTTTGGCAAATGGAACGATATCGCATGCTCTCGATTATGATGATACACATTTTGCCCATATTGGGCATCCGTCAGTCGCAGTCATTCCTGCTGCATTGGCGATCGGACAACATGTAGGCGCTGATGGTTCAGCATTTCAAAACGCCGCCATTGTTGGAATGGAGGCGTCGGTTAGAATTGGCGTCTGGCTTGGAAGATCGCACTATCAGGCTGGCTATCATCAAACGGCCACGGCGGGGGCATTCGGTGCCACCATAGCATCAAGTCGTCTTTTGGAACTTGATTCAAGACAGTTGGAAATGGCCATTGGACTGGTTTCAACAAGGGCTTCCGGGCTAAAGTCGCAGTTTGGCTCCATGGGGAAATCTTTCAATGCCGGTATCGCGGCTGCAAATGGCGTGGAATCGGCATTGCTGGCAGAACGCGGTTTTATATCGGCGTCTGAGGCTCTTGAGGGGCAAAACGGATTTGGTTTAACGCATTTCGGGGAAGATGAGCGGAGCGCGTTTGACTCAATATACTTGAAATGGGTGCTGCCGGACGTGAAGCATAAATTCCACGCCTGCTGTCATGGACTGCATGCCGCGCTTGAGGCGCTTTCCAGCTTTGAAGGCAGCACGGCGGAGATTGCAAAGGCAAGCGTTTTCACGCATTCAAGATGGATGAGTGTCTGCAATATAGCAGTTCCCAAAACGGGGCTTGAGGCCAAGTTCAGCTATAAGACGGTTGTCGCTATGAAGCTTCTGGAATACGACACTGCGCAAATGGAAACCTACTGCGATGAATTGTGCAAAAATGAAGCAGTTATGGAGTTAAGTCGGAAAGTGGAGGTCATCCCGGATGACAAGCAAACCGAATTGAGCGCGGCTATAACAATAACAATGAATAGCGGAGAAGTGCGCCGGTATTTTCACGATCTCGGCGAATCCATGGAAACCGGTCGGCGCCGCAAAAAAACGCTGTCCAAGGCGCAGTCGCTAATTGGACGTGAACTTGCGGAAAGATTGTGGGATATGATTGTCAATCATGCGCCGCCAGATGAATTGTCGGATTACCTTTCCAAATGAAATGACGTGATGCTGCACGATTGTTTTCACAATGCCGATTTCCTAAAATGTCGGATGACGTTTTATGAAAAACATTCTTTAAATGGAGCATCTTGAACATTATTTGATGGCATAGCGGCAGAAACGGCATTTCCCATGTCAAACCTGGCGCGGAAAAGGCAAATTCAAGGGCCAGTGGCATTTCTCCCGATTTTCCCCGGGATTTTTATGATTTCAGGTAATTCAGATCCGAGTTAGGCACGATTTGCCAAATTCCGGCTTGGCGTCTTCGCCGCCCGATGTGCACTGCTGCCCGGGCGCCCGAAAACCGGTCAAAAAGGAAGACTCGCGGCATGTGTCGCTGCAACTGGTCAATCGCCAGAGCCAATTTGTGGGTTGCGCTCCATCACGGATGCTTGAAACCGGCACCAAATGTCGGATATGGCAATGGGAAAGGCGGGGTCTTCTTTCGCGTATTTTGCTGTTCTCAAAACCCATTATACCACGGAGAGATCCCCAGATCCGGGAAAACCGCAAAAAATGCCCAATATGGGCAATATGGGCAACAGATTCACTCGACATCATAATTTTGCAATTTAATGATGATGAAAATTGAAAACATAAACCTTATGGCGGAGGTACATATATTAAGTTCAGATAAACGCTACGATTATTCCATGGCAAACTGGAACGGTCCGTAGCGTGCAACGGATCAAACAAAAAGGGCGATCCGAAGATCGCCCCGTGTCGCGTTCGTTCGGATTATCAACGTCGTACCCACCACCAGACGGACACGTCGCACCATTCCGCATAAGGAGGCTCACCGTTTGGTCTGGTGCGATCGGGTCGGCCATGTCGGGGAGCTGCAATCCCCGGCACTGTTGTGGGGGCCGAAAGAGGCCACATACCCACCGCCATTCAACTCCACTTTTCCCGTCAGGCGGATGACCATGGAATGGCGAGCCTGGTTATAGTTTAGGGATCCCCACTGTTGAGACGGATTCCACCAGTTGCTGCATTTCGTTAGTCTTATATCCTCGCTCAAGTCCAGCATGTTGCCGCTGCCATTGGTGATCCGGTAGAAATTGGAATTGTCACCCGACGGGCAGGTCTCCACTATTCTTGCCGGATGAACCTTATTATTACAAACTCCATAAGAGCGACCGCCGCAATTGTCATTATTATCCTTATGTCGCCCCGGCAGGATCTGGAATTCAACCATCTTCACTGCATCCGCACGCGATTGCGGAGGTGTCCAGTCAAGGCGGATTATGGAGTTTAACTGGCTTGTCGAGAAAGAACCCGCTTCGATCTCATATCGGGGCAATGTCCCGACATGCCCTACGCCTGGGCGGCTATCGTTGTTTGTGTTCTGCGAGTTAGAGTAATTCTGGGTCGAACTTCCGATATAGCTCTCCTGGCCCGTCTCGCTATCAACAGTATTCGGTCCGTGGACCTGCGCCATCACCGGCGCGGCGACCCCCCACTAATCACCAGTGCGGCGGCGAGCGTCATTGTCAGTCTGTGCATTGAATGTTTCCTTGCGTTGTGTATGCCCGGCGGGTGGACACAACAGCCGCCCGCCGGAGATGATCAGTTGGACAAGGGTACTGACTTCGGGGACGGATTGCAAATGGGCTTATCCCAACAAAGGTACATTTCGCGACATCGGATGGGAACAGGCAATCCCCGCTTAACGTACGTTTTCGCCCTCTACCGGAATCGACCCCAAAACTCCTTAACGGGTCCTTGCGCACCCTGCCGGAGTTCATCGGCGGTCAGTCCCTGTCCTTGGGCATGGCTTTCCGGACGCGCAGGATGGTCTGCCGTCTGCTCCGACTGGCGGGCTATCGCCCGCGATCGCCTAGCCCTGGGCAATCAGGGCCGCCACCCTGTCCTTCTGGGTCGCGGAGAGGACGGGCGGGCGCCCCAGGACCTTTCCCTGGGCCCGGGCCAGACCCGACTGGGTGCGTTCCACCAGGAGATCGCGCTCGAACTGGGCAACGGCATTGATCACAGTCATCGTCATCTGACCGGCGGGACTGGTGAGATCGACACCCCCGAGCGCCAGGCAGTGCACCCGGATCCCGAGATCCGCCAGGGTCGTGACAGTCTAGCTGACATCGATGGCGTTGCGGCCCAGCTTGGTGACAATCAGGACATCCCCCGTCTCCATCTTGTTCAGGAGTTGTGCGAACCCCGGGCGCTGTGCCACGGCGGTGGAGCCGGAGAGGGTCTCGGTGACCATCCGGTGCGGTTCCACGTGGAACCCCGCATCCGCGATCTCCCGCAGCTGGTTCCCGGGATCCTGCTACGCCGTGGAGACACGGGCGTAGGCAAAGGTTCGGGACATGATGGGTCAACCGTACAGAAAGGCTGTCCGGAATTCCATCCCTGTTCAAAAGCGTCTCAAGCTGGGTTTTGGACAGGGGTTTCAGAGCCTGTCCGGAGTCCGGAAACGGACGTTTTTGACACCACCCGTCCTTAGTCGCACAGGGGCCGTATAGGCGCTATCTGTGTGAGGACCGATCCGATGATCGCCGAGACCCGGTCCCGGTTCAGGTCGGCGGCACGGGCCAGCGAATCAGGATCCCAAGGACGGCGATGATCAAGACGGCAGCGCCCAGCACCAGCCCGGCCGTCCACTGGATGGTCGCCTTGCCGCATTTCTCCCATATCGGCGCGGAGCCGGTCCATCGCACCGTTGTTTTCAGTAAGGCGAGCATCAATGCGTGATTCCATGGCTTCATTCTCCGCACGGATGAAGATCAACCTTTTCGAATTGCTGCCCTCAACCTTCTCGCAGCTATCATTATTTATTGGAACACCAATCCACTCAACCATTCTGTCCGAATGTGTCGCTGCGACCGGTCCGAAAGAGATAAAATCGACAAGGGCTTTACCCTATTGAGCATCGCTGAGACGATCATAGGCTTCACCTGCTTCAAGCAAAATCTTGATGATTTCGGTGGGTGCGTTTAATTGTTTTGCTAGCATCAACGGGGTCTGACCTATTTCGTTCTCCGCCTCAATATCAGCACCGGCAGCAATCAGTATCAGGACGACTTCGGTTTTGATTTCAGAAAATTGTATCGCATAGTGCAATGGGGTGCCCCAATATGGTTGTGATGCATTGACATCCGCACCCGCATCAAGCAATGCCTCAATGACGTCGATATTGCCGGCCCAGGTTGCACCATGCAGCGGGGTCTCCTCATCATTGTTCCGAGCATTCGGGTCGGCACCGGCAGCTATAAGTGCCCGGACAGCACCGAGCGTACCCTGTCGTTCAATTGAACTTATGTAATTCAAGGCCAAGCTGTTGGTTCCGTATCCTTTGTATGAGGCT
>JAPOTF010000138.1 GCA_026709325.1 Roseovarius sp.
AAAATCCCTTCCCGAACTCTGGCTTTACTGGATCAGTCCGTTCCTGCTTGGAGACACGCTTAAGGCAATTGTCGCCTCCATGGTTGTCCGGGGAGCATGGCAAGTTGCCGGCTTTTCATCAAAATAGCCAATTTCGGATTGGCTTATGCAGGAAGATGTATTTTGAATTTTTCTCGTATTTTTTCATCAAGCCCGGGATTGAAGCGCGCCCTTGAGGGTTTTGAAAGAATGGACTCTTTTCGAGATTTCGCTTTGGCGAGAATATCCGGCTTGCCGTTTTCCGCCCATTCCTTGGGCGATGAGCGATCGCCGTAGGTAGGATAGACATTGTCCTTTTGCATCCGGTCAAGTGTCTGGTCAGTACCAAGATAATGACCGGTTCCCCCGAGACAAACATCTTTAACCTGATCAAGCGCAAGAGTTTCCTCGTCGACCTCAATGCCGCGGACGCAGCGCAGTGCCTGACCGATTAGATCGTCTCCAAGTATGAGGCTTTCATGGCAAAAACCCAGCAGAGAGGCGTGCATGCCGGCTGCTTCATAGATCATGTTGACCCCGGACAGCCCCGCCATGACATTCGAGCACATCTGCTCCCAGCCCGCCTGCATGTCCGGCAATTTGGAGTCTGTGGCCCCCGCGGCGGCTCCGCCCGGCAAACCGTAGTATTGGTGCATTTGCGCGCAGCCCGCAGTGAGCAGCGCCTGCTCGCCAGAACCAATGGACATTGCGCCGGTTCGCAGATCAAGGCCAAATGGCCATGTGCCAAAAATTGCCGGGGCACCTTGCTTGACTGCATTCACATATACAAGACCGGCAAGGCATTCCGCGGTGGCCTGCATGATGGCGCCCGCTATGGTTGATGGAGCTGTTGCTCCGACCATGCCCGCAGATAACAGCAAAACAGGCATGCCGCCCTTTATGCATTTTTCCATTACCTCGCATGACTCGGTGGCAAATTTCATGGGAGGAACGACAAAGCAATTTGAATTGGACATGAATGGGCGCTCTCGCCATTTGTCCTCGCCATCCGCGATCATGTGAAGCATCTCAAGCGCGTGATCCACATGGTGGGGTTCCGTAAACGAGGTGCCGATGTGTTTGGTTGTGCCGGAACATGTGGCGTAAACCGTATTGCAATCCATCTCCAGGTTGTCGGGTATGTCGCGACAAACCATCGGTCTCTGAACGAAATGGATGTTGTCGAGCACATCGCATATGCGTGAAGCGTCATGAAGATCCTGGACGGTGCTGTCGCGGTAGCGCTTTTCCTCCACATCAACCATGTGCACTGCGGCTCCGGCGGTTCCAAAATGCACCCGAGCGCCTGAGAGATGAAGGTCGTTGACTCCATCACGACTGCATAGCGTCAAATCCTTGCAGGCACGGTCGATCGTGTCTTCCACAAGCGAGCGGGGCATGCGAATGCGCCCGTCGTCACCGAGTGCCGCTCCGGCGGCGGTGAGATATTCAATTCCGCTTTTTGGAGCATCTGCAAAACCGATCTGCTCGATGGCGTCCAGAGCTGTTGAATGGACCTTTTCAATTTGCGACTTCGTCATCGGTTTTAATGTGCCGCCGATAATGCCCGAGCGAACTGGACGGATGGAATCATCAAGTGGCGCGGTTCGGGTTGCCCGCCGGGCTGCTCGTCCGCCAGCGCGGCGCGGGGAGGGGGAATTATGCATTGTTCAATACATCCGGTCAGGTTGATGGTTTTTTGAATTCATAAACTTATGGACGGCCTGCCTCTCGCGGCACGTCCCCTGACGGCACCGATTGTGTATATCACCAGTGAAACCATGGATCTTGGCGTCATGTTCCGCCCCCAAATTTTAGCGCGATCTTCCTTCATGAAAGCCGTTTGTTCTGTTCCGAATGCGACATGTGCGTCAAAATCGACATGCTCGAAGCATGTCATGAAAAAGCGGCCGTTAGAAAACGCCCCGCTTTTTGATATCGGAATTGACGAGGGCGAGTTCGGTGGCAAATTCAATTAGACTTGCGACGGCGTTTTTAAGAATATCGTCTGCAACTGTCAGGGCCACGCGCACATGGCCGGAAGCGGACTGACCGAAACTTTCACCGGGCATCACCGCGACATGCCGCTCATTCAGCAGATGCGCGGCAAAATCCCTGCCGGACAGTCCGGTCGATTTAATGTCAAGCATTACATACATTCCGCCATCGGATGGAACGGCTTTAATGAGATTTTGCTTCTTGATCATCGCAACAACCATTTTACCGCGCCTTCTAAATGGAGCGGCAATCTTCTTCTCAAAATCTTCTCCGCAACCAAGCGCGAACAAGCCCGCCTCCTGGATGTAGCCGGGAATGCCATAGGTTGTATTTGTTGTGAGATTGCCCATGTGGTGAATGGCCTCTTCAGGGCCAATAACCCACCCGATGCGGCTTCCCGTCATTGCATGGCTTTTTGACAGCGATCCGACCACCAGCGTGCGCTCTGCCATTCCCGCAAGTGTTCTCGGGCTGATGTGGACTCCGCGCCAAACCTGGGTATCATATACTTCGTCACTTATGAGCCACATGTCGTTTTTCCGGCAAACAGAGGCAATTCCCTCAATGGTCCGACGATTGTATACAACTCCTGTGGGATTGTTTGGCGTGTTGATCAGCAGACAGCGGGCATCTTCCGCGGCGTTCGCGATATCGCGCGGGTCCGGCTGAAAATCCCGGTCCGGCCGGGCCATGACCGCTACCGGTTCCGCTCCGGCGGCACGTATTGTGCCCGGATAGGTCGCGTAATTGGGATCAATGTAGAGCGCCTTGCCGCCATCACCGCATGTCGCGATATGGCTGACAAACAATCCGGCCTGGCCGCCCGGCACCACAAGCACATTTTCAGGCGCGGTTGCCAGTTCCGTTCTATCCGAAACCCGTTTGGCTATTGCCTCGCGAAGATTTGCGTTCCCCTGAAACAGCGTATATCCCGTATGACCTGCAAGAGCCGCCGCGTGCATGGCTTCAAGTATGGACCTGTCGGTTCCGACATCGTGTTCACCTATGGTGAGCATTGCCACGGGATGTCCTTCCGCAATCATGCTCCTTGCATGGTAGTGGATGTCCCAGCCATCGGACCCGCCATCTGTCAATCCAGTGATTCTGTTTGATAGCTTCATTGCGAACCGTCATCTAGCCATTTGTTCAAAGTCGATTTGCCAACATTCTCAATCGGATGGTGCCCTTGTCAATGATTTACAAGGCGTCTTTATACTTGGTTAACCGGAAAACGACAGTTGTTGCATGTTTTACCGTCTCGTTTTTTCAATCCATAAATGCCTCGGGTCACGTGGAAGACATCGAACTACCGATCGCGGGCTTTATTGAATGCATTTCACGCGCGAATAAAAGCAGTGCCTGCATTCCGGAACGCACAGCTGCGATCTATCAAGGAAGTGGCGGTGAATTGTTAAGGAAATGCCTTTCCCGACTTCGACGGTTTAAGAAAAAAGCCCCATTCTTTGGCGTTTAACCTATTGA
>JAPOTF010000183.1 GCA_026709325.1 Roseovarius sp.
TGATGACTGCCGCCGAAGCGGTCGAATGCGGCGCGGCACTTGAGGCATGCGCGCCAGAAGAACTGATGCCGCGCGCGCGGGGCTTTGCCGAGACCCTTGCGCGACAGGCGCCTGTCGCGCTCAAAGAGGCAAAACGCGTGGTCGATGACGGGTTGGATGCCGCGCTGTCGGCAGGCCTGACAATGGAGCAACGCGTTCTCGGGTCGCTGTTTGCCAGCGACGACGGAAAAGAAGGCATAGCGGCCTTCATGGAAAAACGCGACCCCGAGTTCAAGGGCCGATAGGAGAAAGAAGAAAATGCGCAAATCTGTCATCAGCTATCAATCCGGGCCTTTCGCCGAGATCTCGATGGGGCTTCCGGGAGATCACGAAGGCAAGACCGCAACCCGCGTTTTCTTTGTCCGCGGCGCTGAAAAGATCGCGTTGATCGACAGTGGCCTGCTTGCGGGTCTGCCTGCTCTGGAACAGGCATTCGGGGAACTGGGAATCGCGCGCGGTGATCTGGATCTGTTGCTTCTGACCCATGAACACATGGACCATGTCGGCAACAATGGTTGGTTGAAGGCCGAGACGGGATGCAGGATTTTGGGCCACGAGGCGCGCGCCGACCGCGTTGCGGACAATGTGCTGAATGCCACGGCAATCGTTCACGCCTTCCCCGAAGGCGAGCACTTTGACCTTAAATCGGAATATCTGGATTGGATGGGTCCAACCGAAGGTCCGATTGATGAATTCATCGCAGACGGCGATGTGATCGACCTGGGTGGCGGGATTGAGCTTGAGGTCGTTGGGGTTCCGGGTCACTCCCCGGCAGAGATCGGGTTTTTTGAACGCTCGACAAAAACGCTGATCATTGCCGATCCGCTTTTGCCCGAATTCAACCCGGTGCTCTACCTGTATGAAGACCCGGTGGAAATGCGGGCCACCTTCGACAAGATCAAGAAACTCCTCGTCGAACGCGACGTTCATTCGGTTCTGTTCGCCCATGACGACGTCAAAACCGCTGCCGAAACACGGGAATTGGTCGATGATTGCCGCGCGCGAGTGGATCAGGTTGAAGCGTCGATGGTCACCCACATGAAGACCAATCCCGGCATCAGCTTTGCCAAATTGCGCGACAAGTGCTGTGACGATCAGGACAAGGTTCATGAATGGCGCGCGCTGGTTTCAATCGACGCCAGCCTTAAGAACTTTGTGGCAACCGGACAGGCCGAACAACGTGACGGCGGCTGGCACCATGTCGGCTGATCTGCCTGCATGCGCTGTATTGGGTTCTGGCACCATGGGCGCCCAGATCGCCCTCTCATTTGCCTTGGGCGGAGCGCGGGTCACCTTGTGGGGGCGGCGTAAAGACGCCCTCGCCCCTGCCCTTGAGCGTTGTCGTCAAGGGTTCGATTTTCTTGCAAAACACGGATTGGCCGATGCCGATCAGCGCGAAGCGGTTCTGTCGCGACTAAACATCAGTTCGGATCTTGAACAGGCGGTGGCGGAGAAGGGTTTCGCGATCGAAGCGGTTGCCGAGGATCTCGCGCTCAAGCGGGACGTTCTCTCCCGCGTCGAACCTTGCGTCGGGGCCGATGCGATCCTGTCCTCGACCACGTCGGCGATCAGCGCGACGCAAATCCAGTCCGCACTTCAGCGACCGGAAAACTTCTGCATTGCCCATTACGCGCAGCCCGCTCATCTGGTGGAGCTGGTCGAGGTTGTTCCAGGCCAGCGGAGTTCGGACCGCGCCGTGGCCGAGACGACGCGTCTTCTCGGCGAAACCGGCAAGACACCGGTGACCTGCCCCGATGTTCCCGGCTTCCTCTGGGCCCGCATTCAACACGCCGTTCTGCGAGAGTTTGCCTCGCTCGTCGAAAGGGGCGTTGTCACGCCCGAGGCCTGCGACACGATCCTCAAGGTTGGCTATGCGTCTCGCCTGCCCGCGATGGGATCGTTCGAACATGCCGATCTGGCCGGTATGGACCTGATGAATTCCCCCGCGGCCAAGGACGTCTGGGCTGATCTGTCCAATGTCACGGACCCCGAGGAGACTCTTGTCGGGAGGCTTCACAGGCAGGGCTCGCTGGGGATGAAAACCGGCTCGGGCTTCTACAACTGGACCAAGCGCGATCCCGAAGAGTTCAAACAAAACCGCGACAATGAAATCATTCGACGCATCAAAATCAACCGCGGAGCCGATGTGAACTGGCACGCAAACACGTAAGCGAACACTCCGGCTTTAGGGAGAAGTTAAATGAATGGAGTGCAACTTAACGACATCACCAAGTCCTACGGGGCCGTCAATGTCATTCCCCAATTGAATTTGTCATTCGATGAAGGCGAGTTTGTCGTGATTGTCGGTCCGTCCGGTTGCGGAAAATCGACGACTCTCAGGATGATCGCCGGCTTGGAAAGCGTCACCGGCGGTTCAATTTACATTGCCGGCAAAGATGTGACATGGGCGCGCCCCAAAGAGCGTGATATCGCCATGGTTTTTCAATCCTACGCGCTTTATCCCCATATGGATGTCGCCGGAAATATGTCTTTCGCGCTGCGTTTGGCGGGTACGCCGAAAGACGAGGTTAAAAAGCGGGTCAAAGTAGCGGCGGACATGCTGGAATTGACCGAGTATCTGCACCGGAAGCCAAAGGATCTTTCCGGTGGGCAGCGTCAGCGGGTGGCCATGGGCCGCGCAATTGTTCGGGATGCCTATTGCTTCCTGTTTGACGAACCTCTCTCCAACCTGGACGCCAAGCTGCGCTCCAGCATGCGCACCGAGTTGGCGATTCTGCACAGGAACCCAAACCGGACCATGATCTATGTGACCCACGATCAGACCGAGGCAATGACCATGGCCGATCGGATTGTGATCATGGAAAAGGGCAAGGTGAAGCAAGTCGGCACGCCTCGCGAAGTTTACAACAGCCCCGAAAACCTGTTTGTCGCCGGGTTCATTGGCTCTCCGTCCATGAATTTCCTTGATGCGGAGTTTCAGGGCGAGCAGCCTCGGGTCGTTGGAGAAGGGTTTGATCTGCCTTTGCCCCCGCGATTGCACGATGCCGCGCGAAATGCTGTATCTCGCAGTGTTGTGGTCGGGTTGCGGCCAGAGCATTTTGCCGCGAAAGCGGCGCAGGGCGGAGCCGCGCCGCCCCTTTCCGCGCCGGTCTCTCTCGATGTAAAAGTCGCCGAATATATTGGTTCAAGCCAGTTTCTCGCGGCGGATATTGGAAAACGGCAAGTCGCGGCCGCAATCGAAGTTGGTCCCGATAGCGCGCCCCTGGAAAGCGGCGAATATCTCTTCGATACCAATCGAATTTACCTGTTCGACAAATCGACGGGGAACGCTCTAGTTTAAAACCAGCGACAGTCATTTAAAAAGGAGAAAAAGATGACACTAAATCCAATGAAAAGTTTGACAGCGGGAGTGGCTGCGGCGTTTTTTGCCGCAGCGGCTTTTGCAAACCCGTATGAGAAGTACGAAGGTACCACAATTGTGGTAAGCTGGCCCGCCCTGTCTCATTTTGCGGCGGCTGAAACACTGGTGGAGGAATTCACCGAAGAGACGGGAATAGAAGTTGAAATTGACGCGCTTCAATACCTCAAGCTTCGGGATCGCCAAATTCTGGAAATGTCCAAAGCCGAAGGAGAATACGACGTCGTTTCCTGGGTCGTGATGTGGAAAGGGGAATACGTTTCCAAAGGCCTGCTAACCCCGCTCAGCGAAATGTTTACATCCGCGGCGCTAGTTGACCCTCTATATGATATTGACGACATCGCGGATGCCTACCTTCAGAACGGCGGTGTTGTCGGGGGCCGCAAAGGATATCTGCCGGGACGTTCCGGCGCGCTTTACGGCATTCCGTTCGGTGCCGAAACTTCGATCCTGGCCTATCGCAAAGACATATTTGAAGAACAGGGTATCGAGGTTCCAACCACCTATGACGAACTGGCCGCCGCGATGACGCAACTGCACGAGGCAGGCATCCCGGCCCTGACCTCGCGGGGCAAAACCGGCCACCAGGTCACCGCGGCATGGCTGTTGCATCTGGCGCCGATGGGCGGCAAGATCTTTGACGATCAGTGGAACCCGCAGGTGAACTCGCCCGAAGCGGTAAAGGCAGCCGAATTCCTTCGTCACATCGCAAAAACCGGGCCGGTTGGCGTCGAAACCTTCGGGTTCGGCGAAGCGGCGGCCGCGTTCTTGCAGGGCGATGCGGCGATGCACCTCGACTCTCTGAAGATTGCCGCAATGTCGCGCAACCCGAGCCTGTCCAAGATCGACGGAAATGTGGGTTACGCTCTGCACCCCGTTGGCTCCCGTTGCGGGTCTGAAACCGGTGGCTTTGCCATGGGCATTCCCGCGAACGCGCCCAACAGAGAAGCGGCCTTCCTCTTTATCCAGTACATGACATCCAAAGCGGGTGACCAGCACATGGTTGAACTTGGTGGCGATCCGATCCGCATCTCCACGCTGAAAAACAACGCCGACAAGTTCCCGGACTATTTGATCACGGCCGAGCAGCTGCCTTGCGCGGACCCCGACTGGCGACCGCTGATACCCGAATGGAACGAGATCAACATCGATGTTCTCGGTCAGGCGCTCACCCAGGTCTTGACGACCGACGATCCGATCCAGCCGATCATGGATGAAGCCAACGAAAAGCTGCGAGCGATCATGGAGCGTGAAGGCTATTACACATGGGCGAACTACCGCGCCGACAAGTAAGCCCCTTTGGGCGGCGCAACCCCGCCGCCCAATTCCCAGACCCAATGAAAGCACTGTGACATGGGAGACGCATCGGCAGGAACCAGTGTTGCGGCGAGCAAGCCAATACGAGATTTGTCGACACTCGTTCCCTATTTCTTCATTCTCCCGGCCGTTGCAATCATGCTTGCGGGGTTGCTTTACCCGGTCATTCAGGCGTTTTACCTGAGTTTCTACGACTGGAAGATCGGGACTGATTTTGAAGATGCGCCCTTTGTCGGTCTTCGGCATTTCATTAGGATGGTCGGGGATGAAAACGTCTGGGAATCGATCTGGGTTACCATCCGCTTTGGCTTCTGGACGATATCGATAGAGATGTTTTTGGGTGTTTCTCTCGCTCTGCTTTTGGAAAAGCCCATTCGCGGCGCATCGGTCTTTCGGACCATCTTCATTCTGCCGCTCATGGTCTCGCCCGTCGTTGTGGGCCTGATCTGGCGCTACCTGTTCGATGCCCGCGTTGGCTGGATCAACTACTATCTCGGCCTGATCGGCATTGAACCCCAGGTCTGGCTGGGCGACGCCGATCTTGCCTTTTTTGCAATCGTGTTCACCGATATCTGGCAGTGGACGCCCTTCATCTTCATCATTGTCATCGCCGGCCTGCAGGCACTGCCTTCCGAGGTTCTGGAAGCCTCCAAGATTGACGGCGCCAATTGGTGGCAGCATATCTTCTTTGTCAAACTGCCGATGATCCGCTCGATCCTGCTGATCGCTCTACTGATGCGCCTGATCGACGTCTTCCGGGCGCTTGAGGTGATGTACATTCTCACCGGAGGCGGCCCCGGCCGATCCACCGAACTGTTATCGCTGCACATATACAATCGCGCCTTCGACACGCAGCAATTGGGTTATGCCTCCGCAATTTCCGTTCTACTCATCGCGATCGTCACAATCCTGAGTCTTGGCATTCTCAAAATGGGCAACCCCATGAAAGAAAAAACGGATATCTGATATGGCAGCGAGACAGATAAGCAACCCGCCAGGCATCTGGGGCCATTATGGCGCGCTGATCGTATTGGCCCTGATCACGCTGACGCCGATCTGGGTCATGGTCGCCACCGGTTTCAAGGATGACGTTCTCGTTCAGCAAAAAGAACCCGTCTGGTTCTTCTTTTTTCCCACGCTCGAGAACTACGATTACATCATGACACGCGGCAAATTTGACCGCTACCTGTGGAACTCGACGATCGTTGGGGTCTCCGCAACTTTCCTTACCCTGCTCTCCGGGGGGCTTTGCGCCTATGCTCTGGCGCGGATGGAATTCAGAGGGCGCGTACTGGTTGCCAATTCGACATTGCTTGTTCGGATGGTGCCCCCCGCCGTGCTGGCGGTTCCGGCCTTCGCCATGGTCATCAACTTCAGTCTGAACAATGATCTGGCTGTCCTGATCTTTTTCTACACGGCCCTGAATCTGCCATTTGCGATCTGGCTGCTATTCGGCTTCTACAAGCAAATCCCGGTCGAACTTGAGGAAGCGGCGATTGTGGATGGCGCAACACCATTGCAGGTTTTCTTCCGCGTTCTGATGCCATTGATGAAGTCGGGCTATGCCGTTGCCGGGATTTTCACGTTCCGCATTGCATGGAACGAGTTCATTCTCGCTCTTTTGCTGACGGGCCGGACAACGCGGACGCTTCCGGTCGGGGCGGCAGGTTTCATTACCGATACCGGGGTCGAATGGGGACGCATCATGGCGATGGGCACATTGATTGTAATCCCGCCGCTCTTGTTCACCTTCTTCGCGGCGCGCCAGATCATTGCCGGCATGACGGCGGGCGCGGTTAAAGGCTGACGGACCCGGACAATCACCGCAGACCAAAACACATGCCGGGTCGCGGGCGAGCTAAGCCGGACTCCGCAAAGTCATCGAAGGGGAATTGCAATGAAATATCATGGCCTGACATGGGATCACCCGCGCGGCTACAACGCTCTGGCCGAAGCCGAGAGCCGGGGAGGCCCCGTGCATTGGGACGTCCAGCCGCTGGAAGGGTTTGAAAGCGCACCGATTGCCGAACTTTGCAAACGCTACGATCTGGTTGTAATGGATCATCCCCATCTTGGCGAAGCCCTGGCGACGGACTGCCTGCAACCGCTTGAAAACCTGCTGTCGCCAAGGGATATTGACAAGATCGCAAATGGAGCTGTCGGGCCGTCGTTCACAAGCTATCAGATGCGGGGCAAGACCTGGGCATTGCCCCTGGATGCCGCGACGCAGGTCATGGCCATACGCTCCGATCTGACCGAAGATGTGCCGACAACCTGGAACGAGGTGGTGAAGCTTGCCTCTGCCGGCAAAGTGGCTCTGCCGCTGGCCGGGCCCCATGTCCTGATGTGTCTCTGGTCGATCACGGCAGCGGTGGCGCCGGGATTGCACATGGGCGATGGCCGCTGGCCGGAGCTGAAAGATCTTGAAACCGCTTTCGAAATTTTGGCAGAAGTCGCCGCCTCAAACCCGTCGGAATTGGGCGCAATGAACCCGATTGGCATTCTGGGGCATATGGTCAAGCATGACGATATCGCCGTGATACCGCTTGTTTACGGCTATGTAAATTATGCCGATCCCGCTCTCGAAAAGCCTGTGAGCTTCGTTGATGCTCCGCATGTTTCCGACGGCTATCCGGGATCAATCATCGGCGGGACGGGCATCGCGGTTTCGGCGCGGGCAGAGGTGTCTGATGCCTTGCGCGATCACCTGTTGTGGCTGTTGTCACCGGAAGCGCAAACCGGATTTATCCCCGCCCATGACGGTCAGCCCGGTTTGGAGTGCGCCTGGCTGGATGACGAGGTGAACCAGGGCAGCGGCGACTTTTACCGCAACACGATAAAGACTTTGCGCCAATCGACGGTGCGGCCGCGCCATAACGGCTATATCGCGTTCCAGACCAGGGTTTCGGCCTATCTGCGCGACGCGCTGACCCAAAGGGAGAACGGCACGACCGTTGCGCAAACCGTGACCGAGATGTACCATGCCAGCCGCGCGTAAAGAATTCACGCGAAGGGCGGCGTTTGCAGACGGCGTCAAAGGCCCGCCGGATGCCGGGCAACGGTCAAGCTTCGACTTGCCGGATCGAATATTGTGCGGGGTTGCGGTAGCTCGGGAGGTGAAACGCGGATATGAAACCAGGCTTCAGGCGGGTTCTTTGCCTATGGCGATGATGCAAACAAAAAATCTGAGGTGCGTTTTCAGGGGACTGAAAATGATAAATTGGAAATAGCAGCGGGAACCTCCCGCCTCGCTTTTCATCACAACCCTGTCATGCTTGTCGGTAAAGAGCAAGGTTCTTGGCGGACAAGACACCGCACCTGCGCCGGAGAGACGGGCAAAAAGGTCTTTCGACTGAAACTGGTGGATGACCCGACTTTGAACACCGAAAAGCGGTGGAGCCGGTCATTTAATATCCGCATCGAAAACGCGGGATTCGCAAACCGCGCATATCGAGAAAAATGCCGCATTGCATCAACCGGGCGCATGCAAATCGTTTTTGACCGAGACGGCTCACGGCACATCACACGCAGCGGGGCGGTCTTCGGATCGCCCTTTTTTGCCGTCCGCCTTTATCATGACCCGTCTCTTGAATGCCCGCATCCCGCCGAGACGGGTCTCATGATGGACCAATGGGAAATTCCAAATTTGAAATTGTCAAGCTGCCGGCCGGCACAATCGGGAAGCTGGATGCGCAGGTTTTCGAAGATGACTTGAGGGCGCGCGCAGACCGCCGGACGGCCGCAAGGGAATTATGCGCGGGTTGCGAGATGCCACGCGCCGGTTAAACGGCCATGCACGACCATATCCGCCAGGATGATCCGCGCGCGGGAGACGATTAAAGCACACAGGTGCCCGGCCAGGGGTTTCCCGACGCTTTGGCTGCATCAATCAAACGCATTGATATATCGCCTGAAACAGTCCATAGACGCATTCCATATGCTCCTTTGACCATTGAAAGACATCTTGACTGAAATGCTCCTCTCCCTTTCCGGAATATCCAGACGGTTCCCCGGCGTTGTCGCGAACGACGATGTCTCCATGAATGTCGCGGAAGGCGAGATTCACGCTCTGATTGGCGAAAACGGAGCCGGAAAATCCACTCTGGTCAAAATTGTCTACGGGCTTGTAAAACCCGATTCGGGGTCAATGAAAATTGACGGGGAACATTATGCCCCCCTTGGGCCAACGGAGGCGAGAGCGGCGGGCATAGGCATGGTGTTTCAGCATTTTTCCCTGTTCGACGCGCTCACCGTAACAGACAACATCGCACTCGGAATGGATAATCCCCCTCCAATGCGGAAGCTTTCCGTCCGGACACGAGAATTAAGCAAAAACTACGGGCTTCCTCTTGATTCCGGCAAAATCGCGGGGGCGCTGTCGGCTGGCGAGCGACAGAGAGTCGAAATTGTAAAATGTCTTCTGCAAAACCCTCGAATTCTGATAATGGACGAACCAACATCGGTATTAACTCCGCAAGAGACGAAAACACTGTTCAAAACATTGCGGAAACTGGCGGAAAGCGGCGTTGCAATTCTCTACATTTCGCACAAGCTGAAGGAAATACGGGCTTTATGCGACAGAGCGACAATATTGCGCGGCGGAAGAAACGTCGGCAGCTGCGTGCCATCGGAGGCATCCATTGGCGACATGGCCGAAATGATGGTTGGCTCGTCTCTTAAATCTCCAGTGAAAAAATCGCGAAACCGCGGCAAGGTTGTTCTTGAAGTTGACAATCTCTGCAGCGATGCCGACTCCGCATTCGGCATTGCGCTGAAACAAGTCAGTTTTAAGGTTGGCGCGGGCGAAATCCTCGGGATTGGTGGAGTTGCGGGCAATGGTCAGGAAGAACTGCTGGCGGCTCTGAGCGGCGAGACCAAAGTTGAATCAAACACGATCAGACTGAAAAATGAGCCCATTGGACATCTTGACCCCGATGCCAGACGAATCCTGGGGCTGCTCGCGGCTCCGGCGGACAGAATGGGGCATGCGGCCGCGCCCAACATGACACTTGTGGACAATGCGGTTCTCACCGGAAACCGGCGCGAGCGGCTCTCCTCTAGGGGATTTATCAATTGGGATGCCTCATCGCAATTTTGCCAGAGAATAATCAATGCCTTCGATGTGCGCACCCCCGGCACATGGAACACCGCGGGATCCCTGTCCGGGGGAAATCTGCAAAAATTCGTTATTGGCCGAGAGATACTCCAGAAACCGGACATTCTTGCGGTAAATCAGCCCACGTGGGGAGTGGATGCGGCTGCCGCGGCGGCAATACGCCAGGCGCTGATTGATCTTGCCCGCAATGGCTCGGCGGTTATCTGCATCAGCCAGGATCTGGATGAACTGATTGAAATATCCGACCGCTTCGGGACTTTGAACAGGGGGGAACTGTCGGACATTCGAAAAACCGAGAGTCTTTCCACAAGTGAAATCGGACTGATGATGGGCGGCGCCCATGGTGTGGATGTGGCTCATGCTCCTGCTTGAAAGACGTCCGCAACCCTCCCGCTTCTGGATTTACTCCACCCCGCTGCTTGCAATTGCAATCACAATGATCTCTGGAGGCGCGCTTTTCGCGTTGCTTGGAGAAAACCCCGTTGAGGCAGTCCTGGCAATTTTCTGGGAGCCCGTTTTCGGCGAGTTCTCGTTTTACCACCGTCCGCAGATATTGATTAAAAGCGGGCCTCTTGTGCTTATCGCAATTGGACTTTCACTGGGCTTCCGCGCGGGAATCTGGAATATAGGCGCCGAGGGCCAATACATTATCGGGGCCTTGACCGGAGCCGCTGTTGGACTGGCGTTCTATCCGATGTCGGGCTGGTTCATATTTCCCCTGATGGTGGTTTCAGGCGCCATGGGCGGCATTTTGTGGGCATCGATACCGGCATTCCTTCGCACCCGCTTTGGCGCCAATGAAATACTGGTCTCTCTGATGCTGGTTTACGTTGCGGAGCAAATTCTGGCCAAAATGGCCCTTGGACCGCTCAGAAATCCCGATGGACATGGCTTTCCCGGTTCCCGAAATTTCCAGAACTACCCCTCGGCGCACAATGCGGAACTGATTGCCGGAACGGGCATTCATCTTGGCATTGCCGCGGCTCTTGTTTCCGTGATGTTCGCACATGTACTGTTCAGCAAGCACATTCTGGGATATCGGATCAGGCTTTCCGGGGAAGCTCCGCGAGCGGCTCGCTTTGCCGGGGTCGGCACATCGCGGATCGTGTTTTTCTGCCTTTGCACATCTGGCGCTCTTGCCGGACTTGCCGGCTTGTTCGAGGTTTCGGGACCGTCGGGGCAGGTAAACATCGATTTCAACACCGGTTACGGATTCACCGCCATAATTGTGGCATTCCTTGGTCGCCTTCATCCGGTCGGCATACTCTTTGCGGGTCTTCTCATGGGGCTTACCTACATAGGAGGCGAAACCGCGGAAACGCGTCTTGGTCTGCCGTCCGCCTCGATTCAGATATTTCAGGGCATGCTGCTTTTCTACCTCCTTGCGGTGGATGTCCTTTCAAACTATCGCATTCGAGTTAAACCGCCAAAAACCAGGTCAAGCGCATGACGGATCTTTTTTCCATAAACATTGTCGTTCTTCTCGCTTCACTGATATCGGCCTCAACTCCGATTCTTCTGGCCGCAACAGGGGAGCTTGTCGCTGAACGCGCCGGAGTGCTTAATCTTGGCGTTGAGGGCATGATGATCACTGGCGCGGCTTGCGGTTTTATTGTCTCCGTCCACACCGGTTCTCCCGCAATCGGATTTATTGCCGCGGCGGCGGGCGGCACCGCGATGTCGGCACTGTTTGCGCTGCTAACGCAATGCGCCCTGGCAAACCATGTTGCTTCGGGCCTCGCCCTTACGCTGTTTGGGCTTGGCCTCAGCGCGCTTCTTGGCCAGGGATATGTGGGAGTCAAGCCGCCTCCAACCGGGAATCTTGAATTGCCAATTCTATCGGACCTGCCGGTGCTGGGACCAGCTCTGTTCAGTCAGGACATTGTGTCATATCTTGCGCTTGCACTCGTCATCGCGGTGTGGCTTGCCCTTGCGCGCTCGCGATCCGGCTTGATTTTGCGGGCCGTCGGCGAAAACCACAACGCGGCGCACGCGCTTGGATACCGGGTGGTGCGCGTGCGGGTTCTGGCAATCCTTTTTGGAGGAGGCTGCGCCGGGCTGGGCGGCGCCTACATCAGCCTGATTCGCGTCCCGCAGTGGACCGACGGCATGACCGCCGGCGCTGGATGGATTGCGCTTGCGATCGTGGTTTTCTCCAGCTGGAAAGCCGGGCGCGTACTGCTTGGGGCGTGGCTGTTTGGCGGTATAACGGTTTTGCAGCTTAATCTCCAGGCTGCGGGCATTGCGATTCCTGTCGAATATCTTTCAATGTCACCCTACTTGATCACGATCCTTGTTCTTGTCATATTGTCGGCCGACAATTCCAATGCGCCCGCCTCGCTTGGTCGCATATTCCACGCCCCTAGATAAGGCACCAACCAAAACAATGAAAGCAACCATATGAAACTTTTAAAATTCCTTTCGGGAGTAGCAACGGCTCTTTCCCTCGCACTTCCATCGCTTGCCGATGAAAAGCTCAAAGTTGGCTTTATCTATGTTGGCCCAATTGGAGACGGGGGCTGGACATACGAGCATGATATTGGCAGGCTCGCCGTGGAAGATCATTTCGGTGACAGGGTCGAAACAATTTACAAGGAGAGCGTAGACGAGGGAGCGGATTCGGAACGCTCTATTACGCAGATGGCGCTGGAGGGAGCCGACCTTATTTTCACCACGTCATTTGGCTACATGGATGCCACTCTGAATGTCGCCAAAAAATTCCCGAACGTGAAATTCGAACACGCCACAGGCTACAAAACGGCGCCAAACATGTCCATTTACTCCGCCAGGTTCTATGAGGGCCGCGCCGTTCAGGGCCATATCGCCGGTAAAATGACCAAGTCAAACATTGTCGGATACATCGCATCCTATCCCATTCCCGAAGTAATCAGAGGCATAAACTCGGCATACATTCACGCCCGAAAGGCCAATCCGGATGTCGAATTCAAGATCATCTGGGTATACACATGGTTTGATCCCGCAAAAGAGGCCGATGCGGCCACCGCTCTCGTAAATCAGGGTGCGGACGTTGTATTGCAGCACACCGACTCGACCGCACCTCAATCAGCGGCGGAAAAGGCCGGAGGAGTTATCACATTTGGCCAGGCCTCGGACATGGCGCAATTTGCGCCGCTGCCCAGAGTCAGCTCGATAATAGACAACTGGGCGCCATACTACATTGCCCGCACTCAAGCCGTTCTCGACGGCACATGGGTCAGCACGGACACATGGGATGGCATTGGTCCGGGAATGGTTGGAATTGGCGATATTTCAGAAGCCGTTCCGGAAGATGTAAAAGCGGAAGCGCTGGCTTTGAAGAACGCGATTGCATCCGGTGAATACCATCCCTTTACCGGCCCGCTCAGCAAACAGGACGGATCTCAGTGGCTTGCCGAGGGAGAAGTCGCCGATGATGGTACATTGCTCGGAATGAACTTTTACGTCGAGGGTGTTGAAGGAGAGGTTCCCAATTAAAATTGGGCCCGAGATAATGCAAAATTGGACCGGATCGCCGTTTTCCGAAGCATTCGCCCGTTCAATCAGCGACGGGCGAATGCACGCCCCCTCGGCAGAGCGCAATGCGGAGCCGCTGCTTGCCCTGATAAGGCTTTATGGTCCCAAAAAAGGCCCCGCGCTTGAAATTGCCTCTGGAACCGGGCAGCATGCGGTCAAATTCGCCGAAGCTCTGCCAGACCTGATCTGGCAACCCACCGAACCTGACTCGAAACTCCGTGCAAGCATTGACGGCTGGACTTTGAAAACGGGGCTGAACAATATCAGATCTGCGGTTTTTCTCGATGCATCCAGTCCAGACTGGTCGGAGGTCCATGGCGGGCAGAGCATGATTTTCCTTTCCAACCTGTTGCACCTCGTTTCGGAGAAGGATGCCCGAAACATCATCCATGAAGCCGCCAGGGCGCTTGCCCCTTCGGGCAGATTCTTTCTTTATGGACCATTTTTGCGCGACGGTGTCGCAACTTCCGAGGGCGATGCCGCTTTCAACGCCGGCTTGCGCAAGTTCAACGCGGCCATCGGCTACAAGGACGATTTTGAGATAATCGGCTGGCTTCATGCAGCCGGACTGGAACTTGTCGATCTTGTTGAGATGCCGGCCAACAATCTCGCATTTGTATCCGAAAAACCCTGATTCCGCCCCTTATCCGTCCGCTCGCACAAGCTTGTTGTCGGGATCATAGGGACTTTCGCAGGTCACCACCGCGTCCCAGAGCCGATCTTGCATTTTGACCCGCAGCCTGGTTCCCTCGACGGCCAGTTCCGGCGCAACGTATCCCATCCCTATGGATTTGCCAAAATGCACTGAATATCCGCCCGAAGTCAGGCGTCCCACACGATTCCCTTCCAAAGTGTATATCGCCTCGCGACCCCATGGATCGGCATCCGAGGGGCCATCCACAAGCAATGTGCAGCATTTTACCCTTATTCCGGTTTCAAGCATTGCAGCCTTGCCGTTGAATTCCTTCCCAAGATCGATAAAGCGTTCAAGCCCGGCTTCCAGCGGCGTTGCATCCCGGCCAAGTTCGGTGCCGAATGCGCGATAGCTTTTTTCCTGTCTCAGCCAGTTTTGCGCTCTTGCTCCAGCAAGCCTCATATTGCGCGCACGGCCCGCTTCTTCAAGAAGGTCAAATAGATAGTTCTGCATTTCAATCGGGTGATGCAGCTCCCAGCCGAGTTCTCCCGTATAGGCCACGCGCACGGCCTTTACAGGACACATGCCAAGTTCAATCGGCCTGGCTGAAAGCCAGGGAAATCTCTTGTTTGACAGCGCGGTTTCCGGATCCGCATCCCTTATTGCCCCCTTAAGCACGTCACGCGAAGCGGGGCCGGCAATCGCAAACACTCCCCATTGGGAAGTCACGTCCTGAATTTCAACGTGACCGAACTCGCTCGACTTGTCTTCCGCGGACTTGCGCAGGAAATCCGCATCATACTCCGTCCAGGCGCCAGCGGACACGCAATAGTACTCGTTTTCCCCATATCTTACGATGGTGTATTCGGTTCGCGTTGTTCCATGCGATGTAAGCGCGTAGGTCAGATTGATCCTGCCGACCTTTGGCAACCTGTTGCAGGTAAACCAGTCAAGAAACGCGGTGGCTCCGCGGCCTTTGACAACATGTTTGGTAAATGCGGTCGCGTCAACAAGTCCAGCGCCGCCGCGAACGGCCTCCGCTTCAGCTTTTGCGCATTCCCACCACGCGCCTCTGCGAAAATCGCGCGAATCCCGGTCAAAACTGTCGGGCGCGTCAACGGGGCCAAAATAATTTGGTCTTTCCCAGCCGTTGACCCATCCGAACTGGGCTCCACGCGATTTTTGACGATCATAGGCAGGCGAGGTTCGCAACGGGCGGCACGCCTCGCGCTCTTCGTCGGGATGGTGAAGAATGTAGACATGCTCATAGCATTCCTCGTTTTTTCGGGCGGCGAACTCGGTTGTCATCCAATTTTGCGAATAGCGTTTCGGGTCAAGCGAAGCCATATCAATCTCCGCCTCGCCCTCGACCATCATTTGAGCAAGATGGAAACCCGTGCCTCCCGCTGCCGTAATGCCGAAAGAGAAGCCTTCGGCAAGCCACATGTTTCTCAGTCCAGGTGCCGGCCCGACCAGCGGGTTTCCATCTGGCGTATAGCAGATTGGACCGTTGTAATCGTCCTTGAGGCCCACTGATTCAGTCGACGGAATCCTGTGGATCATTGACATGTACTCTTTTTCAATCCGATCAAGATCAAGCGGAAACAGGTCGGCGCGAAAGGTTTCCGGAACACCATGCCGGAAACGGGCCGGAGCATTCCGCTCGTAGGGACCGAGTATCCATCCCCCGCGCTCCTCGCGAACATACCATCTGGCGTCCGCATCGCGCAAAACGGGATGCTCGCCGCCGCCCGCGTCACGATATTTCTTCAATTCGCCATCTGTCTCGGTTACAATATACTGGTGTTCCACGGGTATTGCGGGCATCTTGATGCCAAGCAGTCCCGCTGTGCGCTGCGCATGATTTCCAGTGGCGGTGACCACGTGCTCGGCGCGCACACCCACGCGCTCTTCCGAAGGAACAAGATTGCCGCCCTTTTCGACCATGCGAACAATCGTCACCTCCCAGTGGTCGCCGCGCCATTTGAATTCGTCCGCCTGCCACCTTCGTTCTATGGCAACCCCGCGATTCCTCGCGCCTCTGGACATTGCCATGGTCACGTCTGCGGGATTTATATATCCGTCCGTCGGATGGTATATGGCGCCAACGAGATCATCGGTTCTCACAAGAGGCCACCGGTCTTTAATCTCGGCGGGTTTAAGCCATTCATATGGAATGCCGCATGTCTCCGCCGTCGATGCATAGAGCATGTACTCGTCCATCCGCTCACGCGACTGCGCCATTCTCAAATTGCCAACAACGGAAAATCCCGCGTTAAGGCTCGTCTCGGCCTCCAGGCGCTTGTAAAAATCAACGGAATATTTGTGAATGTGAGATGTTGCATATGACATGTTGAACAACGGCAGCAAACCAGCCGCGTGCCACGTGCTGCCGGAAGTCAGTTCATCCCGCTCGATCAGCATCACATCATTCCATCCGGCACTTGCCAAATGGTATGCGATTGACGTCCCGACGGCTCCCCCGCCAACAACTAGGGCTTTGACCTGTGTCATCATTTCCTGGCAGCTCCTCCGGAGGTTTGCAATTTTTGCAAGGTATCAGCAGGTATTCCCACACATTGGGGACTCATTCGACCTTAGAGTGCCGTAAACCGACACTCGACTATCCGCGCCGCATCGGAATGCCGACTTTTGCCAATGAAATGCATACCGGGACGGCAATTCCCGGAGGTCCATTCACATAAATTCACTTCGCGGGACGGCAAGTGCTTCAAATGCCGAATCAGGTATTGCGATGACATGTTCCGGCTTTTTACGGCATTCCATATTTGGAATATGGGGCATCAAATCCCCGAACAAGCCCCGACACCGGCAAAAAACGCTTTGGTTGAGCAAAAACGCGAGGGCATATGCGCATCGAGCTGCCGGAGGAGCGGAAAGTCGCGACAATATTTCCCGCCCGCGCTATTTTTCAGGCAATGCGCGCGCGGCAACATCCCTGTAGTCGTCCTGCACACCGTATGAACCGAAAGCCTCAATGGTTTCCCTCACTTCGGCATTTGTCAGAAGAACCGGGCCGCCTATGCCAAGGGAGAGATGGTATTGCCTTGCAATGGTCTCAAGTTCCACCGCTCTCCACATGGCCTTGTCCAGATCCTGCCCGATGGCGATCGAGCCGTGGTTGGCCAGCAAGCATGCGGAACGCCCTTCAAGCGCCGCAATCGCGTTTTCCGAGAGTTCCGCGCTGCCAAATCTCGCATAGGGCGCGCACCTGACGTTTACGCCTCCAAAAGCGGCAATCATGTAATGGGCCGAGGGAATGTCCTTGCGGGCAATAGCCAGCGCCGTGCAATAGGTCGGATGGGCATGAATTACCGCTCCCATCTCTCCGCGACTTTTTAGAATGTCAAAGTGAAACCTCCATTCGGTCGACGGCTTGAGAGGCCCCTCCCAGGTTCCGTATTTGGCGTCAAACGGCATGGATGCAATCATTTCAGGCGTCATGTCCGCATATGGCGTCGCGGAGGGAGTGATCAGCATCCTGTTTTGAAACCTGGCGGATATATTGCCGGATGTGCCCTGATTAAGGCCGCTCTCGTTCATGAACACGCATTTGTCTATCATCGCCTGGCGAATTTTTCTTTCCGCCGCGCTCATGCGCCTTTTTCTCTCAGCCATCGGATTTACCCCTTCCATCAGATATCATGTCGTTATCCTCGCTGTCGCCGTCATGTTCCGCATTTATCGATTTCGAGGCGTTCGCCCCAAGCGTCTTTAGCTTTTCGACTTGAAAAATTACATTTCCCCTGCCGCGACTTAACTGATTGAACGCCTTGTCGTGCGACTCTTTTGCCTGATCGAGACTCCTTCCAACCTTTTCCATGCTGTCAACAAAGCCCGCGACCTTGTCGTAGAGTCTTCCGGCGCGTTTCGCGATATCCTCGGCGTTGCGGTTTCGCCTTTCAACCGCCCATACATGCGCAACGGTTTTCAGCGCCATCATCAGCGTTGTTGGCGTGGCTATGGTGATTTGCCGCTCGAGCGCGTATTCGGTTATCCGTCCGTCCGCATGCAGGGCCTCTGAAAGCGCCCCCTCAATGGGCACAAACATGATGACATAATCGACCGATGAATTTTCCGCGGCATGGTAGTTTTTTTGCGACAATCCGTCGATATGGCTTTTTAGCGAGCCGACATGGCGCTTGCGCGCATGGTTCAGGTCGTTTTCCGCTTCGGCGTTGACCGCATCGGTATACGCCACCATTGAAACCTTGCTGTCTATTACAAGAGTTTTGCCACCGGGGAGATTAACGATGACATCGGGCCGCAAGCTTCTGCCTTCATCACTTACACGATGGGCCTGCGTTTCATAATCCCTGCCTTCCTCAAGGCCCGAATTCCGCAGAATGTTTTCAAGTATCATCTCTCCCCAGGCGCCCTGCCTTTGACTATCGGATTTCAAGGCTAGGGTCAGGGCAACCGCCTCCCTGGAAATTGCCTCCGAGCGCTTGCCAAGCTGCTCGATTTCCGTTTTCAGAGCGGCCCGATCCTCTATTGCGGCCTTGTAGACATTTTTCAGATCCTCTCCCAAATGGCCGACATGCTCCTTTAGCGGTGCAAGCGATTTATCCAGTTTCTCCAGATTGGCTTTTGAAAACTCCTCGCCCTGCGTTTTCAGCGCGTCGCGCGCCATGTCGCGAAATTTCAATTCCATCTGATCCCGCAGTTCCGAAAGCAGTCTGATTTTTTCATCAGCCGAATCGCGCTCGTTCTTCAACTGCGTCTCAAGCCGAGCCACATCATTTGAAAGCTTGCGGCTTTCACCGCCCTTTTCCTCAATTTTTTGGCGAAGTCTGGAAAGGTCCGCCTTTAAACTCTCAATTTCCGCCTTCCGCTCTTCCGAAACAGCCTCAAAGCGGTCGGATGATGATTGCGCCTCCCGCAGTTCGCCCTCCTTTGCGCGGAGCTCCAGTTCCGGCGATTTTGCAAACTCGCCGTTTTTGCCTTTTAGCGCGTAACCATTAACGAGAATGCGGGCTGCGAAAAAACCGCCCGCCAATCCAGCCGCCGTCATTGTCAGCGCAACAATTGCAATGCTCTCCATTACCTTTCCCGTTTATGCACTGTCGGTCAATATAGGCGGGACGTGCCCGTTTTTAAACTTCCATTCGGACATTGTTGCAGATCCTTTACCTGAATTGGGCTTTATCGGGATACATTTGCGAACGACGTGGATTTAGCCTGAATGCGCATGCCGATGGAATATATTGAGGCAAATGCCTTTGCGGCAATTGAATGTATGAGCTTGCATTAATAAAACAGATTGGCGGCAATGAACGCAGCGAGGATCGCGCATGACCAGTTCCGATGTGAAATTTTATAAAAAACATGCCTTCGGCACCAATCGAACGGAACTCATAGATCAAATTGTAAGCGGCGAATGGTATAATCCCGAGCTTAAAAAAACCGTGGAAGTGGATTACGACTCCATTGTTTTCGAGGAATCCCTTGATGGAGGAGAGGCCGATCTGGTCGCCTCGCTCAATCTGGGATCCACGTTTTGCGTCGTTGCCGACAGGGCGACCCATGACGCTTTGGGAAGTCGCGTTGCAGGAAACCTGTCGGCACTTGGCGGCGTCAATGCCATAGTATTGGAAAATCCGCATGCCGACATGAAAGCGGTGGATGACTTGCGCGTCAGGATGAAGCCATATGAAGGCGTTGTCGCCGTCGGTTCCGGAACGATAAACGACCTTTGCAAATACGCGGCATATCTTGATGGCCGCGACTATTGCGTATTCGGAACGGCGGCTTCAATGAACGGATACACTTCGTCAACCGCTTCGATCAATCTTGACTCGGGCCTGAAGGTTTCACTGCCGGCGAAGGCGCCGAGAGGCTTTTTTGTCGACCTAAAGGTATCGGCCGATGCTCCCGCCAATTTGACGGCGGCAGGGTTCGGAGACTGTCTGGCCCGGTCCGTCGCTCAAATTGACTGGTGGATGTCGCACAGAATGCTTGGCACGACATACATGACTTCCCCATACCTAATTCAAATGAAGGATGAAGCCATCCTGAACGATTGCGCGGGCTTGCTGCCAGGTGGAGACATTGACGCCATCACAAGCCTTTACAGGGTTCTGACGCTTTGCGGTCTGGGGATCGCGTTCACCGGCATGTCAAATCACGGGTCCATGGGAGAGCATCAGATCTCTCATTACATAGACTGTTTCGCCCGCGAACGGCACCCCGGCACGCTTCACGGACAGCAAGTGGGCGTTGCCGCACTGACAATGGCAAGACTGCAGCAGCGCATTCTGTCTTCCGACACCCCGCCATACGTGTCGCCGACCATTACGGATATAGATGACATGAGCAGGCGAATGGGATCGGCGATAGCGCGGGAATGTCTGTCGGAATGGAAAAAAAAGGCTTTCACCGGAGAGTCCGCGAACATCTTCAATGCCCGTCTCGACAGGATATGGCCGGAATTGAGAACGGAACTGTCGGCATTGGCCATACCCGCTGAAAAAATGAAAAGCCTGCTAAACGACGCCGGTGGCCCGCAAACCGCGGGCAACCTTGGATTGCCGGTTGACTTTTATCGGGAGGCGGTGTGCCATAATCATGAAATCAGAAACCGCTTTTCCTTTGTGGACATCGCCGCGGACTCGGGACAATTATACGCGTTTGCGCAGGGGGAGACGTAATTGGAAGACATCGGTGGCTCTGCGCAGCCAATCATTCGCTACAGGAAACAAAGGAGGAATTCAAATGACAGACAAGCCACTGGTAGCCGTTACCGGCGCAAGTTCGGGAATTGGCGAAGCGGTTGCCAGAACCTTTTCCGCTGCCGGACATCCAGTGCTCCTGATGGCAAGAAGACTCGAGCGCATGAAGGCGCTCGGGCTGACAAATGCGATTTGCAGACAGGTGGATGTAAGAGACAGGGAGGCAATCGCGAAAGCCGTTAAAGATGCCGAGTCGGAATATGGTTCCGTTGACATGATGTTTGCCAATGCCGGCATTGCCCGGCTTGCGGATATCGGTCGTCAACCCCCGGAAGAGTGGGATGAAATGATCGACATCAATACCAAGGGGGTTATGAACACCGTTCATGCCGTTATGGCGGGCATGATGGAGCGAAAGAGCGGAACTCTCTTCATGATGAGTTCAATAGCGGGTCGCAAGGCCTATCCCGACCACACGGTCTATTGCGGAACCAAATTTTTTGTCCATGCCGTATCGGAAAGCCTGCGCGAATATCTTTCGGGATATAACGTACGCGTTATTGTCCTTTCTCCCGGGGTGATCGAAACCGAGGTTTTAAGCGGTGTTCTGGATAGGGGAACACTGGCCGCATACAAGGAGAACAAGGTAAAAATGGGAGGCGGAATTGGCCCGGAGCATGTGTCGGAAATCATGCTGCATGCATACCAGATGCCGCAGAATGCGCTGATTCAGGAAATATGCATAACGCCAACGCGGCAAAAATATTGAATCCCGGGACAAATTCAATTGGAATGTCCTTGAAAAAAAACCGAAAATGGGAGGCGAACACATAACGCACCAAAACTCGGCAATCGAGCGCTGCATGGCGACATTACCGGCCGACGCGTCATTTTGCGATTTTTTTGCAAAAATATCTTGTCAATGCAGCGGAGACATACAAGGATGCATTTTATGATCTCGATCAATTTCAACACTTTTCCGACGTCACGGATGCATTTTCGACATTCCGACGCTGAAGAGATAACGGTTGACATGACATGAATGCGGCAAATGGGAAAAGACTTTGGACAATGCCGAGATGGCTGACTTCAGAGCATCCCCTTCCCTGGGTTCTTCCTGCCACCGCGACCCTTGTCGTATTCGGCCTCTACCCGATTTTGTATGCGATATGGCTGTCATTGCACCGCAGGCACCCCGTTACACGCGAGAATCAATGGAACCCGGAATGGAACTGGAGTCGCCTGATTGCGGATGAACGACTGTGGGATGCGATTTCAGTAACCTATTTCTACACCGGGGTCGCACTGGCAATCCAGCTGGCGCTGGGATTGGGAATAGCCCTTCTTCTTGACAGCGACCGCAAGGGCTTTGGCCTGATGCGCGCATTGCTAACGCTGCCTCTGGTGGTGCCCCCCGCAGTTACGGGAATGATGTTCCTGCTAATGTACAACGCCTCTTTCGGCGTTATAAGCCGCAGCCTGTATTCTCTCGGCCTTCTGTCTCCGGACAAGCCCATCCTGGCAACCGGTTCAACCGCTCTCTGGGGAGTAATCGTCGCAGATGTTTGGCAATGGGCGCCATTTATGGTTCTGATCATGCTTGCGGGATTGCGCGCTCTTCCAAGGGAGCCGTTTGAGGCGGCAGCCATAGATGGCGCCAGTTCAATTCAGGTGTTTTTTCGGCTCACCCTTCCAATGCTGTCAAAAATCATTGCGATCGCGGTGCTTATACGCGGAATCGATCTCTTCAGGGTCTATGATTATGTAAAGGTAATGACCGACAGCGGTCCGGGAACGGCGACGGAAACCCTCACGGCCTACGCCGGAACGATTTACTTCAAGTCGGCCAATTTTCCGATGGCGTCGGCTGTGGCCATCGTAACGCTGGTTCTCGTGATAGTTACAGCCAACATGTTTATCGCGCTTTTCAGGGTGAGGTTCTGATGAAAACGCCTCTCTCTCTTGTCGCTCTCCGATATGCCGCCGCAATGTTCATAACCGTGATCTTCATGTTTCCCATATTCTGGTGGGGACTGACGTCAATAAAGCCGGCCTCGGACATTTTCAACAAGGACGAGGTTGTGGTGTTTGACTTCAAACCCACGCTAATCAACTACCGTGTTACCGTTCTTGGAGAAAGCCCCTCCATGCTGACCGGTGGCGGAACCGCTTCGGGAACGACCATGGGCACGGGAGGCGAGAATTCCTTTGACGGACGAAAAACCATTTTTGACTCGATAGTCATCGCAATCGGATCGACAATTTTTACGCTGGCGGTGTCTCTCGGAGCCGCCTATGCGCTGTCCCGAATGGCTTTCAGGGGAAATCAGCTGTATCTCAACTGGATATTGTCGCATAGGTTTCTTCCACCCATAGCGATCATTGTACCTCTGGTTTTCATGTTTCACAATCTGGGGCTCAGGGACACCTATCTGGGCTTGATTCTCGTGCACAGCCTTATTAACCTTCCAATAGCGGTGCTGTTGCTCAAGTCGTTTCTTGACGATGTGCCGAAAGAACTGGATCAGGCTGCCATGATTGACGGCGCCACGCGCTGGCAGAGTTTCCGAATGGTGGTTGTTCCAATGATCCGAGGAGGAATTGCGGCGACGGCTGTACTATGCTTCGTCTTTTCATGGACGGAATTTTTGCTGTCGCTGTTTTTGACGAGTGAAATACGCACGTTGCCGGTTAAAATAACAACATTCGTCACTTCGACGGGTTCCGAATGGGGATTCATATCCGCATTGGGAACCTCTGCCATGTTGCCCAGCTTTATATTCATATTGCTGGTTCAACGACATCTCGTGCGCGGATTAACCATGGGAGCCATTAAAGACTGACGGCAATCATTGCGGGCGGGAAATCAAGCTCAGCAAGGAGGAAAAAATGAGCTTTAAAAATCATCAAAAGCAGTCGTATATCATCGATACCGCGAATGCATTTACCAATCGCAAAATATCAAAACGCGATTTTCTTCGCCGCATGGGCATGGCCGGGGTCGGCTTTTCCGCCTTTTCCGCCGGCATGCTTGGGCGTCCGCGGAGGGGTTTCTTCGGCACTCCCGCAGCGGCAACGACTCCGGAGGACATGGCTAATTTCCTGCGCGAGGCAGGCAAGCCATACGCGGGCACGACCATCCGGTACACCTCAGAGGCGACTCCACCGACTGTTGTGGCAAATGAGCTGAAAGGCGAATTTACCGAACTGACCGGCATCAATGTCGAAATCGAGATTGTGCCTTTGGAGCAGGTTCTCGCCAAGGCCACGCAGGATGTTCAAGGTCAACTGGGCACATACGACCTGTATTATCTTGATCAGGCATGGCATGCCACATTCTATCCCGATACAGTCGATCCCGTCGAATACTACAATGAGAAACCCGACCTTGCGATGCCGGATTTCGACTTTGACGACTTCTCGACACCTCTTGTAGAGGGGATATCAAAAATTGAAGACAAATGGGTTGGCATTCCATTCGACATCCCGATCTTCACCTTTATGTATCGCCGCGACATTCTTGAGAACCACGGAATTCCCGTACCTAAAACCTATGAAGAGTTTACCGCGGCCGTGG
This sequence comes from Roseovarius sp., assembly GCA_026709325.1. Taxonomy (GTDB): domain Bacteria; phylum Pseudomonadota; class Alphaproteobacteria; order Rhodobacterales; family Rhodobacteraceae; genus JAPOTF01. The sequence goes on from JAPOTF010000183.1 coordinate 24,268, forward strand.
AGCTTATCACCGAAGCGGAGAAGGAAAACGGCATATACGGAACCGGGCTGCAGGCCAAATCCGGGCACTACTCTCTGGAATGCGACTGGTCGCAGGCGGTATGGGGTCATGGCGGCTCCATATTCCGCGCGGACGGCACGTTCTCCGGAAATGACGAACAGGGAGTCATGGGTCTTGAATGGTATCAGAACCTAATCGCCAACGCACCGGCGGCCTCGCTTGAAAGCACCTGGGACGGTCAGTTCCAGATGATGCAATCCGGTCAGGTTGCAATGGTTCAATCGTGGGACGAGTTCTTCCCCGGCCTTGACGCGGACGACAGCAAGGTTCAAGGCCTTTGGGAAACCACAATACCGCTTATGGGCCCGCACTCGCTTCGCGACCGCAATGACGCCGGTTTTGGAGAAATACCCGATTGGGGCCACCAGGGCGGTTCATCGATCGCGCTTTCACGCTATTCAAAAAATATCGACGCGTCCTGGCTGTTCCTGCAATGGGTCTGCTCCAAGGAGACCATGGTAAGATTGACGCTTGGAGGAGGATTCGCTCCAATGAGAAACTCGTCATTTGCCGACCAGCGCGTGCTCGATAAAGCCGTTGTTGGACCTGGAACCACGCGCCATTTGCCGGTGGTTCTTGAAACCATTGAGAACCACATAGCCTCGGAACCCGACATGCCCCTTTGGGCGGGTCTCTCCTCGAACGAGATACCAACTGAATTGGGCAAGCTGCTTACGGGACAAGACTACAACGGAAGCGCAAAAGCCTGCATGGATCAGGTGGCCTCGCTTGTAGACACGGCCGTCCTTGACGCCGGTCTGCGTTAATGTAGCGGTTGCGCCGCCCGATTTTCGCGGGCGGCGCATTTTTATCCGGGGCGCGTCTTGAAGCAGAATCTGGTTGTCGGCATTGACTCTTCCACCTCGGCCACCAAGGCAATTGCCTGGGACCGCAACGGGAACTTTGTTTGCGAAGGCCGCGAATCAATACCAATGGACAATACCGCATCCGGTTGCTTTGAGCAGAACCCCTCGGACTGGTGGGGTTCGACGATTTCCGCCCTGAAACAGGTAACCGGTCATGTTGACGCAAGACGAGTTGCCGCGGTCTCAATATCAAATCAGCGGGAAACCTTTGCCGTTTTTTCCCTTGACGGAACGCCACCCAGACCGGGCATTGTCTGGCTTGACGAGCGCGCAATCAATGAGGCGGAACAGTTCGGAGACCTTGTCGGGCGCGACAGAATTCGGGGAATTTGCGGCAAGCCCGTTGATGCCCTTGTCCCCATAAACCGAATGATATGGATCAAAAACCGCGAACCGGAAATCTTTGCGAAAATACATAAATATTCCGATGTGCACGGCTTTCTCTGCAACCGATTGTGCAACAAATGGATCACCTCGACTGCATCTGCAGATCCCTCGGGAATGCTGTGTCTCCGGCAAATGGACTGGTCCACTGAATTGCTTGATGCAGCGGGCATACCCCGTTCAATGATGCCTGACCTGGCGCTCCCCGGGGAGCCGATCGGAAATGTCACGGCCGGTGCGGCCAAACTAACCGGGCTGATTGAGGGCACGCCTGTGATCGCGGGAGGTGGCGACGGACAATGCGCGGCAACTGGCGCTGGCGCAATCGAGGAATCTCTGGCCTACATGAATCTTGGAACGGCCATAGTTTCCGGAGTCTATTCGTCGGTTTATGGTCATGATCAGGCATTTCGCACCGAAACCGCGGTATCCGATGAAGGATACATTTTCGAAACCGTTCTAAAATCAGGCACTTTTCTAATTGACTGGTTTGCCAGAGAACTTGCTGGCGGAGGCGAAAACCCGGGCGCGGTTCTGAAAACTCTGGAAGCCGAAGCGGCTCAATCCCCGATAGGTGCAAACGGCATTGCCCTGCTGCCATTCTGGCAGGGATCAATGACTCCCCACTGGGACTCCAAAGCGCGGGGCGTCATCGCCGGAATTTCCGGTTCCAGCAAACGCGGTGATATCTATCGGGCTTTGCTTGAGGGGCTTGCCCTTGATCAGGCCTTTGCCCTGGAAAAGGCGATGGCGGCCATGCAAGGCAGCATTTCGCGCATTATCGCAATTGGAGGTGGAACCGCATCAGGCCTGCTGCTGCAAATCGTTGCCGATTCATGCAATGTTCCAGTCTGCAAGGCCAAAGTTGCTGAAGCGTCATCACTTGGCGCCGCCATTTGCGCGGCAAAAGGCGCCGGTTGGTACGGCACCATAAAAGAGGCATGCAAGTCCATGTGCCCGAGTGATTTAACCATAATCAAGCCCATTGAGGCAAATGTGGAACGCTACCTGGAATTTCGAAAAATCTATGACGATCTTTGGCCCGAATTAAAGACGTGGAACACAAGATTGTGGGATTTCGCCAACTCATGACCTTGCATGCGCATGAAACAGATTTCGCCGAAATGAAGCCGCTGGCATCCCTGTCTGATGAGACATGCGGCAATGTCATTGGCATACTAACCGATATTGACGACACCATTACAACAGATGGCCGGCTTCCCGCTTCATCCTACGCCATGCTTGAAAGACTTGCCGACAATGGCCTTCTGGTCATCCCGATTACCGGCAGACCCGCAGGCTGGTGCGACATGATCGCGCGATTCTGGCCGGTTGCAGGCATAGTCGGGGAAAACGGAGCGCTTGCAATGCGCTATGACGGCAAAGCAAGGAAAATGAGACGCCTGACGCATATGGACGAGGCCACTCGGCTGAAAAATCGAAAGCGGCTTGACGCACTGTCGAAAACAATACTCGATGACGTCAAGGGAGCCGCGCTCGCATCCGATCAGCAATACCGGGAAGCGGATCTTGCAATAGACTTTTGCGAAGACGTGCCGCCCCTTGGAAAAACCGACATTGACCGCATAACGGATCATTTCAAAAACTCCGGAGCCAAATGCAAGGTTTCCTCGATACATGTAAATGGGTGGTTTGGGGATTGGGACAAGTTAAGCATGTCCAGGCGGTTTCTGCAGGAGGAATTCGGAATAGATCTCAACGGGAGCAAAAACAAGTTCATCTATTGCGGAGACAGCCCGAATGACGCGCCCATGTTTGATTTTTTTCCACATGCATGCGGTGTGGCGAATGTAGCCGATTTTCTGGACAGGATGGAGGCGCTTCCCCGCTACATTGCCCCGTCAAGAGGAGCTGAAGGGTTTGTGGAAATCGGGAACAGAATATTGTCGGCTCGCGGCAGGCGGTCAGTGCGTTGACAGAAGAGAAAGGATTTGCGCCATGGCATCGGTAACGATCAGCGACGCAATAAAGAAATACGGAGCTCTGCAGGTTTTGCACGGAATTAACCTTGATATCCGGAACGGCCAATTCATTGTGCTTCTCGGACCTTCCGGATGCGGAAAATCGACACTTCTGCGAATGATTGCCGGACTTGAGGAGGTTACCGCCGGGGAGATATCAATTGGCGGCAGCAAGATGAACGACGTCCATCCCAAGGACCGCAACATTGCGATGGTTTTCCAGAACTATGCGCTTTATGCGCATATGTCGGTTCGCGAAAACATGGCGTTTTCGATGCGATTGAAAAAGGTGGACAAAAGCAAAATAGCCGAAAGGGTTGGCTGGGCGGCAAAAATTCTTTCTCTGGAACCGTTTCTGGACCGCATGCCCAGGGAACTGTCTGGCGGCCAGCGCCAGCGCGTCGCAATGGGACGCGCGATAGTGCGCAATCCCGACGTGTTTTTGTTTGACGAACCGCTATCGAATCTCGACGCGAAACTGCGCGTTCAAATGCGCACTGAAATCAAGGAATTGCACCAGAATCTTAAAACAACCACAATTTACGTCACTCATGATCAAATCGAGGCGATGACCATGGCGGATGTTGTCGTGATTATGAGAGACGGCAACATAGAGCAAGTGGGAAGTCCGCTTGAAGTCTATGACAATCCGGCCAATCTGTTTGTCGCTGAATTTATCGGTTCTCCCGGAATGAACATCCTTGAAGGGACCATTGGCGAAGATTCGGTTGGGAAGACATTTGACTTTCACGGCTTTTCCATGCCCTTGCCGCAAGATTTTAAAGTTCATGCCGGTCAGAATGTTCTTTACGGCATCCGTCCGGAACATGTCATCACGTCGACTTCAGGAGCAGGCCTGCAAGCGACCGTCAAGGTCGTTGAGCCAACTGGACCCGAGACTCACATATACGCCGATCATGGTGACATGGAGCTATGCTCGGTTTCCCGGGAACGACTCGCATTGTCACCTCAATCGGAAGTCAGATTTCTGCCGGATATTGATTTTGTTCATCTTTTTGATGCCAAAACGAAAATCGCCATACTCAAATCGCAATCTGCCGGTTGAGCGGGACTGAGGTGCAGCGCAGTCAATGCTTGAGACATCCGATTCCAAATCTCAAGGATCCTGCAGAGGAGAACAGACGGTATGAGCTACTACCAGTATTACGAGTTTCTGGCAATGGATCGCCCGCTCAGCGAAGCCGACAAGAATGCATTGGGGCGCTTGTCGTCTAGGGCGAACATAACTTCGAACAGCTTTGCGGTCCACTACGACTACGGAGATTTCAGAGGCAATGAGAAAGAGCTGCTCACAAGTTGCTTCGACATGCATCTTTACCTGGCGGATGGAGGGGCGCGGCGGCTTATGATCCTGCTTCCCGCGCAGTTTGCGACGAGAACGACTTTCGAAAGCATCATCGGCGACTGCGATTTTGCGGAGTTTGTCGACATCGGGGAGGGCAGCATTCTCGACATTGGCGTCTACGAGGATGAAGCGGACTATGAAGACTGGGAAGAAGGTCCGGGCTGGCTTGACGCTTTGGCCCCACTTCGATACGATCTGCTCTCTGGCGACTTGAGGCTTGCATACCTCATTTGGCTGGCGTCCACGGAGTGGGACATGCTTGAGGATGATATCCGGGAACCGCTGTCGGGTATTGGCCCTTTGACAAAAAGCCTTGAAGAGTTCGGCAACTTCTTCGGAATTAACCGTGATCTTGTACAGGCCGCGGCGGAAGCGACCACCGGTTCGGATTGCGGCGAAGTCTCTCCGGAAACAGCCCTCGCGGCACTCAAGACAATGCCTGATGAAGAAAAGGCAAAGCTTCTACATAGGTTCCTGATCGGCGACCCTCTTGCCCTTTCGGATCTTAAAGCGAGTGTACGGCCTTCTAAAAAGATGAATCTCGGAGAAGGAAAATCACGGCTTCGAACATTGAGAGAACTCCGGGCGCTTGCGGATAAAAAACGTGAAGAACGTCTGGCCGCCAGGGAACGGGCAAAAGAGGAAAAAAGACGCCAGCGGCAACAGGAACTGGAAGAGGAGAGAAAAAAGCGTCTGGAACGATTGCGGAAGATAGGCGACGAAGCATGGGGCATTATCGAAGAGGAGCTCGCCGCTCGCACTGGCAAGAGTTACGACCGGGCACTGGAACTGGTGCTCGACCTGCGCGCATTGGCGGAAGAAAAGGGAAAACTTTCCGGGTTCTTTAAAAGACTGGACACCATTAGGTTTGCGCATCACGAGAAGAAGGCCTTTATACGTCGGCTGGACAATTCGCCGGTTTTGTGCGTAGATGGCGACTTGTTCCCATCTCTATGCCACCGCAACCTTGAGGTGCCATAAGCGTTCATGCTGATGTCTTCAAACCCCAAGACGTGATAAAATTTGGATGTCGGAAAAACATTTCGT
>JAPOTF010000165.1 GCA_026709325.1 Roseovarius sp.
GGGATCAAATGAGGCAAGGCAATGACCAGATCACCAGGTGGAAAGACATGTCACGTCAGGCCCACGGGCAAACAGCGGAAGTCTCTTCGCGAGATTGCCGACGGCGGCAGGGGCGCTCCGAGCCGTCGCGCCGGCCCGCATTCTCCTGCCAGCCGCCGCAAAGACCGTGAACGGGCGATTCGGAACCTAAGACGCCCGCATCGGACTGAAATCCCCATACCCGGCAATGCAATGATTTTGGAGCGCTGGATCGATATGCTCGGACAAATGGCAATTTATCGAGGTAAAGGACGAGTTCAGTTCATCAGGGTTGCATGTCCTGTTTGAATTTTGGAGATTTAAACTTAAATCATTCACGTATGTAACTCGCTGTACTGCGTGACGGGAACAAAAAATGATGCGCTTTCTGGTCTTTTCAATTGCATTTTCCATTCTGGTTGCAACTGGCGGCATGTATGTCATGACCATTCCCGGCAATGGGGAAGACCGATTCGCCAAATGCCGCACCACAAGTGTCGGGGGCGGCATGGACATGATCGGTGGACCATTTACGCTTGTAGGCGAATCGGGCGACATTGTTACGGAAAAGCAGGTTATCGATCAGCCCGCACTGATATATTTCGGCTATACGTTCTGCCCGGACATTTGCCCGCTTGATGCCGTTCGAAACGTGGAGGCGGTTTCCATGCTCGAGGATCGGGGCAAGATGGTTAAACCGGTGTTTATATCAATAGATCCGAGAAGAGATACCCCAGAAGTGATGGCCGATTTTACAGAAAACCTGCATCCGAGAATGCTCGGACTGACCGGAAGCGAAGACCAGATAAAAGCCGTCAGCAAAGCCTACAGAACCTATTACAAAAGGCATGACGGCGACGACAAGGAGCATTATCTGGTTGATCACTCGACCTTTAGCTATCTGGCATTTCCGGATCATGGAGTTGTCGAGTTTTTTCGCCGCGATTTAACCCCGCAGGACATGGCTGATCGAATGAGTTGCTTTTACGACATCGGTTGATAGTTCCGTTTCATTTGCCGACTGCCATTGATTTTGGTGTATGGCGGTCAACCTATAACTTTAAGCAAATCATAAACTCTCGCGGTATAGTCTTCACGGACTTCACTCGGCGGACGGAGCTGTAAATCAATATTCCTGACCAAATGCCGCTCGGGATGTCCGAAGTGGCGATCGGCCTCCGCCACTTTAAACCCCGCAATCTGCGTTGCCTCAATCCAGGCGCTGATTCTGTCGGCTTTTTTAATCGCTTTCCCGATATGAGAAGGGAGACGCGCCGGAAGCCCAAAACGGATATGTATTGCCGCGGACAAAAGCGAATCGAGCTCTCCATAGTCTGGTCCAACGGCGGCTTTAACGGGTGAGATCATATCGCCAATTACGTATTCCGGCCCGTCATGAAGCAATGCGGCCAACTGCCACTTCGGGGACAGGGCGGGATTCATGCGGGTAAACAAATCCTCGACGAGCAGAGAATGTTCCGCAACGGAATAGGGATATTCACCTTTGGTTTGCCCGTTCCAGCGCGCCACAAATGAAAGACCATGCGCAATGTCCTCGATTTCAATGTCAACCGGGGAGGGATCGAGAAGATCAAGTCTACGACCGGACAGCATTTTTTGCCAGGCGCGCGCTTTGGCCACATCATTTCTCCAGATATGAATGTTCAATTGAATCCGATGCCGTTAGCAAATCGCGGCAGCTAATGCAAAGCCATATTGCTTTGGTCATGAATCGCTCTTTAATCTGATAACTTAAACGGTAAAGCGAATGAACGGGAGAGGTTCAACGGCAATTCCCGGAAAGGCCATGCGGCATTTTTTTAAACGCGACTTCGAGCGGGCGTTTTTTGATTGCAAATCATGTCCAATATCATTGTTCGCAACGTGATACGGTGATAATGGCACGGAAAATTGAAACGCGAGGGGCTCATGATTGCAAATGACCATATTGTCAGGGACTTGAATCTGGCCGAATACGGCCGAAAGGAAATGAACATAGCTGAAACCGAAATGCCGGGGCTTATGGCTCTTCGAGAAAGATACGGGAACGACAAGCCGCTAAAAGGTGCGAGAATAGCCGGCAGTTTGCATATGACGATACAAACGGCCGTTCTCATAGAGACGCTTGTTGAACTGGGAGCGGATGTTCGCTGGGCAAGCTGCAACATTTTCTCAACCCAGGATCATGCCGCGGCGGCCATCGCAAAAGGCGGCCGCCCCGTGTTTGCGATTAAAGGGGAAACGCTTGAGGAGTACTGGTCATACACCGATCGGATATTTCAGTTTCCCGAGGGCGGGGCAAACATGATACTTGATGATGGTGGCGACGCCACGCTTTACGTTCTTGTTGGCGCAAGGGTGGAGGAAGGTGAAGCCGAGCTGATTGCGGCGCCGCAATCGGAAGAGGAAGAGGCGCTGTTTGCCCAAATTGGAAAGCGCCTTGGTGAAAGCCCGGGCTGGTTTGTCAGGCAGCGCCACATGATCAGGGGCGTAACCGAAGAAACCACCACAGGCGTGAACCGGCTGTATAAAATGATGGAAAAAGGTCACCTGCCGTTTCCCGCGATCAATGTCAACGACTCGGTTACAAAATCCAAATTCGACAACAAATACGGATGCAGGGAATCGCTCGTGGACGGAATTCGCCGTGCCACGGACACCATGATGGCGGGCAAGGTGGCCGTGGTGTGCGGCTACGGTGATGTTGGAAAGGGATCTGCCGCCTCTCTCCGGGGGGCCGGGGCAAGGGTAAAGGTTACCGAAATCGATCCAATTTGCGCCCTTCAGGCGGCAATGGACGGCTTTGAAGTGACGTTGCTGGAGGATGAGGTCGCCAATGCCGACATTTTCGTGACAACCACTGGCAACAAGGACGTGATTCGCACTGAGCACATCCGCGGGATGAAAGACATGGCGATTGTCGGCAACATTGGGCATTTCGACAACGAAATTCAGGTCGCCAATCTAAAAAACCACAAATGGACAAACATAAAGGATCAGGTCGACATGATCGAGATGCCTTCCGGCAAACGGATTATCCTCTTGTCTGAAGGACGACTGCTGAATCTTGGAAACGCGACGGGCCATCCTTCATTTGTCATGTCGGCAAGCTTTACCAATCAGGTGCTAGCGCAAATGGAATTGTGGTCAAAGGGAGACGAATACGACAACAAGGTCTATATTCTTCCAAAGCATCTTGATGAAATGGTTGCGCGCCTTCACCTTGGTCGAATAGGCGCTAAACTGACGGAGCTTAAACCGGAACAGGCGGATTACATCGGAGTCAAGCCTGATGGGCCATTCAAACCCGAGCATTACCGCTATTGATTCCGCAGTGGAGTGCCGCGTCTATGGCATTAAATGTTCA
>JAPOTF010000060.1 GCA_026709325.1 Roseovarius sp.
CACCGCAACGCCAGGGACGCCCGCCCGTTCCGTTGGAGCCGCGGCCCGGAGGATCTCGTGGAGTCCTGGAAGCGGGGCCACCGGAGGCTCCGGGAAATGGAATCAAATGAATAAGACAATATACCAACGCGCTTAATCGTGTATTTTCTGAATGTATGTAATGCCAAGACGCGCGGTGACGGCAGCAAATCCGGAAGCCAGTTTTTGCGGCTCAGGAGCTTCAAAGTGGCTGCCAATCCATGCCAGCAGTGCCATTCTCCGCAACATCACAAACGTGTCAATTTCCATTTCATCGTCACTGCTCAGTTCGCGAACGCCTCGATACCCCCTAACCCACTCCTCCTTAAGTTTCGATATTCTTGGATCATCCTCAATAAAACTTACCGCGGTTGCAAAATCGTATAAAAACCAGCCCCACCCGCAATCGTCGAAATCGATCAGATGCAAATGTTTTTCGCCATTCAGGATATTGGCTAGGCGCATGTCTGCATGAATCAGGTTAAATCGGGCAGAATCCTTCCCAAAGGCTTCCAGCCTTTCGCATATTTTTTCTTCAACGTACTGCAGCACCTTTGCAACATCAGGTGTAACTTCCGGTGCAAGGCGCCAGTTCCCCCAAATTGGATCAGTGCCAAATATGGTGCCGGCATCCCATGTCTTGCGCTGAAAATCTTCAGGTTTAATCCAGCGCGAAACATGGTTGTGGCAATGGGCGGCAATAATGCCAAGTTCTCGGAATTTGCCACCCAGATTATCGCTTTCATCAAGAATCTCGCCTTTAATGTACTTGAAGAGAACCATATCACGAGTGGAAGCCAGGTCTTCAATAATTCCTTCTTGTATCAGTTCTCCGTTTATTCCTTCATAAACTTTCGGAACATTGATGTTTTTCTCAGAATCAAGAGCCTTTAACCATTTAAGTTCACACTCGATTTCCCGTTTTGTATGATAATTTTCCCTATGCACCCTAAGAATGGCGGCAAATCCGTTTTGAGATTCGACCATATAGGTCAGGTTTTCCGAAATATTCAGCAGCCTGACACTTGCACCATCCGGAATATCCCAAAGATGCAATGATTTACGCACCATCTTGTTCAGGTGCTTCAATGAGTTTTCAAGAGACATATTGGAGATGTACATCAAACCCTCTCCAGACGAGCCAAAATTCAAAAATCAATTTGCCGCTTCTAAGGCAAATATTGCGACATTTCCGCTTCAATCTCCTTGGGGTCGTGCTCCAAACCCGCACGCAGACCTTCCGCCATGTCTCCTGGATAAATGTCGTCCCGATCACCGGCCTCAATGGCGTTCAAAACGGCGCGCGCAACATCTGCGGGATCGGCTTTGGGAGGAGGAAAATCCTTGCTCATGTCGGTATCAACCGCGCCCGGCATTACTGCAATTACACTTGTGCCTTGGATTTTAAGTTCAGCTCGAACCGCCTGTGTCATGCTCAGGCCGGCGGCCTTGCTGGCGCAAAGTGTGCCCATTATGGGAAGTGCGACACGGCTCAATATGGAAAGCATGTTCACTATGCAGCCGCCACCATTCCGCTTGAGCACTGGAGCAAAAGTTCGAATCATTGAAAGCGTTCCAAAATAGTTCACTTCCATTTCCCGTCGAGCATCTTCCATCGTTGGTGATTTCAATGCTCCCGAATTGCCGTTATACCCGGCATTGTTAATTAACAGAGTTACATCGGATGCCTGACCTGCCGCTTTCGCAACGGCACCTGCATCTGTAATGTCAAGCCTTATCGGAATTACTCGCGGGTTGGCCGCAATTGCCCTTTCATCACGTGCCGCGGCATAAATCTTGCCAACGCCGCGATTAAGCAGCCCCTCAACAAAATGCGAGCCAATGCCGCGATTTGCCCCCGTCACAAAGGCGATTGAGTTCCTTATGTTCATCGCAAACTCTCCTCTTGCGTTTTTGGAAAGCCAGTCGGGTTCATATTCCAGTGAAGGAACCGCATGGAGCAGTTTTGCTGTATAACTGTGACTTGGAGCGCTAAATACCTGCTCAACATAGCCTTCTTCACGTATTTTCCCTCTCTGCATGACAAGTACGCGGTCAGCCACAGATCGCACCACGGCAAGGTCGTGCGTTATAAAAAGCACCGACAGATTGCATTCCTTTCTCAGACGCAGAAAAAGTCTTAAAATGCGCGCCTGACTTGAAACATCAAGGCCTGATACGACCTCGTCTGCAATAATCAATTTGGGACGGCTGGCCAATGCGCGAGCTATACATGCGCGCTGTCTCTGGCCTCCGGAAATTCTGTGAGGATAATGAAATTTAAATTCGCGGGGGAGACCCACCTGATCAAGTAGAGAATCGACCGTCTTGTCGATATGGCCGCTTCCTGACGAATTAAAGTTTCGAATGGGAACCGCAAGCGATTCCCCGATTGTTCTTCTTGGATTAAGCGATGACAGAGAATCCTGAAAAATCAGCTGGATGTCCTTGCGATGGTTTTTCCATCTTGACAGCCATTCGCGGTTTCCGGTTGCAATCGAAGCGACAGATGAGGAATCAACCATTGAATTTCCATTGAAAATCAAATTGCCTTTTTGAATTTTAACCAGCCCGGCTATTGCGCGCGCCAGTGTTGTCTTGCCCGAACCGCTTTCTCCAACCAATGCCATTATTTCCCCCCTGCCCAATGAGAAGGAAACGTTTGACAGGACCGGAAAACCCTTTTCATCCTTGCGAAAAAAACGCCTTCGCTCACCTAAACGCGCACCAAGACACCTGGCTTCAAGCAAAACTTCAGTCATCAAATGACTCTGCTTCCGCAATCATGCTTTCCACCAGTGATTCGGGAACAGGTTCCAGACCACCACCAAAACGGTCGTGACGCGGCGCGGTTTTCAGCAAAGCGGCGGTATATGCGTGGCCAGGCTGTCGAATTATATTTTCGCATGGCGCCTGCTCGATGACCCTTCCACCATGCATTACCGTCACGGAGCCGCAAATTTTGGCAACAACGCACAAATCATGGGTAATAAACAAAAGGCCAACTCCCGTTTCCCGCTGCAAGTCGCGTATCAGCACCAGCACATCCTTTTGAACGGTTACATCCAGCGCCGTCGTCGGTTCGTCGGCAATCACCAGTTTTGGTCGGCTGGCGAAAGCGGCCGCAATGAGCGCTCTTTGACGCATGCCGCCGGATAATTCATGTGGATAGGATTTCGCCACTCTGGCCGCAAATGGTATGCGTACCGCATCAAGCCAACGTGTCACATCGGCCCGCAGTGACCTTCGCCCCGTCAAAGATAAAACTTCTCCAACCTGCGAACCTATTGTTCTGCAAGGATTTAAAGCTGTCATTGGATCTTGCGGTATCAATGAAAGACTGCGCTTCAATATCATTCTTCGCTGTCTTGAAGCAAGTTTAAGCAGATTTTCACCATGCAGCCTGATCTCGCCAGACAATGCGGAGACATCTCCCGGCAAAACTCCAAGCACCGCTTTTCCCAGCATTGACTTTCCAGCTCCGGATTCGCCCACGACGCCGGCAATTTCCGCTTCGCCGACCTTTAAGGACACTTTTCTTAGAATTCGGACATTCCGCACCGAAAGCGACAGATTTTCAATTTCGAGCAAACTCATCTGCTCAGCACCGGATCAAGATAATAGCGCATGGCGTCGCCAATGGCGTTCAATCCCAAAATGGTGGCGATAAGGACCAGCACGGGAAAACCCATTACCCACCAGGATTCATTAAGCACACGTCGGCCTTCGGCAATCATGTCGCCCCATGTCACGGAACCCGAGGATACCGAGAGGGACACAAAACTCAGTATTGTTTCCACTGTAATTGCAATCCCAACCTCGAAGAAAAAAAGCGTCACCAAAAGTGGAAGAACATTTGGAAAAACCTCGCGAATTAATATGGATATTTCACTGCTTCCCGCTATTCTTGCCGCTTCGATGTAATCCCGGTTTTTTTGCCTTAGCACATCTGCGCGAACAACACGCGCAAATCGAGTCCAGTCAATTACAGCCACGACAACGATTACCGAGGTCAACGAGGTGCCCAGCAAGGCGACCAGTATAATTGACAGCAGAACCGGGGGAAACGCAACCCATATGTCAACCACCCGTCCAATGACGGCATCTGTCCATCCACCGTAAAATCCGGCCAATGCCCCCAGAAAGACGCCGGCAACAGACGCAATGCAGGCCACGGAAAATCCAACAATTAACGCCACTCGCGCGCCATAAATCAGTCGCGACGCAACATCCCGGCCCAAACTGTCGGTGCCAAGTGGATAGGACCATGGATTGTCAATGCCGTAGTGACCAGGGTTGGAGTTCAACCACGCTGGCGGCATGTTTATAAGCAGCAAATCATCCAGCACCGGATCGTGAGGAGCAATCAAAGGAGCAAATATGGCCGCCGCAATTAGAAAGGCAAGTACGGCACCGCCAAAAATTGCGCGTATTCTTGATACGTTTTCACCTGATGTTTCCGCTCTGCCGGTAAGAGAGCGGGCCTTGTTTATACTGAAACGCTCCACTTCACTCATCGGTTTTTCCGAGTCTGGGGTCGGCAAGCCGGTAGAGGCCGTTACTGATTAGATTAATTGCAATGAATAGTGCGGCGAACACCAGAACAACTCCCTGAATGAGCGGAAGATCTCGATTGACAACCGCGGTTATTGCCGTCGAACCAATGCCTGGTAGAGAAAAAAGGCGTTCTATCAAAACCGTGCCGCCGATCAGAAATGCCAATTGAACCGAAGTCAATGCAATCACAGGTATTAGCGCATTTCGCAATGCCTCACCCAAAATGATGGCTATTCGGCTTTTTCCCTTGGTGCGCGCCAGAATTGCGTAATCCTCCGACATCGCTTCCTCAAGAGCGGATTTCAACAGTCGCGTTATACTCGCCGCAAGCGGAAGCGCAAGTGCGAATGCGGGCAATATCGCATGGCGCAGCAATTCCGCGAATGTACCAAGACGCAGGGTAATCAATGCCTCAATCAAATAGAAACCCGTGATGAAATCCTGAGCGGTCCGGGGATCATATCTGCCGGAAATGGGAATTGATGGCGCATAAAGCGTTACAAAAAAAATGAATATCAATGCCCATAAAAAATCGGGAATTGCCTGGGTTAATCCACTCGCTCCGTCAATTATCAATGTGGCGCCGTCTCTTTGAATCCAAACGGCAAGTACGGAAAGTGCAAACGACAATGTCAGCGCAATGATTGAAGCCAGAAGAACCAGTTCCAGCGTGACGGGCAGGCGATTAAAGATGACTTCCATCACGGGAAGACGAAACTGCGTTGACATGCCAAAATCAAGGTGAAGCACATCCCGCAACCAGATGAAATATTGTTCAATCAGAGGTTTGTCCATACCATAGAGGCGCTCCAGATTTTGCCTTGTCTCCTCTGTTGCACCCGGGGGAAGCATCATTGCTATGGGATCCCCCGGAACAAGACGCAGGATTGCGAACACGACAACGGAGACGCCAAGCATGGTCAGCCCGATTGAGCAAATGGCAATGGCAATGCGAGACAATGATCTATCTGAAGGAACAAAGGTGCCCTAAACGAGCTCCCCGCACGCAATGTTACTGGCTGACAACATTTTGCGGCAGCAAAAAGTTGGCCACATGAGGAGTCACCGAAAGCCCTTCACGAAATACGATTGGCTGAACAAATTGCAGTAGAGGTATCACCATGGCATTCTCCGCAATATATGCATCAACCGCCTTGAATCCGTCAATGCGCCTGGATTCATCCTTCTCTCCCCAGAGAGGCCCGATCATTGCATCCAAATCTTCCGTATCCCATGTGGAATGCGGTGATGGGCCAAACATGGCAAATCCAGTGGATGTGGACGGATCGCCGATTGAATTTCCCCAGTTGTAAAATGCGGCTGGCGCAAGTTCGTCTCTAGCCCTGAGGTCAAAATGCTTTGCAATTTCATACACCTCGATTTCCGCCTCGATACCGACTCTCTTCCACATTCCCGCGATCACCTGGATTATTTCATAGTCTTTCGGCTTGAATCCCCTTGTGGTCTGGATTTTGAACTTTACGGGATTTTCCTCCGAGTACCCCGAAGCCGCAAGCAGTTTTTTTGCAAGATCAGGATCGTAGGCCACCAATGTATCCGGGTTGAAGGCCGAATATTGCGGAGCCTGCAAAGTATCGATCCTTACACCATAACCCCTGAGAAGACGCTCAATAATCAAATTCTTGTTAATGGCATGCGCCGCAGCCTTGCGCACGTTTGAGTCCTCCATTACCCCGACGTCGTTGATGAATATCATGCCAATATCCGAAACGGGGGTGGTGACGCCTTCAAGACCGTCTTTTGCCGCAAGGCGATCATACTCTTCATATGGAATTTCCAGGGTGATATCGGAGGCCCCGGTTTCAACCTCGGCAACGCGCGCCGAGGCGTCGGGCACAAATTTGAATATGACTGTTTCAAATTCCGGTTTTGGACCCCAGTAGCCATCAAAGCGCTTCAAGCGCGCAAATGAGTTGGCAACATACTCGTCAACCATGTAAGGCCCTGAACCAACCGGATTTTTTTCAAACCCCTCAGCTCCAACAGATTCGTAATAGTCTTTGGGGAGAACATAGGCGGTCAAAAACGCCATCCACTTGAATATTGTTGGATCATAGCGCAGCACATCGGCTTCAATGACATTTCCATCAATTGTGAAATTGCCTATGGTGGACCACAAAAACTGTATTGGATTTCCGGTTTCCTCTTTGCCGGCGCGTTCAAGAGACCAGACAATGTCGGAGGCGGTAACGGGATCGCCATTGTGCCACAGGGCCCCCTCGCGCACCACCATTCGGATTTTGCTGCCGTCTTCATTCCAGCCCCATTCCGTCAGCAGTCCCGGCCTGAAACTCAAATCCGGGTTCTGATCAATGTACTGATCGAAAACGGACTTGTATATTGATTGGATGGTCGGGTTGACGGCCGACGGCCCAACCGTGGCGTCCCAGCTTGGAAGCGAGACGTTATAGGCAATTGCAAGTGTCGAGTCATCGGCGGCGGCCATGCCTGCCGATAAGGACGCGCCCAGTATCATTCCAGTTATTTTCTTCATGTTTTATCTTCCCATGCTGCCATTATACGGCTTTGCCCTCACTTGACGCCCAATTGGCCATCAATTCGTTTGAAGGCAGTGTTTCATCAACCAGTTTTGCCGCTGTTTCCCTGCCGGCGACCGGCAGACCCTTGGAATCAAGAACTCCTATCTGAACCAGTACAGAAGCCTGATCCCAGTAAATATGCTCGTGATACAGTTTATCGCCTCGAAAATTCACAATGGCCACCAAAGGAATTTCCACATATTTCCCTGTCGGGGCAATTCCCGGCAGCATCCAGTCGATCTCCATGTCATGGGTAAAGCAGAACAGCATTTCATCCACAAGACGGTCTGTGCCAATGGTTCTTGATATTGGAACAAGTCTGGTGTCTGCGGGATTGGCGTCAACAAAATGGTGCTTGTAAAATCGGGACAGGTGCTTTTGGCCCACCCCGCCGGTCATTGTTGGAATATGGTTCACATAGGGTTCGGCCACCATTGTTTTCATTGTGGCATGGACATCTCTTGTCGCAAATTCATGATGGCAGTGCATGTCCCATAAATGGGACAGATCGTAAATCGGACCCAGCACCTTGCGCAACAGAGACAATGATCGCGAATAGGCCATCATCGCCGACGGTTTGTCGTAACTGTCTCTTCCGTGGGTGGCAAATGCATGGTCGACCCCGGGATAGTCGTAAAATTCGAAGTCATTTCGATCTTTGAACTCAGTCCTGATTTTTTCCACGGCTTCGGGGGGCGCGAACTTATCCAGTTCGGCAAAATGAAAAACCATCGGGCAAGATATGTTTGCTCCTTCGTTCAGCGCATCTTCAATCGCAACTCCGTAATACGAAACGGCGCAGTCAATGTCGGTACGGGCCGCCGTAAGATAGGCAAGCTTTCCGCCAAGACAATAGCCCAATGCACCAACTCTGCCCGCAACGGAGTCCATTGAACGCATGTGCCGTATAGTGGAATTCACATCCTCGATGGCCTTGTCCACGTCAAAGTTCCGATAAAATCCAAATGCCTTTCCGAAGTCCTCCTCGGAATAGCCAAGACTTACATCCGGCTCCATTCTCCAGAACAGATCGGGCACGAGCACCACATAGCCCTCCTCTGCGAAATGGTCGGCCATGGATTTCATGTATTCGTTTATGCCGAATATTTCCTGCAACAGGACAAGACCAGGCCCCGAACCCTTCTCGGGTTTTGCCATATAGGCCTTAAAAGAGCCTCCGTCGGATGATTCCAATTGAATAAAAGAGTTTTTCGTCACTCCAGCAACCTCCCAGTTCATTGCGGTTTCGTTCCGCTTACGCACCTACAGAATTATGTCGGGCAATGCCACAAAAACCCATGTCAGGCAAAACGCTTTATGCGCTCAATGGATGAATGCACAATTCCGCCCGGGATTCAACATGCTAAGAGCAAATTGCCGCCTTAAGATACCGGCACCCGCCCGCCATGCTCCAATATGCCTCCCGCAGCCGAATATACCCATCAACACCCGGATATAAATGCCAATTGCACAATTGGCCAATGAGCATTGATCACTTTCAATGGAAGCCTGCCCCTTTTTTCCATTGCAGTTAGAACAACTTCTTGATCAATCGCGTATTGGCGATATGGTCTTAAAATCGAATCAACGCCCTTTTAGGAATTCGGAACCTTGGGTTTTTAATGTACCCGTTTTCCAGAGTTCAACCGCCTCTGATAAATTCATATGAGACCCGGAAGTCTTAAATGTCTTGCATGGCAATTGCCAAAACGATTATTCGAGACTACTAATGTCTAAAGAAAATCACGACGGCAACCATTCATTGGAAATGAGAAAATGACGACAAATATAGAATTAACCGGATTGGCGAAAGATCTTGAATCGCGGGCAAATGAGGAAAATCCAATTAGAATTGGGCTTGTCGGATCTGGAGAAATGGGAACGGACATTGTCACAAGAGTTGGCATGATGGACGGCATTGAGATTGCCGCCATAGCGGAACACACGCCTGCCTCGGCGCATAAAGCCGTTCAAATCTCTCTTAACGAGATTGGCCATAGCGCAGATGCAAATACAACCGACATGGTCAATTCAATTATCGAATCCGGGCGTACCGCAATCACGGAAGATGTAAGCCCAATCATCAATTCAGGATACATTGACGTTGTAATTGACGCAACCGGCGTTCCCGCGGTTGGAGCGGAAATCGGACTTAAGGCAATGGAGCACGGCAAGCATCTTGTAATGATGAATGTCGAGGCTGATGTGACAATTGGTTCATATCTTCGGCGAGAAGCCGAACGCCTCGGTGTGGTGTATTCACTGGGAGCGGGTGATGAGCCCTCGTCATGCATGGAGCTGCTGGAGTTTGCGTCGGCAATGGGGCATAAAATAGTATGTGCGGGAAAGGGAAAAAACAACCCTCTCAACTTCGATGCGACACCCGACGCGTATCGCGAAGAAGCGGAGGCGAGAAACATGAATCCTCGACTTCTCGTTGAATTCGTTGACGGATCAAAGACAATGGTTGAAATGTCGGCAATCGCGAATGCGACAGGCCTAATTCCCGATGTTGACGGCATGCACGGACCCGCGGCAGCGCCAAAGGAAATTTCCTCAATTCTAATTCCCGAAAAAGACGGGGGAATTCTTTCCGATGCGGGGAGAGTGGACTTTTCCATCGGCAAAGGTGTTTCCCCTGGCGTTTTTGTGGTTGTCGAAGCGGAGCATCCCCGAGTCCTTGAACGCATGATTGATCTGAAAATGGGAGACGGTCCCTATTTTACGCTTGTTCGTCCATATCATCTCACATCACTTGAAGTACCATTAACCTGCGCGCGCGCCGTTCTATACGGCAAGGCGGACATGGTGCCGCTTGACAATCCCGTGGCGGAGGTATGCGCGGTGGCCAAAAAAGACCTTCAGATTGGTGAAAAACTTGACCAGATTGGCGAATACACCTATCGGGCATGGGCTATGGAAGCAGGTAGAGCCATTGCCCGGAATGCAATTCCGGCAGGTCTGCTTGCCGGTGCCGAAGTTGCAGGACCTATTGCCAAAGGCGAACTTCTGACAACTGAAAACACCTCCCTTCCGAAGGAATCGCCAATTGCGGACATGCGCCGCCGACAGGATTATTTGATATACGGAAAATCAATACTTGATGCATGACGCCCGGATTCATGGCGAGTTTCATGACAGACAACGGCAAATGCGGGTTTTCCCCATCACCTCTTTCGCAAATGCAAATTCAAGACCGAAAAAACGATTCGCCTTCGAATTTACTGTCCTGGCGCGCGAATTTACCCTGTAAAGCTGCCTGAGGGTTACTTGCGAGCACCCTGCACTATTCTATCGAGAATCATGGCGCAGAACAAAATCGAAAATCCGGCCAGTATCCCCTGCCCCACATTGGCATATTGCAGAGCTTCAAGAACATCCTCGCCAAGCCCTTTGGCGCCAATAAGCGATGCAACCACAACCATTGCCAGAGACAGCATAATCGTCTGGTTTACGCCCGCCCTGATGGACGGGCTGGCAAGCGGGAGGTCAATTCTTGTAAGCAGATACCATTTGCCTGCACCAAAGCTGATGGCCGCTTCACGTACACTTTCCGGCACGCCCCGCAACCCAAGTACAGTCAATCTGACCACGGGCGTTCCTCCGAATATCATCGTGGTGACGACCGCGGCCGGTTTGCCGGTGCCGAAAAAGGCGATAACCGGGATCATGAAGACAAACGCGGGCATTGTTTGCATAAAGTCCATTATCGGCTGAATAAAAGAGTAAAACCTGGGCCTTCTGGCGGCAAACATGCCGAGCGGTATGCCAATTGCGATGGAAAGACATGCAGCGGTGCCAAGCAGCGCAAGAGTTGTCATCGCCTTTTCCCAGAATCC
Organism: Roseovarius sp.; assembly: GCA_026709325.1. Lineage (GTDB taxonomy): Bacteria > Pseudomonadota > Alphaproteobacteria > Rhodobacterales > Rhodobacteraceae > JAPOTF01. Next base: position 10,976 of record JAPOTF010000060.1, read on the forward strand.
CAGCAAACCCATGTAGCAAAGGAAGGCGCCGGAATATATTGCCGTCCGAATCCCGGCAGTTAACCAGGTCAGCAAAACTATCAGCGAGAAGATCACAATCCATGGCGTTGAAACGAATACCAGTTCCAGCGCGTCCAAAATGAGGCGGATCCCATATGTGACCGCGTCAAACAGCACCTCTCCATTTATGACGCAAAACGTGAAAAACGCTTCCACCCAGTCAATGGCGGTGAGGCGAATGCCCGCCCTCGTCGGAAAATCCGCAAGCATTTCCCACCTGCCGGGAAAACTGTAGTGGACCATCGCGGTGCATGCAATGAGCAGCATAAAAACCGCGCTAAAAATGAAATTCCGAACCGGAATGCCCGAACGGATGGAACGGTTTGAAAGCCAGTCCGAAAAACGGGCCTCGAGAGCCCAGTTGGCCACCAGCGACTGGGCAATCTTGACGAGAACCAGAATGGTAAGTCCAACAAGGAAAATCCATACGCCACGCTCTTGCAGAGCTTCGGCTTCCGCTCGCAATCCGCCAATGTTTGCTTCAAGCGATTCCACAGTCCGTCTGTATACGTCAACTTTGTCGGAGCCGTTCTCAATCGCCGCGGCCAATTGCTGCCGGCGGAACTCGAGCGTGCCCTCGATCGAGGCAATCCTCGCCATGGCATCCGCCGCCAGGTCTCCAAACAAACCGCGCGCGATCTGCACAAGGCCAAGCGCTTCCAAAATCAGAAAGGGCAGAGCCCATGACCATAGCCCGCGCGCACCAAACCAGACTGGCCCAAGAAGGCCCGCGGCCAAATTGAAAGTCGGCGTAAATCTTGAGCTGGCCCCGATTTTATCAAATCGGGAAATGTAGTATTCAGGGGACGTTTGAACAAATTCCCGAATTTTCTCGCGTCTTTCCTCTGCATATGCGCGAGCCGCATCGGTGTCAGTTGCTTCAAGAGGATTTTGCGCGATGTCGTCGCTCATGAAACTTCCGTCCCCTCTATCACGGTTCGCAGCAGGTCTTTTCTGGTAACAACACCCACATTTACATTTTGGCTCTGGACCAGAATCGCGGTGTCGCTGTCTATTGCCATATTGATCAGCTTGCTCAAGGTTTCATTCTCGTCAACACGGGGCGAATTGGCCCGTATGGGTCCGTGCAAGGCAACATGCTCCTCAACCGGCCTCATTACCGCATGTGCCCTGACGACCTTTAGTCTTGAGATGCCCGCCACAAAGTCGGCCACGTAATCGTCTGCGGGATTCATCACGATATCTTCCGCCGTGCCTATCTGCACCACGCGCCCATCTCTCATGATCGCGATTCGATCTCCAATTCGAACCGCTTCATCAAGATCATGGGTGATGAACACCGTCGTTTTTTTCAGAATTTGACTTAATCGAATGAACTCGTCCTGCAATTGTCTTCTTATGAGCGGATCAAGAGCCGAAAACGGTTCATCCATCAACAAGACATCCGGATTTGCCGCAAGTGCGCGCGCCAGGCCCACTCGCTGCTGCATGCCACCTGAAAGCTCATGGGCAAATTTTGCCCCCCACGCTCCAAGTTCAACAATGTCCAATATTGCGGCGGCCTGTCGCATCCGCTCGTTTTTTGAAATCTGGCGGATTTCAAGCGGCATGGCCACATTGTCAAGAACGGAACGGTGCGGCATCAAGGCGAAATTTTGAAAAACCATTCCAATTTTTCGATTGCGGAACCTTTGCAGCGCACTGTTTTCAAGGCCCATTACATCCGTGCCCTCAATCATGATTCTTCCAACTGTGGGCTCCAGCAGGCGGTTTAGATGTCTTACAAGAGTGGACTTTCCACTTCCCGACAATCCCATAACGCAAAAAATCTCGCCTCTATTTACCGAAAGACTTACATCGGCAACACCTAAAACCGCGTTGAATTCGGATAGCACTTCCGCCTTGCCGAGACCGCGTTCGTTTATCGCCTTCAGCGCCTCAAGAGCGTTGGCTCCGAATATCTTCCAGACATTTGCAATTTCTATGACGGATTCATGGCTCATGGGGAAACGGGATTGACATTCAAGACTCCGAATCAGGCGGCACCGGCATTATGCCGGTGCCGCGACAGTCAAACATTCCGGTCAGAGACCCAACCAGGAATCAACCCTGTCCGAATTGTTTTCAACCCATTCGCGAGCAACATCTGCGGGATCCCTTCCATTTCCGCTTATCTCAAATGCGAATCCGGAAACATCATCGGCTGTCAGAGCAAAATTGGCGAAAAACTCCGCAATGGCGGGAGAACGCTCCACCAGCGAGTTGGACCACGCTATCTGCACATTTTTCAACGCGTCCTTGCTTGCGACAAATGAGTCCTCATACCAGTCCGCCGAGTCCGACGGCTGAACCATCTTGTATCTTTCAGGATCGTGCCGCGGTTCGCTCAGCATTTTCACATCGAACATGTACCAGATTGCATGCGGCTTGTAGCAGTAGAACGCATAGCCCTCGCCTTTGGCGATCGAGTCTTTGACACGAGCAGTCTTGACGCTTTCCTCCGCGCGTATTGGTTCAATGAAATCAAGGAGTCCGTAATCTCGAACCTTTACCTCGTTTACATTCGCCGACGCCCATCCGGGAGCGCCAATCCACATTTCACCTTTTCCGTTTCCATCGCTGTCCATCAAGGCGGCAACATCGGGGCGGCCGAGATCCGCAATGTCGGTAATGCTGTTTGCCTCGCCAAAATCTTTTGAGACGCAATAACCCTGGTTGCCCTCGTATGAATTGGACGACAAGGTAACCGTGCCGTTTTCCTCAACATATTTTTTTGTGAAGCTTTCCTGATTTGGCAGCCAGACGTCCGGATGAACGTCAATATCGCCTTTTCCCTGATCCATTGCCTGAAAAATTGTCGCATTGTTTCCCGGCACGTACTCCACCTTGCCGCCAATTTTAAGCTCGACAACAGCGCCCAGCAAATTTGCTATCGCCTGAGCGCCGGTCCATGATGGAACGCCAATCTTCACTTCCTCGACCGCATTGGCGGGCATGCCAAAAACGCCGACAAAGGCCGCAGCGGCCAGCATTTTGATGTTCTTCATTGATTCCTCCCTTTTTAGATATGAACAGAACAACATTGTTGCATTTAAAGCCAGAAAGCCCATAACCGCAATCAATAAATTATTGAAGCTTATTGCCGTTTTCAGAACTGCAAATCATGATGGTTTTCCAGAGAAACATCAATCCATTGCAATGCCCCTTAAACCGGCCAGAACCTTTTGCAATCCGCCGAGTTCATTAAAACCCGCGCTATCGCCCTTCAAATGCCGGCTTCCGCTTTTCGAGAAACGCCACAACCCCCTCTTTAAAATCCCGGGTTCTTCCGCAATTGCCCTGCAATCTCGCTTCAAGGTCCAATTGCCCGTTCTGATTGTTTTCCCAACTCTGACGGATGGCCTTTTTTGCGTTTCCAAAAGCGACGGTGGGACCTTTGGCCAGATATTCCGCGCGCGCAGTCCATCGACTTTCAAACTCGTCATCACCGACCGCTTCCCATATCATTCCCCATTCGTCAGCCTGGCGCGCGCTTATCGGCTCCGCGAACAACGCGGCCCCCATTGCCTTGGCGGCGCCCATCTGCCTTGGCATCCAGAATGTGCCACCCGCATCGGGAATTAGGCCTATCCGGGAAAATGCCTGAAGAAAATATGCGCTTTCAGTTGCAATGACTATGTCCGCGGCCAAAGCCAGATTTGCCCCCGCACCGGCGGCAGGACCATTTACGGCGGAAATCGTCGGGATCGGGCAATCGGCAATTGAAAGAAGCATGGGCGCATATTCATCGCGGAGCACTCTCTCGAGATTAATCGACGAGGCGTTGCCGCCGTCAGACAAATCCTGTCCGGAGCAGAACGCGTTTCCATTGCCGACAATTACCAGAACCCTTGCATTGCTTCCGGAATATCTGGCCGCATCGGTGATTTCCGCCCGCATTTGCGCATTTAGGGCATTCATCTTTTCCGGCCGGTTAAGTCGCAACCTTGCAATGTCGTCTTCAATGTCAAACGTTATCGTCTGGTAGTCTTTCATGCTTTTATCCCCGTTCGCTTTTATCGCAATGCGCCGCATTCATCCGTTTGCATCCGAATGGGCGGCATTGTCTTTCAATATTTTACTCAAGCGGCTTTGCTCTTCACGCGTCAAAACCTCATCCTCAACCGCCGCAGGCGAGCGGCGGCGCATATGGCGAACTCCAAGTGCGCCTCCAAGCACCATTATTGCCGGTCCGGTCAGCCAAAGGACCAGATTGGAACCGCTCATGTCGGGCTTCAGCAACACGAATTCACCATAGCGGTCCACAATATATTGAAACACCTCCTCGTCCGTGTCACCCTCAAGCAATCGCTCTCGCACCAATATCCGCAAGTCGCGGGCAAGCTCCGCATTGGAATCATCAATGCTTTCATTCATGCATACCAGGCAGCGCAATTCCGCGGAAATGCCCCTTGCGCGCTCTTCCAGAATGGTGTTTCCCAATATTTCATCCGGTTCAACGGCAATTGCATGAGATGGGAAAAGCGGCAAAACCAATGCCAATCGTTTCATCATGCAGATATTCCCTCTGCCGCCGTTCCGCGCGCACCGGCTGCCACTCTGTGCCGTCTGTCGCTCAATGACAGCAATCCGCCAAGCGCCATCAGTATGGCGCCGCCCCAAATCCAGTTGGCAAGGGGCTTGTAGTATGTTCGAACCGTCCATCCGCCATCATGCTGACGGTCTCCCAGCACAACATATATGTCTCTAAAGAACCCGTTATTGATTGCCGCTTCGGTTGTTGGCATGCCGGCAACCGGGTATGTTCGCTTTTCCGGGTATAAATTCCCAATTTCCCTGCCATTTCGCGACAACGCAAACACACCGCGCGTGGCCATGTAATTCGGTCCATTTACTCTTGCCACATCTTCAAAGGAAATCGAATATCCGGCGATGGACATCTCATCGCCAATGCTCATTGCGCGAATATCCTCGACTTCCCATGCCGTCAATCCGGCGATCCCGGCAATCGTAACGCCAAGACCGCAATGGGCAACGGCCTTGCCCCAGTCGGCTAGCGGAAACCTCAGCGCCCGCGCCGCATTTCCTTTTGAACGGGTCCAAATCTCGCTCACTGAACCTGCAACCAGCCATGCGCCAAGAGCGACGCCAACAGGACCGAGAATGCTTCGACCCGTTTGAATTGCCCACAGCAACGCCACTACGGCCAATGCGAGCGCAAAAGCCGGGGAAAGCTGCCGCAATACGCGACCTACGCGTGCGCGCTTCCATGGAAGCATTGCGCCAACCGGCAAAATCAGCGCCAACGCCACCATGAATGGCGTAAATGCCGTATTAAAGAATGGTGGTCCGACTGAGAGTTTTCTATCAAAAAAAATTTCCGAAACAAGCGGCCATATCGTGCCGGTAAATACAACGAAAGCGGATACCCCCAGCAGAACATTGTTAAGCACCAGAGCGGACTCGCGGCTTGCAATGGAAAACACGCCCTTTGAATGCATCTCACCGGCTCTTGCCGCAAACAATGTCAATCCCGCAATCATAAACACCGCCAGGATAAGAAGTAGAAACATCCCCCTTTCAGGATCGGATGCAAATGCATGGACGGATGTGATCACGCCCGACCGCGTCAAAAAGGCGCCAACCATCGAAAATCCAAACGCGACGATGGCCAGCAAAACGGTCCAGCTTTTTAGAGATTCGCGTTTTTCCACGACTATCGCGCAATGGAGAAGCGCCGCGGTTGCAAGCCATGGCATAAATGACGCATTCTCGACGGGATCCCAAAACCAGAAGCCGCCCCATCCGAGCTCGTAATAGGCCCACCAGCTGCCCAAACCGATGCCAACTGTTAAAAACACCCATGCGGCAAGCGTGTATGGCCTAACCCAACGTCCCCATGCCGCTTCGACTTTTCCCTCCAAAAGCGCGGCAATTGCAAATGAATAGGTCATTGAAAGCCCAACATATCCGAGATAGAGAAACGGCGGATGAAACGCGAGGCCCGGATCCTGCAAAAGCGGATTTAGATCCTGTCCGTCAAATGGAGGAAGCCGGATTCGGTCAAACGGATTGGATGTAAACAATATGAAGGCGAAAAACGCCGCGCCTATAAGTGCCTGAACGCCTAGAACGCGCGCCTTGAGCAATGGCGGCAGATTGCCGCCGAACCACGCAGCGAAAGCGCCAAACAAAGTTACAATGAGCACCCAAAGAAGCATTGACCCCTCATGATTGCCCCACACGCCGGTAACCTTGTAAAGCATCGGTTTTAGGGAATGGCTGTTAAGCGTGACAAGCCGAACTGAAAAGTCTGAATTAACAAAGGCCCATGTGAGCGCAATAAAGGCTCCCGCAGTAAGCATGAACTGCAAAGTTGCGGCTGGCACGGCAATGGACATCCATCCCGACCAGCGCATTTGCGCGCCAAGCAGCAGAACAAAGGCCTGAACGCAGGCAATTGAAAAGGCAAGTATTAGAGAAAAATGTCCAATTTCGGTAATCATGCGCCCGTTTTCTCATTCCATCGTCTGAACTACGCAAAAGGCTGAAGTTGGATGAAAATCACACCTGCCGATTGCGTCACGAATACCTACTTTCCCAATTGGCGAATTTCAACACCTATGTGCATTTGCATCTTAAAATGGGAAATCGGCATTTTCATCGCGATGCAATGTCCTCATTTTGAATTGAGAAGAACTTCACCCTTGAGCGGCCGCCTTTTTACTCCTTTTGCCGCAGATTCATATATCAGCGACATTGTCTCCAGAAACGAATGGTTTTGTCGCCAAAACTCCGGATAGTCACCAGCTCGACGCATCGGCAGAACGGAAACCGGGGGAGGTGGCATGTCGGCTCTGGTGTCGCGCGGAAGCGGTTTTCCCAGCCAAAAGTTTCGCATGTCCGCCGGGTCGGCATGAACATGCTCGACCTCCACTTCAGGATAAAGCGGTTTTATCCTGGCGGCATCGGAATCGGCAAGCGTCTTGTCATCATCCAGCAGGGCCTTCCCGATTTCCGTTTTGGCGAGGGCATCCATAATTTGACCGCGCTTAAGTCCGCGCAATTCAAACAGCAGCATTGGGTCATGATCGAGTTTGCCCGCAACGTGATAGTAGATTCCCGCGACATGCTTGCAGGGAACTGCGTAGTCGGGGCAGCTGCATTTGGATTTTATGTCTCGAAGATCTCTGGGCAGCAGCGGTATCCCCATTTTACTCAGCGCATCGTCAATGCCCGCGGGAATCTCGCCGATAATAAAATGGGCAACCCAGTTGGCATTGTTGCCCAGATTGTCGAGAATCATCTTTTTCTGCGGCGCGCCAAGCGGGGCAAGCTGGACCTCCACCTTGTAGTATGGTGTTTCATATACACCGAAATGGGGATTTTTGTTGCCCATCATGGTGCCGCTTATCTTGCCGTCATGGATGCTGAATTTGCTCAAACGGTGCGGACTTGAATATGAGCGGCCTCGCGAAAGGCGGCCCGAATCCATGCAATTGTCAAGAGCGTCCAAAAAAACGTTTCCCCACCAGGTTTTACTGTAATATGCCATATGATATCCCCTTTATTCCAATACGGACTTTCTGTTTAGCCTGATAAGTTCAATGAAAGCGTCGCTTTCCATGTTCGACAACCATGATTCGTCAGCTCCAACCACATCTTCGGCAAGCTTCCTTTTTGACTCGATCATTTCGTCGATACGCTCCTCAAGCGTGTCCGCGGTTACGAATTTATGCACCATGACCACCTTTTTTTGACCAATCCTGTAGGCGCGATCGGTGGCCTGGTTTTCAACTGCCGGATTCCACCACCGGTCAAAGTGAATCACGTGATTGGCATTTGTCAGATTCAGGCCAACACCTGCGGCGCGCAATGAAAGTATGAACACGGACGCCTCGGAGCCGGGATCCTGAAACTTGTCGACCATATCCTCCCGCAATGCGCGAGGTGTTCCTCCATGCATGTAGAATATCCGTCCATTGCCGCGCATTCGAAACAGATTTTCCAGATTTTTTCCAATTTCCGTAAACTGGGAAAAAATCAGGACGCTTTCCTCCTTTTCGATTATTTCATCAACCATGCCGCAAGCCCGTTCCAGCTTGCGAGATCGCTTTTCCGAGAAATCGCTTCCATCCTGAAGAAATTGCGAAGGATGATTGCAAATTTGCTTGAGGCGCGTGAGCGCTCCAAGCATCACGCCACTCCTGGCCTTGGCGTCGCCATTCTGAAGTTTACTCTCGACATCCCTTACAACCGCCTCGTAAAGCGACGCCTGCTCCATTGTAAGGCTGCACATGACATTTTGCTCGATCTTCTCGGGCAAGTCTCCAATGATTGATTTATCGCTCTTTAGCCGCCGGAGTATAAACGGGCGAACAATGCCTCTCAACCGTTCCAGGGTTTTCCGGTCCCCGTCTTTCATTATGGGTTTTTCGAACTCTCTTCGAAATTCCGCGACGCTGTCTCCAAGCATTCCCGGGTTTATTACATTGTATAGCGACCAAAGATCCATCAGGCGGTTTTCCACCGGCGTTCCCGTCAATGCGATTCTGCGACGGGCGGGAATTGCCTTTAGCGCCTTTGTTATGGCCGCGGTGGGGTTCTTTATGTTCTGAGCCTCGTCTATTACAAGTCTTCGCCAATTTACCGAGCGCAGCAATTTGCCGTCCATTCTCGCAATCCCAAAGGAAACAATTACAAGGTCAACATCCGCAATCAGTTCCGAAAACCGCTTTTCGCCTTTTTCCCGCTGGGTTCCATGATGTATAAACGTGGCAATTTCAGGCGCGAACTTTTCCACCTCCCGCCGCCAGTTGCCAAGTACGGAGGTTGGAGCGACCAGCAGTGTCTGCCCGCCATCGGGGCGGTCCCTTAAATCCTTGAGCATGGCCGCGAGCGTCTGCGCGGTTTTTCCAAGACCCATGTCATCGGCAAGCACCGTTCCAAAACCATAGCTTTCCAGGCATGAAAGCCATGAAAAACCCCTTAACTGATAGCCCCTCAAATTTCCGGCAAACCCTTCAGGCTGATCATGAATTGTCACTCCACCGGAATCGCGCAGCGCCTCCAGCATTCCCTTCAAGTCGCCTTCCACCTCAAATTCCACATCCGGCTCGGCTTCCGCCCGTATCATATCGGCAACTGTCATTTCATGAATTGAATCATGACTGTTCCAGAATTCCTCCAGCCGTTCTATCTCCTCGGCTTTCAATTCCATCCAGTGGCCGCGTATGCTTACAAGTTCCTGTTTGGATTGCACTGCGGCATTCCATTCCTCCCTGGTCAATTCAACGCCGTTGAATATAAGTGTCGGCGAGTATTCCACGATGGAATCCAAACCAAGCAGTCCCGATGCGGCCGCCTGAATCCCCTTCGCATTTGGCGCAAGTCTGGCGTGCATTTTAACCCGAATCCGTCGCTGACCGCTTGCTGTCCACCATGAAGGTACAATTACACGATATCCGGCGCCTTGAAGCAGCGGGGCCTCTTCTCGCAGAAATCTCAAAGCCTCTTCACGATCAAGGGCGACCGAGTCCGGTGCCGCTGAATTCATGCCGTCCCAAAGCCTGCCGTACAATCTGGCAGCCTGGCCCAGTTGCAGTAAAACATCCCTTATGTCTTCTTTTGATTTTTTTGAATTCCAAAAATCTTTCAGCGGAAAAAGCCGCGACGGCTCCCCATGGGAGGAAAGCAGCCATTCGAGCTTCCAGGAATCGGGATTTGCATAATCCGGATCTCTCAGCCTGAAACATATCCGATTGTCGGAATCCGAGAATGTCTGATTTACCCGTTTTCGCCAGAGAACCCACTGATTCTTCTGGTTGCCGCTTATTTCATATGCCGACCCGCCGCGAAAAAATTCATTGCCGCCTGGAGTTTGAATGGCCAAGGCGAACGGATCATGATCAACCATTTTGCGGACTTTTAATGGATATTTCCTTTCTTTCATGTACCTGTTGAGCGTTGTCGAGGCAAAATTGCCGATAAGCCCTTTGGCGTCATGAAGCGGTATGCCGCCATTGGCGCATTCAGGTTTGTCAAGCCAGAGAGAGCGGCATATGCCAGGTGCGCAATCCGCCAATTGCTGAATGTCAAATTCCAGGATGCCCTGAAGATATTCCCATCCCGCAACAAGTCCGCCTTGCAATTTTTCAGTGGATTTGGCCTTCTTTTTCGTTTGCCGCCGCCGAGCGCCGGCACGGAAATCCGCTTTTGCGAAATTTTCCGTATCGGCGAAAAACCCGGGTATGTATTCATGCCGCGCCATCATTCCATTCAGGCGTTCCGTCATATGCGCCCAAAATCTGAGATCGCTGCCTGAACGGGCCGGTCCGACGCTTCTCATTTTGCCAAGATCGCCAAGAAACGCCATGGGGTCTCGTATGGTTATCGCGCTCAACTCGCGGACCAGCCATTCAGTGGGAGCTTTCGATTCGATGGATTGCGCCGCCTGAAATTCCGGCGATGGAACAGTTTGCCCATTGCGCCCGGGAAGTACGGCCCATACGGTTTTCTCAACGAAATCCGTTGCCAATTCCGGCCATGTCGCCTTCATGAACTCGTAAAGCACGGTTTTGGGAGCGCGGCATGAATGCCGTTTGGCGTTTTGCGGCGACCTGTTTTGCCGTGTCATTTCCGCCCAAACGGCAAAACACCTTCCACTTTCGCCTGGAATCCAGCTTCCATGCAAAATGATGCTTTGCGTTTCGTGGCCGCGCATTTTTTTGCTTATTGAATTTTGCATTTTGAGCTTTCCCTACGGCGTGATGTTTTCACTGCTTTTTCCATAAAGCGTTTTTTTGAAATGGAAGTTTCCGGTCCCGGAAGCCGAAATGTACAGTTGATCAGCCAAATTGCCCAGCGATTTCGCAATTCAACAATCTTGCCTGTCATACAGGCGCCTTCTTCCCTTTGCACACCGTCACCGCCGGATTAAGCGATGCATGGGGTGGAGAGATTGCCGTTGCGGCGCATTTTAAGCATGACGCATCCAAGATGCGGCATCCTGCGCCATGAAGCGCGACCGTCTGCTTGCTTTGCCGGTTTTCCACTTTGAATTTGCCATGCGCTATCAGCCATTGCCGCGGGCCCATGAAATTCCGCCTTCTTCACGAACAAGTCCCCGAACGCTTCCGCCTGTTGAATGTCAGATCCCGAATTGGGTTCAAGCGCACGGGAATGTCAACCGGAGCCCCGTCAAGAATGCGAGGCGAACCAGCGGATTTCGTCGGTGGCGACAACCTTGGGTCCGGGTCGATTCGCTCGAGGACGGTAAAAGTCTTCACGCAACCTGGAATCTGCGTTTTACATCATTAAAATTAAACGAGAATTCCTGACATAGAAGTTGCCCTTAATGCTCTTGGGATGCGGCAGGTCACCTTGATCGGAATTGTTGGCGGCAATCTTGCGATATTGCCGCGTTTTGCAGTGTGCCGCCGAATGGCGACGGGGTCACTGTTTTGGCATTACAATGGCGCAGCGCGGCCTGATTGGGAGAAACGTGAATGCAACCGGTACGCTCCCCGACCTAATTTGCGCTTTTATAGACTCCCTGCTCCCTTAAACTGTCCATCACCTCCTTGGGAATATACTCTTCATCATGTTTTGCCAGTATCTCGGTCGCGGAAAAAACGCCATCTTCGAATGTGCCGGTACCAATCATCCCCTGCTTCTCGCCAAAAAGGTCCGGGAGAATGCCCTTGTAAACCACGGCAACCACCTCTCCACCATCTGTTACGCTAAATCGCACGCTCTCTCCTTCGCCGCGAACAACGCTGCCTTCAACCACCAGTCCCCCCAATCGGAACATTTCAGTTGGAGAGGGCGGTTCGGACACCACCTGACTTGGAGACCGGTAGTAGCTTATTCCGTCACGAAGAGCATACCCGATCAGTGCCGTGGAGGCCGCCAATGCGGTTGCCGCTATGAAAATTATTTGAACTCGTCTCTTTTTTTTGATGTTTTTCATGGAAACACCGGCGCCATCATCAATCCAGCCGTTTCTTCCACTCCAAGCATGACATTTGCATTTTGCACCGCTTGACCGCTTGACCCCTTGGCGAGGTTGTCAAGCACCGCAACTATAGTGGCTCTGCCCGGAATTCTATCTCCGCAAACCCCGATATGGCAATAATTGCTCCCTCTGACATGCCGTGTGGCTGGCGTTTCTCCAAATGGAAGCACTTCAAGGAACACTTCCTTTTCATATGCCCTTGACAGCGACTCATGCACTTCACGCGGATTGCCTTTGACATAGGCTGTTGCCAATATGCCGCGATTGGCGGGAACTAGATGGGGCGTGAACTGGATTTTCACCTCTTTGCCGGCAACTTTGGACAGCTCCTGATCAAACTCCCCCAAATGCCTGTGCGTTCCTCCCGCGGCATAGGCGTTATAGCCTTCGGAAACCTCGGAATGCAGCAAATTCTCCTTGATGCTGCGACCGGCTCCGGACACGCCGCACTTTAAATCAAGTATTATGTCATCCAGTTCCACGACTTCATCTTTAACAAGCGGGCGCAAAGCGTATTGCCCCGCGGCGGCGTTGCAACCGGTTCCGGCGACAAGCCGGGCCTCCGCTATTTCCCGGCGATAGAACTCTGTAAGTCCATAAACGGCTTCCTTTTGCAAATCCGGCGCCTGGTGCGGATTTTCATACCACTTTTCGTAGGCCCCGGGATCGTTCAACCGAAAATCGGCGGACAGATCCACGATTTTAAGGTTGCCGGGCAATGCGCTTATGACTTGCTGGCTGGCTTTATGGGGCAATGCGCAAAAGCAAATGTCGATTCCCGAAAAATTCAGCTCCTTTACGGTTTTAAGAGTCGGCAAATCCAGATGGCGAAGATGGGGGAACACGCTTGACATGCTTTGTCCCGCCTTTGAATTCGCTGAAAGAGCGGCTATCTCGAAAGACGGATGTGTGGAAATCAATCTTGCAAGTTCCGCTCCAGTATAGCCGGAAGCCCCAAGGATTGCTATTTTAAAACTCATGCATTACCCCAAACGGTTTTAAAACGTCCCTCAATCAACATTCCAATGCGGTTCCCGACCAGACCGCTTCAAACACTATTTTGCGTTTTAAAAACCTGGTGGCGTGGTCGGAATTTCGAACGTGATCACCCGTGGTTAGAAAGCGGTTCCCGCTGCCTGGACTCTTCATTTCGGGATGACGGTCGATATAGTCCACCAGGCTTTCGGCCACAATAGCCGGTTGGGATAAAATTTTCACTTCCGGTCCCAGCGCCCTCTGAAACACTTCCTGAAGCAGAGGGTAATGCGTGCAACCGAGAATGGCGGCTTCCGGATTCGGCATCTTGCGCTTCAGTGCCTCGACATGAGAGCGCACAAGCGCCTCAGACAAAATCATGTCCCCCTCCTCAATGGCATCCACCACGCCCCCGCAGGCTTGAGCCTCCACGTCAACCCCAATTGCCCGAAAGGCGAGTTCGCGCTGAAATGCCCGGCTTGAAACCGTGGCAGGCGTCGCAAAAAGCGCCACATTCTTCATGGCCACCTCGCGTGGCGGAGAATTGTCTCCCCATTGCCGCTCTGTCAAAGTCTCTATAATAGGAACGAACACGCCCAATACGCGCCTGCCATCCGGCACGCCTTCCTCTTGCATCCGGCGCAATGCCACGGCGGATGCCGTATTGCATGCCAGAATCACCAAATTGCAGCCATTGTTCCATAGCGCATGCACGTGAGACCGTGTCAGGCTGTATATGTCATCCGCATCTCGCACGCCATAAGGCGTGTTCCTTGTGTCGCAAAAATAGGTTAGCTCAAGCTCGGGTAGGCGATTCTCTATCGCCGCCCAAACGGTTAGACCTCCAAGGCCGCTGTCGAAAATTCCAATTGCCATATTTGGATTCGTCCGGAGACGTCCCTACTTGAATTCAAATGCAGGCGCATTCGGATTAACCGGATACGTTGAAAGCCGATATGTCTTTTGCCGCAGAAACTCAATTATGCAAGTGGCGTCATGCTTGCGGTCGCGCAATTCGCCACTGGCGATCGGCTTGCCAACCACGACTCTCGCAAACGCGTCCACACGGTCCTTGAATTCCCTTTTTCGCGTTTCAGATTTAACGACAAGGCGTCCCGGTTTTTTTCAAAGCCGATTGGCAGGACATAATCGTCCATATCCTTCGCTTTGCGAAACACCTTGTGCGCCAATATCCTGAAATCGCCGCGAGTCTACATGAGTATATGGCCCATCGTGAGATAGACCATCAATAATGCCGCATGGATCATTGGCAAAGAGAACGAGCGGCCCTGCCGAAGGAATTTTCTCAAGACTCCCATGCACCACTTTAGGCGATAGACCGTATCGTTTTAACATGACTTTCCGGAAATCGTTCCCGTTGGCGGCCTCCGTCTCATAACCGCCCGCACGCCTGATCAGACGTACAAGTCCGGTAAAGTTCTCCATCACTCGCATCATGACTCGACCTCCACGTGTCCGAGCGGAATACGAATAGCTCACATCGCGAGCAATTTGACGATTCCCGTGCGCACTTGCATCGGCTGTTGTCATGCCCATATTTTTTGATTTTCGCCTTTCGTGCGATCCAAATTGCAACAGAATCATGACATTACTCGGCCGCTTCGACATTAAATCCATCGCCATGCTCAATATTGTCCAGCAATTCCTTGCGCGACCTGGCGGCTTTTTTCGCATTTTCCATTTTAACTGGTCCAAAGCCTCTTATTTTCAAAGGCAGTCTCGCCAATGCCGCTATTGGCTCAGTTGTTTTCTCCGAGAGCAGCGGCAATACCTTTTTAATATCCTGCTCATATTGCCGAATGAGATCGCGCTCCATTTTTCTCTCTTCGCTCCACCCAAAAACGTCAAATGTGGTGCCCCGCATAAACTTCATTTTAGCCAGAAGGCGCATGGGCCATTCCATCCATGAGCCGAACTCCCGCTTTTTCGGTCGGCCGTCTGCTCCAATTCCTGAAAACATTGGCGGAGCGAGGTGAAAGTTCAGCTTGAAGTCACCGTCAAACTCGCTTTTGGCCATTTGCCGCGTTTTCAGCAGGAGTCGCGCGACCTCGTATTCATCCTTGTAGGCCAAAAGCTTGTGATACCCCAAAGCCGCCGCTTCCTTTACAACCGAATTGTCAATGCCTTCCAAAAGCGCGACATATCGCCTCGCAAGGCGCATGTCCTGATATTCCACCAGATGCCTGAAGCGAAATTCAATCTTGTCCTCAAGAGATGATCCGGCTTCATCCAATGCAGATGCAAGGAAAGCCATGGCGGCTTCTGGACAGGCCACCGCCCATCTGCCAACCTCGAAGGCCTGCAGGTTTTTCTGCACCGCCGCTCCATTCAGCCTTATCGCCTCCGCGATCGAATCATAACTCAATGGAACAAGACCATTTTGCCAGGCGGCGCCAAAAACAATCATATTTGAATATATCGTGTCGCCAATGGCGTCTCTGGCAAGCGATGTCGCATCCAGCATTTCAACCCTGTCTCGAAGCTTCGCCCTAAGCGCAAGTTCCAGTCTTTCGGCAGGTATCCGAAACTCCGTGTCGCGTGTAAAATGACCTGTTATAATCTCATGGCTGTTGACTACCGCACCCGTGCACGAACGGCTTGCCAGAGCCAGCGTGTCCGGCTGCGCGGAAACCACAAGATCGCCTCCAATCAGGGCATGCGCTTCGCCCATGGCAACGCGTATGGCGTTTATATCTCCAATCTCTTCCGAAAGACGGCAATGAATGTGCACGGCTCCGCCCTTTTGCGCCAGCCCCGCCATTTCCATCATTCCAACTCCCTTGCCGTCAACCTGGGCCGCCTGGGCGATTACCGCGCCAATTGTCACCACACCCGTGCCGCCGACACCGGTTACAACCATGTTATAGGTGCCGCTGATTGCAGGAAGAACGGGTTTTGGAATCTTCGGAAGATCGATTTTCCTCGAGGCCTCCCTGCGTGTTTTTGCACCTTCAAGGGATACAAAAGACGGGCAAAAGCCTTTCAGGCAGCTGAAATCCTTGTTGCAGCTCGACTGGTCGACCGCCCTTTTTCTTCCCAATTCGGTCTCAAGCGGCACAATTGCCACGCAGTTTGATTGAATGCCGCAGTCACCGCATCCCTCGCAAACTTCCGAGTTGATGAAAATCCTTCTATCGGGATCCGGAAACTTGCCTCTCTTACGTCTGCGACGCTTTTCCGCAGCGCAGGTCTGCACGTAAATTATTGCGGACACGCCTTTGATATTTTTATATTTTTCCTGAACAAGATTAATTTGACTTCGTTCATGCCAATCGATTGCTCGCGGAAAGTCCGAACGGTCAATCTCTTCTTTGGGATCATGCACAACCGCAACGTTTCTCACTCCCATCGCCAGCAGTTCACGCGCAATTCTTTGAGGGGTCAATTCCCCTTCGTTTCCCTGTCCGCCCGTCATGGCAACCGCATCATTGAAGAGTATCTTGTATGTGACATTGGTTCCGGCCGCCAGGGCCGCGCGAATGGATAGAATGCCCGAATGATTGTAGGTTCCATCACCCATATTCTGAAAAACATGTTCACGGGTTGAAAACGGGGCCTCGCCTGTCCAGTTTGCGCCTTCTCCTCCCATGTGCGTGTAACCCGAAGTCTCGCGGTCCATCCACATGGCCATGATATGACAACCTATTCCCGCATATGCGCGAGAACCTTTAGGTACCAGAGTTGAACTGTTATGCGGGCAGCCTGCGCAGAAATACGGCAGGCGGGCGGCTATATTCTCCGCGTTGCCACCTTTTCCCGCTTCATCGATGACCATCAAACCGGATTTGACGGCGTCTGTTCCAAGCCCTTCCTCAACGAGTATTTCGCCAATTTTTCTGGCTACCATTACAGGGTCAAGCGCGTATCTGGTCGGAAACATCTCTTCAGAGTGCATTCCTCCCGCACCGCCTTTGTACCAGCCATATACACGTCTTCCACGGCGATCGTCAAATATCGCCTCCTTGATCTGTATCTCGATCAGCTTGCGCTTCTCTTCGACAACCACGATGAGATCAAGGCCTTCGGCCCATTCAATGAAGCCCTTCATGTCCATTGGAAATGTCTGGCAAACCTTATACGTAGTTATGCCAAGCCGGAGCGACTCGTCATGATCGATGCCGAGCATTCCAAATGCCTGTTGCAGATCCAGCCAGTTTTTTCCGGCCGCGACAAATCCGATTTTCGCGCCAGGTTTTCCCCAAACTCTTCTATCGATTTTATTGGCGTTTGCAAAAGCCTCAGCGGCAAAGCGCTTATAGTCGATAATTCTTGCCTCTTGAGATATCCAGTGATCTTCAAGGCGTATGTTCAAACCGCCCGCGGGCATTTCAAATTCAGGTGTCGAGAATGACATGCGGTCGGGGCGGCCATCCACAATCTGCGTGACCTCGACCGTGTCTTTCATTGTCTTCAATCCGCACCAGACGCCTGCAAAGCGACTCAACGCGAAACCATATATACCTAAATCAAGAATTTCCTGAACGCCTGCCGGAGACAGCACCGGCATATAGGTGTCAACCAGCGCCCAGTCGGACTGATGGCATACCGTCGAGCTTTCTCCGGTATGGTCATCGCCCATTGCCATCAGAACGCCGCCAAGCGGGGAAGTGCCCGCCATGTTCGCATGACGCATCACGTCGCCTGAGCGGTCCACGCCCGGTCCCTTGCCATACCACATACCAAAAACGCCATCGAATCTGCCTTCCCCCCGCAGCTCGGCCTGTTGGGTTCCCCAAAGCGCGGTTGCGGCCAGGTCTTCATTTAATCCGGGCTGAAACATTATATTGCTGTTCGCAAGCACCTTTTCGGCGCGCCCCATCTGCATGTCCACGGCGCCAAGAGGCGATCCTCTGTATCCCGTTACATAGCCCGCGGTGTTTCGCCCGGCCATTTTGTCGCGGGCGGACTGCATCAGCATAAGGCGCACAAGCGCCTGCGTGCCATTGAGAAGAACGGAAGACTTGGTGATATCGAAACGATCATCAAGCGAAAATCGTTTAGCTTGCATATTTCAACTCCCTTTTTTCCCGTACCTGCCGCTTTCCATGCGGCATCGGCGGCACATTGGGATGCTTCTGCAAATGGAACGAACGAGAACTGCCTGATTGCCGCATGTTGACGCGACCATGCACCCGATTTTAAAAATGCGGAAATATTGCCATATTCTGCACGTACAACTTCGCCTCGGTTCCACCATAGCAAATTTCACGTAAATTGCAAGGTCGAGATAAACCCTGAAAGAGCCCCTGCCGGGCGTCGGTTAATGCATGAAGCTCTTGCAATTTCCTCAATTGCGACAACATGGGCAAGATACCCCATGCCGG
>JAPOTF010000159.1 GCA_026709325.1 Roseovarius sp.
TCGAGAAGAACCCCTCCACGGCGTTCATCACGGCACTCATACGGGACGCCGAGGTTGGCGTGAAGTGGAACGTCCAGTCGGGATGGCCCTTAAGCCACTCGTGGACCTCGGCCGAGTGGTGCCGCTCGACCGTCCGCCCAACAACCTTCCCCGTGACGACGTCGAGGGCCGCCAGAAGGCAGGTGGTGCCGTGCCGCCTGTAGTCGTGCGTCCGGGTCTCCTCATGGTCCGACGTCATGGGCAGAGACGTCTGCGTGCTTCCCAAAGCCTGTATCTGCGGCTTCTCGTCCACCGAGAGCACGACGGCGTGGTCGGGCGGGTTGACATAAAGGCCGACAACGTCGCGGACCTTGATCTCGAACCTCGGGGTCGTGGGATACCTTGAACGTCTTCACCTGGTGCGGCCTGAGGCCGTTCCCCTTCAGGATGCCGCGCATCGTCGCCCGTTCCAACCCTCAACCCTGCCAAAACCGCCCCGGACAGCCGCCCGGGGACAATCGCCCATGCGCGCCTGAAACCCACGAACCGCCATGTCGACTGAAAAAAAAGGCTTAAATGCCGCTAGCGGGAATTTCTGAAATTCAAGCTCGAGGTATTGCATTGCAAGCATAATCCAGTGCATTCTGCAGAAAACAACTCACGTTGAGCTGTGATTTCATGGAGACGCAAGTGAGCAATATATCGGGTTCATGTGCTTTGAACAAGCAGGCATTATCGAATCGCGAATCTCCGGCCCTGGCACCAATCTCTCCGCATCGAGAACTTGGCGCCTATGAAGCCCTGTTCCTGCAGCAGGATGCGACATTTAAGCGTTTGGCTGAAAGGTTCGCCAGCGATCCCACAGCACTACCATCTGATTTTGTGCCAACACAAGATGGTGACGATGCCGCTGATAAAGTCATGAAGAAGCTGCGCGCCGCGGGTGTGAAACGATTTGGTGTGCGCATTAACAAAGCAGGTGACTACCCTGAGAAATTGCGGCATGCGAAATACCCGGTTGAAATGCTCTATTTTCAAGGCACTTGGGAATTGAGCGAGATCCGCAGCCTTGCGGTTGTGGGCAGCCGAAGACCGACCGGGGAAGGTGTGCGCCGTGCAGCCAGGTTGGCAATGGAATTGGTGAAGCGTGACTTTGCCGTTGTTTCAGGTTTGGCCACTGGAATCGATACGGCCGCCCACACCGCCGCTCTTAACGCCGGCGGGATTACAATTGCTGTTATCGGCACGCCATTGGGCGAGTACTATCCAAAGGAAAACCGCAAACTACAGGATCGCATCGCCAAAGAGCATCTGTTGATCTCGCAAGTCCCGGTCCTGCGCTATGAGGCACAGCCATTCCGGCAAAAGCGCCACTATTTCCCGGAGCGCAACGCGACCATGAGCGCCCTTGCAGAGGGAACAATTATTGTCGAAGCCAGTGAGACATCTGGAACTTTAACGCAAGCGCGCGCGGCAATACATCAAGGGCGCAAGCTTTTCATTCTTGAAAGCTGTTTCCAAAACCCAGACATTACATGGCCAGCCCGGTTTGAGGCCGAGGGTGCAATCCGGGTTCGGGATGCAGAGGATATTTGGAAGGCCCTGGACTAAATACGCCTGTCACAGATTGACGACGCCACGCGCGGTGATCACCATCACCTCACCAATCAAGATGATTGCTATTACTTGTTTGAATATACATCAGGACAAGATTTTAGGTTTTCAAAAGCCAACAGTATAATCTCGAACCTGAAAAAGAAGCCCGGCACTCAAAACCAGCCCGACTATAAATACAAGCTGGATGAAATCCGCAAAGCCTCGATTGCACTGCGGAAAGCGATTAACCCTGAATGGCTGAAATCCGGAACACTTGTTCCCGTGCCCGGATCAAAATGTGTTGGGCACCCTGACTACGATGATCGAATGGAGCAAATATGCAGGGGAATGCAAAAAGGCCTGGATGTTCGGAATTTGGTCGTTCAAACCGTTTCCACGGATGCTGCACATGAAGCAGATAACAATCCACGTCCAAATGTGGAGGATTTGATTAAACTCTACCAAATCGATGAGAGTTTGTGCAATCGGACACCTGCAGATATCGGTGTTTTTGATGACGTTATAACCGCGGGCACCCACTTTCGGGCGATGAAAACCATCTTAAATGAACGCTTTCCAGGCGTCAGGGTATCAGGCTTTTTCATTGCGCGTCGGATATCTCCCGGTCCATTTGAACAGTGACTGTCGGAAGCGTTAAACAGCCACTTCACCTGTAACGTCGGGCGAGACGATCTGACAGGCCCTATACTTTGGCCCGCATCCTCTCCAACCCCTGATGCCGGATTGCATCCAGAGGCCAGGCATGCATGCGTGAAGCTTTTGTCACTACTGATCGAGACTCCATGGCCACTCGTTCGGCAGTGCCGGAACCGTTAATGGAAAGACTTAACAGGGTTTCGATGACGCCAAGCTCGAAACTGTCAGGTAAAATGAGCACATCAACCGCGCACTCTCCGCCCGGGAAACATGCAGGGCAACCGGGCGGGCAGTAAATCGACAAGACGGGAAACCGGGCTGTCGGACGGGGAGCGCGGGTGCCTCGAACGGGTCGCGAGAGCCGTCGCGAAGCCTCCGGAAGCACGCCTGGCGGGCGCGCATCGTCCCCGGGCCCGGCTCGGGCCACGGGCCGGTTGAGACGATTCGGCGGACGGGGATGTCGAAGCCGCCGGTGTGGCGCTGGTGGAAAGTATGGCCGTGTCCACCGGGAAACAATGAACGAGCGCCACGACAAGGGCTGGGCGTCGTTGCGCGAGGATCTGGCCAGACGGTATGCTGAATTGGCAAAACGCAACGGGAACATGTCCATTCAGATTCACGCGGTTGCGTTTGGGATTACCGCCGCAATGATCGGCATTGGCGGAACGATCATCAGTCTTCCGGTTTAGCCTCATTGCTGGATGTTTCGGGATGGTGTTTTGAATGCCCAGCCCCAACAAGGCAGGTGCCGTGAAGGCGACGGGGAGACCGTCCACGGAAAATCCGCGCCAGCCTGGGCGGTGAAATCACTCCGTCACCGCGCCGCCGAAAGCCCGCGTTTCACGCGCCAACAGAAAAATGCGACCTCCATGGCGACCTCACGGGATCCGACCGGATTCGGGCAATCCGGGGATTAGGCCGCGTCCTTCACGGCGCGGGAGACATCAACCCTGTATGGATTCCAGAGGAGGAAAACCATGAAACGAACGACCTTGCGCACAAGCGCGATCGCCCTTGGCGTCGCCGCTGCGCTCCCCGCCACCGCCCAGGAATGGAACCTGGCATGGGGCGGCTTCATGAACCAGCATGTTGTGTTCGGAAGCACTGACACGAAAACAACGGTGAGCCTTA
>JAPOTF010000047.1 GCA_026709325.1 Roseovarius sp.
ACCGATATGCCAAAATAACGACAAACTGCACACGAGACATATTATTTGTTAACTGTCTCAATTAGCTCAATATGGAATGCAAAATGATAATTCGCTCAATCAAGGCCACCCCCGTTAACATCCCTTTTGCCGCCCCCTACAAATTCAGTTACGGCTTGGCGTCCGTTACAAAAACGATAATAGAACTTGTCACCGAGGATGGAGTCATCGGCCTTGGAGAATGCGCCGATGGAGACAGAGCTGCGGATGTCGAGGCAATGGGCAGTTTGCTTGTCGGCGCCGGGACACGACGCTTTTTGGGAACGCCCGACGTCGATGCCTTGCGGGCATGGCATATTCTCCATGGTCAAATGCGCTTGCTGCCAGACGCGCATATGCAGGCATTGAAATGGCAATGTGGGACGCAAGGGGAAAAACCGAAAATGTTCCCTTGTGGCATATGCTGGGAGGAAAATGCCGGGATGAAATTCCGCTTACGGAATATTTCTCGTTTCGCAATCCGGGACCAAATCATCCCGGGGAATCCACGCCTGTGGAAATCGCCCGGTTCTGCGGGGAAATGATCGAAAAGCATGACTCAAAAATATTCGAAGGCAAACTGGCCACGGTCGATCTTTCAACCGAAATCAAAATGGTGCGCGAAGTTCGCGCGGCGATAGGCAACCGGGAATTAAGGCTCGACGCAAATGGCGCATGGACGCTGCCGACAGCCAGACGAGCCATCAGGGCGCTGGAGCCCCATGACGTGTCATGGTACGAGGAACCCGTTGAAAGCTATGAGGAAATGGCGGCATTGCGCTCCGTGACATCGGCGGGAATTTCAAGTCATCAGGTGAATTTGAGACGGGCCGCTGAACTGGGCGCTCCCGATGCAATCGTCACAAACGTGAACGAGCTTGGAGGAATTGCAGGTGCGGTGGAGTTCATAAAATCATGCGAGCTCCTAGATGTCGGGTTTCGGTTTCACAGTGGCGAGAGCGGTGTGGCAAGCGCGGTATATCTGCATCTGTCTGCGACACTTGAACATGTGAGAGATGCGAGCCAGACTCTTTTCAGATGGTATGCCGACGATGTCATTGAAGGTGGCCCGTTTTCACCCGTTTCAGGCTGTGTGCGGATTCCCGAAGGCTCCGGCATTGGCGCAACGCTGGATCCCAGGGCTTTTGAAAGGTGTCATCAGCGCTACCGCGATGAAGGACCTTTCCCTTCGGGGCAATTAGGCGGAGGTTATGGCGACAGTTTCCAAAAGACGTAAAGTCAAACGGTCATGTGTCTCGCCCTGCTGCCTCTCTCTATCGCCGCGGCATGCAGGCGGTCGATCTCGAGCTCATGGCGAATTTCCTCCAAAAGACGCAATTCCGTTTCGTAAAGCGAGCCGTCGGCAGCAGCGACATCACAGGCCAAAGCGTAGGCGGTTTCATAAAGCCGTTCCGGCAGGTTTTCGCGGACAAGGCCAAATAGAGCGTCCAGACCATCCTCCGCCCTGAACAGGTCAAACACCGTTTGTGAAATAACCCGAACGCGGTCCGGGTCGTAGTTGGCAAAAACCGGCAGATTGTTAACCGCGGTGTCTATTTTCACCAACTCGGAAGTGCCTATGTCTTCATCTGATGCGGAAATGGCCATCATTATCGCAACAAGGCAATCTTCGGGACTTAGGGGATGGGGCATGTCGATGTTCATGTATCATCCTTCACTCTCATTGTTGCATTGCAGCATATTGACTGCGATGCATATCGGCAATACCAAGAGACAACCATGCTAGATGATTGTTGGGCAATTCCGGAGTAATGACATGTCACATCAGCGCGACGCGGCAATGGCTTCCAAAGCCTGGCCTTTTGATGAAGCGCGCCGCGTTCTCAAACGTCATGAGCAAAAGTCTCCGGATAAGGACCACGTGCTGTTCGAGACCGGATACGGGCCGTCCGGACTTCCGCATATCGGCACATTTGGCGAGGTGCTGCGCACCACAATGATCAGACGGGCATTCGAAACAATCAGCGACATTCCAACAAGACTTGTCTGTTTTTCAGACGATCTGGATGGAATGCGCAAGGTTCCCGGCAACGTGCCCAATCGGGAAATGCTTAACGAGCATCTTCAAAAACCGCTTACATCCGTACCAGATCCATTTGGAGAACATGACAGCTTTGGCGCTCACAACAACGCGATGCTTGCAAGGTTTCTGGATACATTCAACTTTGACTACGAGTTTTATTCCGCCACTGAATTTTACAACTCGGGCCAATTCGACGAAGTGCTGCTGCGAGCTGTCGAACGCCATGACGCTATAATGAAGGTGATGCTCAAATCGCTTCGTGAAGCGCGACGTCAGACCTATTCGATATTCCTGCCCCTGCATCCGGAAACAGGTCGAATTCTCTATGTTCCAATGAAACATGTCAATGCGAGTACAGGCGAAATCACCTTTGACGACGAGGAGGGGCGCGAATGGACGCTTCCCGTGACGGGAGGAAACGTCAAGCTTCAATGGAAGCCGGACTTTGGCGCAAGATGGGCCGCACTTGGCGTTGATTTCGAAATGTACGGAAAAGATCATTCGACCAACACGCCGATTTACGACCGCATTTGCGAAATACTCGGCCATCCCGCGCCGGAGCATTTTACATATGAACTGTTTCTTGACGAGAATGGTCAAAAGATTGCCAAGTCCCTTGGCAATGGCATTTCAATAGATGAATGGCTTGCCTATGCGTCAACGGACAGTCTCAGCTATTTCATGTACCAGAAGCCCAAGACGGCAAAGAGACTGCATTTTGACGTGATTCCAAAAGCGGTTGACGAATATCATCAGCAGCTGAGATCCTATGCCGCGCAGGATGTCGAAAAGCGGCTTAACAACCCCGTGCATCACATTTACGGACATGATGTGCCGGAATCGGACATGGTTGTGCCGTTCTCGATGCTGCTTAATCTTGCAAGTGTCTCGGGTACCGAGGAAAAGGAGGTTTTATGGGGGTTTATCAACAAATATGCCCCAGACGCATCTCCAAAAACCCATCCCGGAATGGACCAGGCGGTTGGCTTTGCCGTCCGCTACTACAATGATCATGTAAAGCCAAACAAACACTATCGTGCACCGGACGAGAGGGAACATGCGGCATTGGAAGATCTTGCGGGCGTGCTGGGAGATGATGAAGGGGCCCTTGCCGCAATTGCGCGCAAAAATTTGGCAACGGGCAATGACGAACCTCTGCCCGAAGCCGATTTCACCAACGAGGATTTTTTGCAGTCCGTGGTTTTTGCCATAGGCAAAAACCATGGATTCGAGCCTTTGCGAAACTGGTTCAAGGCGATATACGAAGTGCTTTTGGGCGCATCCCAGGGGCCGCGATTTGGAGGATTTATCGCCTTGTATGGAGTTAATCAGACAAAAAAGCTAATAGCGGACGCTCTTGCCGGAAAAATGAAATAGGGGAAATGCCGGATTGCCAAACAGGATCACAGACATTGCCTAATATTTTCAGCCAAATGTGGAAGTTGACCTGCAGGCACTCGCGGCGCCCGTCAAGCGTCCGCGCCGGGTGGGCTCAACCCGAAGCCCTCCGCACTTTCGTTTCGGCAGACTCTCCATCATCGCCGGCTCGCGCTGTTGCCGCAGTTCCCCGAAGCGATCCTCGCGCACCCTCCATTTCCCGCAATCGGGCGGGCACGCTATGACATTTCGTCTGATCGACCGGGACTGGGATTCCGAGTTCACCAAAGGTCTCGCCGAACATTCGGGCGAGCTTCGGATCGTGTGCCCCTTCATCAAGTGCCGCGCTCTCGTCCGGATTCTCTCCCCGTGGCCCACTTCCCTGCGCGTCATCACGCGGTTCAACCTCTCTGATTTTGCCAGGGGCGTGAGCGACATGGAGGCGCTTCGGCGGGTCCTCGATGCGGGCGGAGCTGTTCGCGGCGTTCAGGGTCTTCACGCCAAGCTTTACATTTTTGGAGCTGGCCGGGCGATTGTCACGTCGGCCAACCTCACTGGTGCTGACCTAACGGCAAATCGCGAATTCGGAGTCGTTACCGAAGATGGTGCCGCGGTTAAACATTGCCTTAACTGGTTTGATGCGCTCTGGCGGAACGCTGGCGGCGATCTGCAGCGATCGCAGCTCGACGACTGGACCCGCTCAGTGTCCAGCTATCTGGCATCGGGTGCGCCGCCCAAGGTCTCTGGAGATCTTGGAGATTTCGGCGCCGTGGTTAGAATCAAACCACCATCAATCGACCTGCCGACGATCATCGCGGATCCGCCCCAGGCGTTCGTCAAGTTTCTCGGCCATGGCAGTGACCGCTCCCCGCTAGACCGCTCCACCATCAAAGCAATCAAGCGTTCGGGATGCCACTGGGCTCTCGCCTATCCGAGTGGAGGCGGCAGGATACGCCCAACCGGTGTCAGGGACAGTGCCGTCATGTTCATTTCGCGGTTGGTGAAAGAGCCAAACGACATCCGCATTTTCGGACGCGCCGTCGCACTGAAGCACAAAGCGGAACGCGACGACGCCACCGCGGAAGACATAAAGCGGCGCCCATGGAAAGACCGGTGGCCCCGCTATATTCGCGTCCATCATGCCGAGTTTGTTGCGGGCACCATGCGAAACGGCATCTCCCTCAACGTAATGATGGATACTCTCGGTAGCGATTCGTTCGAATCCACCCGGCGCAATATGGACAGTGGTCGGGGCAACACCAACCCGCGCATGTCGATCAGGCAACAGCCAGCCGTCGAGCTTTCGAACAAGGGATTCGAATGGCTGAACGTCCGGCTCGAAAGCGCGTTTGAGAACCACGGACGGGTTCCCCTCCACGATCTTCGCAAGCTCGACTGGCCGGAACTTCCCGCTGACCCCAAGCCGTCTCCGTAATTCACGCGGAACGATTTCGACGGCACCGGCGTCCCGGAACGGCGGACGGCAGAGTGATGTAGGCGCGGACTTCTCGAATTTGGATGCTGTTCATGTCGTCCGGCCGTTGCCCGAAGAGAAAGGCCTTAAAACATTCAAGGAACCGCCGCGGTTCAAGATTCTTCTTACGCTCATTCACCGCTCGCGGCGCAACCAGTCGGCTTAGTCCACGCAAAGCCGCTCAATCCGGCCCGCATCATCTTTGCGCTAGGCTCGGGGGCCGCAGCCTGATGGAGACGATGCGCCAAGACAAGGATGTCGAAGCCGACGGCGTGGCGCTGGCGCGGGACCTCCACCTCGTCGAGGGCGTCGACGGGCTTCTTCACGACGCCACCCCGCCGTTCGGGAAGGAAGCCGATCCTCGAGGACAGTGTAGGCGCTGATCGCCCCTCGATGTCGCCGCCGGAGCATGCCCGGCACTGGACTCTCAGTGCCCTAGCCGAAGTGATGGGCGACATGGTCGCGACTACGGTATCCGTATTTTGTGTTGCCTACTGAATAAAACAGCCTTTATTCTGCGGAAGGGGTTTTCTGGCATTTTGCCCTTCGGCGTTGCCTGTTTTGCCGCGGAATGGCCGATTCGAGACCAAAAGTCCACGAAAAAAGTTTTAGGAAATGAAGTTGATCCATTGCAAAACAAGGAAATTTAGCGGGAATTGTAAGAATTGCTCCCGTTTTTCTTTTTTGTTTGCACTACCTAAGAATTGCTGCTAGGTCTATCAACGCAAACTCAATTGTGACCCGCTTATGCCGGGTTACTCGCTCAATATAACAGCCACAAACCCGGCTTTGGGGTAGCTCCCCGAAGTCATGGCGAACAGGCGAGACATTTTTTTTACAATTGATGTTTGCAATGGCCCGGCACCCGCCGGTTTACGCTTAATCAATTGTGGAGAAAAGAGTTTGGTGATAAAGGGCTGACTTCTGACGTTTTTGACGGAATTATCAATGTAATTGAACAGCGTTCGCGGCGATTGAGCCATTGTTGACCGGTAAATGGATCTATTCGATGCGTTGATGATGGAATGGCAAAACGGCGTGTGGCAATTATCTCTTTCCGCGGAGTTCCGAGATTGATTTGCCAAGCCTGAAAGGTGCGGCAAAACCGGCAAGGCAAATGGCGATGATTTGAATGTGAAGTATATATGAGCGCTCGCGCAGATATTGCCATTCCTCGCCGAGTTTGGTTACCTGTTCGATCAGTTTCTCATAGCTTTGCGCCAAAACCTGATAATCGCCGGCAATTCCCGGATGGGTGGCGCGCAGATTTTTGATTGAGTTGTTGATTTCCTCGTCGAAAGCCGAAAACGCGAGCAATTCGCCCGGGTCGTAGCGGTCGGCCCTGTCAACCAGTTCCGAGTCTATCTCGTCTTTGGGGCCTCCCCCCGCAATGAGATGCAGTCCCTGCAATGGAGCCGCCTTTTCGGTTACGGCAATGAAGAGCGGAAGAGCGGAGTTTTTTGCCGTGGATCCCGATAGAAATTCGACTCTGTCGCACAGCGCGGCCACATCCCCGGCAGACGGGGAACCGCAGTTTCTCAGGCGAAAACGCGCCGCGTCCTGATCAAAGGTGGAGGTGGCCGCATACGCGATGTCGATTTGCCGTTCGAGACGACTGGAATCGGTTTTGTAGACGCCCGCCATAATGGCCCCCATCGCCCCAAAAAGGCCAAGAACAACCCAGATTAGGTCGGCAAGCAGCCAGGCTCTGTGTCCTGCCGGCTTTCGGGCTATGAGGAGAGTTCCGAACACGCCTGACAGAAAAGAGAGGGCAATAAGCAAAAACTGGTTTTCGATAATGAACATAACGTAGGCACCTGAATGTCAACCTGTTTGAAACTATGGTTGCAATGAGGGCTTTTGCAAGCGGATTGCAACTGATTTTGCCCCGTTCAAATTTAAACTGCGAAAGTGGATTGCGGAGATCGGGAAAGGCTCGAATGGCGCTGGAAATGGTATGTGCGCATTTTGTCCGCGCGCCGCTCACACATCCAAATCATCTGCAAAGCGGGCGTTTTCCTGTATGTACTGGAATCTGAGTTCCGGTTTTTTTCCCATCAGCCTGGAGACGAGATCCCCGGTTTCTCCCGGTTCATCCTCGTCAATGACGACACGGACAAGTTTGCGGGAATTGGGATTCATTGTCGTGTCCTTGAGGTCTTTTGCATCCATTTCGCCAAGTCCCTTGAATCTGCTGACATCAATTTTGCCGCGGCCTCCCAGCCCCCTTTCCAGCCACATGTCGCGCTCGGTTTCGTCAATGCAGTAAATCCGTCTGGCGCCCTGCGTCAGGCGATAGAGGGGAGGACATGCCAGATAGAGGCGCCCCGCATCGATCATGGGGCGCATCTGGGTAAAAAAGAATGTCATTAAAAGCGAGGCGATATGCGCGCCGTCCACATCGGCATCGGTCATTATTATTATCTTCTCATATCGCAAATCGTCAATGTTGAACCGCGTGCCAAGGCCCGCGCCAAGAGCCTGGGACAGATCGGATATTTCCTGATTGCTCCCCAGCTTGGAGGATGCGGCGCCCAGCACGTTCAATATCTTTCCTCGCAGCGGAAGCAGTGCCTGCGTGCGACGATCGCGAGCCATTTTGGCGGAGCCGCCCGCGCTGTCCCCCTCCACTATAAACAGTTCGGTGCCTTCTCGAGCATTTGACGAGCAATCCACCAGTTTGCCTGGGAGACGAAGCTTTTTTGTCGCCGATTTTCGCTGCGTCTCCTTTTCCTGCCGCCGACGCATGCGCTCTTCGGCCCTGAGCACCAGAAAATCCAGTATGGCTCCGGCGGAACGGGTGTCCGAAGCAAGCCAGTTGTCAAAATGATCCCGTACCGAACTTTCAACCAGTCGCTGCGCCTCGACCGTGGAAAGGCGGTCTTTCGTCTGCCCGACAAACTCGGGTTCCCGGATAAAGCACGACACCAGCGCGCAACCGCTGGCGATCAGGTCGTCTCGGGTGATCTGCGCCGCCTTCCGGTTGTTCGCGAGTTCGCCATAGGCCTTGATTCCCTTGACAATCGCGGACCAGAAGCCATTGACGTGAGTGCCGCCTTCGCGTGTCGGAACGGTGTTGCAGTAGCTGTAGAGAAATCCGTCTCGAGATGGCGTCCAGTTGATAGCCCATTCAACCTTGCCTGGTATGCCAAATCGCTCGAGAAGATCAACTGAGCCGGAAAACGGCTCGTCGCTGTACGTGGAGGCGCCGTTCATGGACTCCTTCAGATAATCCGACAATCCGCCGGGAAAGTGGAAAGTGGCCTCTTCCGGAACGCCGTCTGCGGCAATGGCGGTTTTCCAGCGGATTTCAACGCCTGAAAACAGAAAGGCCTTTGAGCGCAGGGTCTTAAACAGACGGGCGGGTTTGAACCGGTGATGGCCGAATATCTCCGGATCGGCATGAAAGGTGACGGTTGTTCCGCGGCGATTGCTGGCATTGCCAATTTGGGCAAGCGGAGCAAGCGGAACCCCGCGCGAAAATCGCTGTTCAAACAGCTTGCGGTCTCGCGCGACCTGCACAATCATGCTGTCTGAAAGAGCATTGACCACGGAAGCGCCAACCCCGTGCAGCCCTCCCGCGGTTTGATAGTTTTCCCCCGAAAACTTGCCTCCGGCATGCAGAGTGCAAAATATCACCTCCAGTGCCGACTTGTTTGGAAATTTTGGGTGCGGGTCTGTTGGAATGCCCCGACCGTTGTCCCTGACTGTAATTGAATGGCCCTCGTGCAGTTCCACTTCGATCCTTGTGGCGTGTCCCGCCACTGCCTCATCCATGGAATTGTCGAGAATTTCCGATACAAGATGATGCAGGGCCCGGTCATCGGTCCCGCCGATATACATTCCCGGCCGCTTGCGAACCGGCTCAAGCCCTTCAAGCACCTCAATGGATGCCGCGGTGTAATCGGACAGACTTTCCGGGGGGAAAAGATCGTTTGCCATATCCCGTTCTTTGCATAATTGATTGCATTTAATATGGCGGCATTTTTTCCTAAAGAAAAGGTTAAATGTTTGCTTCTGCAGATATGTCGGGCTATCTTGCGCATTGACAACTACAAGTTGTGGCAAGTTGGGGTTCCTGTTTGAAAGAATAAAACTGCATTGTCCGTGGAATGTCCGGATGGGAAGGCCGGCATGGAACCCGCATTCCGGACGATGGAGGATGGACGGAAACGCATATGAAACCAAAACTCGCATTTCATCACATCACCCTGTCGACCGAGAAGGTCGAGGAGGTTGATCGATTCTATCGCGAAATTCTGCTGCTTGACGAGGCGAGGGAAGATGTGCCCGCGCTGCGTGGAGACAGGAACGTCTACTCGGGAGACGTGTCTTTTCTGCATGACGGTCAGGCGCATCTGCATGTTTCGCGCAAGGATACGGGCGCGGGCTTTCGCACCGGACAAATCGTCAACCCCGTCAGCAATGGACATGTCGCCTACAGATGCGACGATATCGAGGCGTTCAAGAGGCACCTCGAGGAGAATGCGATACAATATTCAGATTGGGGGCAATCCGCGGTTGAGGGCTGGCACCAGATATTTTTTTACGATCCCGAAGGCAATGTGATTGAAGTGCATCAGGTTGTCGAATAACGCGCAATAGCCATTTCGCGCCGCTCTAGGGGTCCGGCGGTCTTGCCGCCCTGATAGCCTGCCGGAGAATTTCGCGATCCCCGATATGATTGGCGAGAACAAGTATGAGACGGGCGTTCAGCGAGGCGCTCTCCTCGGGCGAAAGCCCGTCATGGGCGTTGAGCAGGTCTTCATAGATATCGTCGGGATTGTCGAGATTTGGAGCAAGTGTCAGATCGGTCATGGCGTTTTTCCCGTGGCGCGTTCAAGCGCGGACCGCACGTCTTCGGCTGTCGCGAAAGACCAGCGCGCGGCCACATGCTGATCGGGTCGGATGAGATAGACGGCGGACCTTGCCTTGCCAAGATAACGTTCCCGCATCTCGGGCGATATATCGCTTTTAGAGGCAATTATCGGCAGGTTTGCGGCTGTGGGCGCTTCGCGGCCAATCGCGAGAAGCGAAAACCGGCCGCCGAGGTGATCGAGAAGGTGGCCGTCATTAAATGGCGCATCTGGACAGGGCGCGCCCGGGCGGGACGAATATGGACCGCCTTCAAGCAGATCTGCGGAATTCAGCGTGGAACCGTCATATGTTGAAGGCAGGGAGAGGCGGCCGGAGTTTACAAACGGGCGGGCAAAGGAATGCCGTTCCGACAAGTCCAGAACCGCGTTGCGAAATATCCTGCTCATATCGGATTTTGGCGTGATGAAATCCGTTGATCTGGTGGAATTCAGTATGTTCTCGTCTGCGGCCTGGATGCGCTCCCGGTCATAGCTGTCAAGAAGCGATTCTGGCGCCTCTCCGTTTATGATGGCGGCAAGTTTCCAGCAGAGATTGTCAACGTCCTGAATTCCGGAATTGGCCCCGCGGGCGCCAAAAGGCGAAACCTGATGAGCCGAATCTCCCGCAAAAACAATGCGCCCGTGGCGAAACCGGTCCATGCGTCGGCACTGGAACGTGTAAATCGACACCCACTCGAGCTCAAACCGGACATCGGCGCCAAGCATCTGGGAAACCCGGGCGCGAACCCGCTCCGGTTCAACCTCCGCCTTGCGGTCGATGTTCCAGCCAAGCTGAAGATCAATGCGCCACACTCCGTCAGGTTGCTTGTGAAGCAGAGCGGATTGACCTGGATTAAACGGAGGGTCGAACCAGAACCAGCGTTCGGTCGGGAACTCGACTTCCATGGTGACATCGGCAATCAGGAAATTGTCCTCGAACACGCGGCCCGTAAATCCAAGGCCAAGCATGTCTCGCAGTCCTGAAGTTGCTCCATCACATGCGATAATCCAGTCCGCGGCGATGGAGTAGGGGCCATCCGGTGTGCTGATGTCGATTGCCGTCTCTGTTTCACCGGGCCTGACGGCTTCAACCTTGCCGCCGCCGCGAAGATCGATCGGCAAGCCATCGCCTTGCAGGGATCTTATGCGCTCGACCAGGGCATGTTCCAGATGGTATTGCTGCAGATTGATGAAAGCCGGTCGGCTGTGTCCCGCTTCGGGCAGCAGATTAAAGTCATATACCTTTCTGTCCCGAAAAAAGACTTTTCCCGCGTTCCACTGGACGCCTTTGTCCAACAGGGTTTGGCCAAGACCAAGACGGTCGGCAATCTCAAGAGTGCGCTTTGAAAAGCATATCGCTCTGGAACCGTGAGACACTCTGTCGTTTTCATCCAGAATGACAACCGGTATGTTTTTCATGGCAAGGTCGATCCCGGCCGCGAGTCCGACCGGTCCCGCTCCAACTATTGCAATCCGATGCCGGACGGGATTTCTTGCGTCCTGATCGGTTGACCGGGAATACGGATATAGAGGTTCATCGTGCATTTGCGTCATCTGCCCGGTTTTGCGAAATGCGGTTCATCCCTGTAGCGACTCCCACATCTCGATATCCCGCTGCGCTGTCCAGATGCGGGGCGTGTCAATACCCCGGGCCTCGTCGAATGCGCGCGACACATTGAAGGGCAGGCAGTGCTCGTAGATGGCGTAATCCGAATACTTCGCATCACAGGAATCGCGGACCGCATCCCATGCGTCCTTCAGACCGCCGCCGCGAGATGCGATTCGCGCCGCGGGCGCATAGGTTGAAGCAATGAAATCGCGCGTGGATTCAATCGCGGTCTCGGCCATCTCCCTGCCCTGCAGCGCATCGCCGCGTCCGGGAGCGATTGCATCAACCTCAAATCTCAGTATTGCGTCCAGCGTGGCGCTCCAGTCGCCAAAATGACCGTCTCCGCAATAGCATGCGGAATGGTATTCAACGATGTCTCCGCTGAACATGACATTCTCGTCGGGCACGTGAATTACGATGTCGCCGGCGGTGTGAGCGCGGCCGACCTGCATCAGATCAATCCTGCGGCTGCCAAGATATACCGTCATCGATCCGTTGAATGTCGTGGTGGGCCAGGTAAGTCCGGGTATGGATTCATGTCCCTCGAACAGACGCGGGAAACGCTGAAACTCGCTGTCCCAGTCCTCCTGCCCCCTTTCGGCAACCATGGCTCGGGCCGTTTGGGACATTAGAATCTGAGATGCTCCATAGGCTGAGGCGCCAAGAACGCGAACGGCATGATAATGAGTCAGCGCCAGATGGGTGATTGGCTTGTCCGTTACGCCGCGCACGCAGTCTATCACCTTTTGCGCGAGCTGCGGAGTCGCCTGCGCCTCGATGACCATCACGCTGTCGTCGCCAATGATCACTCCCGAATTTGGATCTCCCTGCGCGGTAAATGCATATAAATCGCGTCCAATCTCGGTAAAGGAGATCTCTTTTTCGATCAGGTCGCCCTGGGATGCGAAAGATTTTGTCATGTCAGTGCCTCAACTTTTTGCGTGATGTCTCCAAAAATGGAATGGCCATTGTCGTCCTCCATCCAGATTCTTACCGTATCGCCGTGCCGCAAAAAGGATGTATGCGCCGAACCGGTGGATATTGTCTCAACCATACGCTGCTCCGCAATGCAGGAATAGCCTTTTCCGCCCTGTGATATAGGTTTCCCCGGACCGCCTTTTGAATCCCGATTTGAAACGGTGCCGGAACCAATTATCGTTCCAGCGCAAAGTGATCTTGTCTTTGCCGCATGCGCAATGAGTTTTGGGAAATCAAACGTCATGTCAATGCCCGCATCGGCCCTGCCGAATGGCTCTCCATTCAGGTCGACATTCAAAATGCCGTGGAGTTTTCCGCCATCCCATCCCGACAGGCCATCGGGGGCAACCGCAACCGGGGAGCATGCGCTATGCGGTTTCGACTGTACAAATCCGAAGCCTTTTGACAGTTCCGCGGGTATGAGGTTTCTTAACGATATGTCGTTGAGAAGCATAACAAGGCGAATCGATTCGCCTGCCTCTTCCGGTGCCGTCCCCTGCGGCACGTGATCTGTGATGATCGCGATTTCCGCCTCGAAATCAATTCCCCATTCAAATTTGCCGAAAATTGGATCGCATGATCTCAGGAATCTGTCCGAAGCGCCCTGGTACATGAGAGGGTCGGTCCAGAAGCTGCCGGGCATGTCCGCTCCGCGCGCCATTCTCACGAGATGCACGTGGTTGACATAGGCTGACGCATCGAGAAACTGATGGGCCCGGGGCAGGGGAGGCAGCGCGGCATTTCGCGAAAACGGCGTGTCACGGCCGTTACTCGGGCAGTTGCGTCCGTCAAGCATTGCTTGAAGCGTCATGCCATTGTATGTTCGGCAATTGCTCAGGTCGCCGCAAACCGCCGCAAGCGCACCATCTGGAGAACCGTCGTCCAATGTGGCGAATTTATGCATCAGGGGCAATACCCGTTTTATCAAACATCACTGCGGATTTTGGATGCGGGCATCTGCGTTTCCCAATCCCAAACCGGCAAAGGAGGTTGCGAAACAAAGTTAAGCGACATCATGCATCATCATTTTCCCAGGGGTATGGCCATGCCATCCCGACCAATGTGAATTGGTCCCTTGAAAAAGGTTTTGGCGGCGGCAAGCCATTCGTCTTCTCCATACCCCGGAAGGCCTTCCGGAACGAAGTGGTTGAGCGCAAGAGCGCCAACTTCCGCTTCGCAAGCGATGCGTCCGGCATCTTCGGCAGATGTATGGCTTCCGATGATATGCCGGTAGAGACGATCGTCCTTGTATCCCATCCGGTCGCACAACGCTCTGATGCCCTCGGTCAGCATGGCTTCATGGACCAGCAGGTCGGCGCCCCGGGCAAATTCAACCATTTCGTCAATCGGCGCGGTATCTCCGGACAGAACGACTGTGAAATCTGCGGATTTAATTCGTAGCGCGTAGCTATGCGCGATTGGCGGGTGATGGTTTCTCATGGCCGTGATTGCGATGTCTCCCACGGCAATCCTTGAATCATGATCAATCGGCGAGAGTGGAAACAGACTTGTAAAATCGGGGCGGCCCTCGTCTTCCATTCGCAAATCGATATCGAATCGCATTGAATCGACAAAACCCTGCCAGTAGTCTTCAATCCCGCTTGGGCCATAAACCGGAATCGGTGATTTCAGACCAGATGTCCATGCCGTGTGCAGCAAAGGCCCCAATTCCAGATAATGATCGGAATGCAAATGGGTAATGATTGCCGCCTCCAGATCTGCAAGGGCAACGCCTGCCCGGCAAACGGCCGATGCCGCTCCAAGACCGGCGTCAACCAGGAATGACCGCCCACCGAGATTCACCAGAATTGATGTGGGCATTGATGAACCTGGTCGAATTGCCGGGCCGCCTTTCACTCCGAGGAGCGTGACGCCGTCGCTTTTTCGGGAAATGTCCATTGCCGCATCCTGTTGATCAATGTTGAATTATTTAACGCCCGGGGTGCCGTCAAATTTCTTTTCGATACCCGACCAGCATTCAATGTAGTCATCCTGCAATGGAGCTTCCCTGGCGGCAAATCTTGTAAGATGCTGCGGAAAGCGTGTTTCAAACATGAAAGACATCGTGTTGCCAATTCTTTCAGGTTGGAGATCCTGTTCCGTTGCCTTGTCAAAGGCCTCGCGATCCGGTCCATGGGGCAGCATCATGTTGTGAAGAGACATGCCGCCTGGAACAAAGCCCTGCGGCTTGGCGTCATATTGGCCGTAAATGTTGCCCATCAGTTCGGACATTATGTTTTTGTGATACCATGGCGGGCGAAACGTGTTCTCCATTACCAGCCATCGTTCGCGAAACAGAACGAAGTCGATATTGGCCGTTCCAGGCTGACCTGAAGGAGCCGTGAGAACCGTGAAAATCGACGGGTCCGGATGATCATAGAGAATTGCGCCAATAGGGCAGTAATTGCTCAGGTCGTATTTGCAGGGGGCATAGTTGCCGTGCCATGCGACGATATCCAGAGGAGAATGTCCGATGGTCGTCTCATGGAACTGGCCGCACCATTTGATCACAACGGACGATTCCTCCTCGCGGTCTTCAAATGCCGCCACAGGGGTTTTGAAATCCCGGCGGTTTGCCATGCAGTTGGCCCCGATGGGTCCGCGGGATGGCAGTGCGAATTTCTGGCCGTAGTTTTCGCAGACAAACCCGCGTGCCGGACCATCCACGAGGTCAACGCCATAAAGCAGGCCACGCGGCAGAAGAGCGATTTCTCCGGGTTGAATTTCAATTATCCCCAGTTCCGTGCAAAATCGCAATCGTCCCTCCTGGGGAACCACAAGCAGCTCGGAATCCGCGGAATGAAAATACTGGTTGCGCATTGAATCGGTAACGAGATAGACGTGCGAGGCCATGCCGGTCTGGGTGTTCACATCTCCGGCTGTGGTCATGGTTCGCATCCCGGTCAACCATGTCAGACTTTCCTCCGAATGCGGTACTGGATCCCAGCGATACTGGCCAAGACTTGCAATGTCGGGATCAATCCGAGGTGCGGATTGCCAGTAGGGCACATCAATTTTTTTGTAGCGATTGGAGTGCCGGACCGATGGGCGGATTCGATAGCACCAGGTTCGCTCGGGAACGGCGGCTGTAAAGGCGGATCCGGAAAGCTGCTCGCTATACAGCCCGTAATTGCCTTTTTGAGGGCTGTTTCGACCTTCGGGCAATGCGCCGGGAAGAGCCTCCGTTTCAAAGTCGTTGCCAAATCCGGGCATATATCCTGAATGCCGGAGTTCTGAACTGATGGCCTCACCTGGGCCTTGCCGAACCGATTGCGGGGTCATCGACAGGATCCTTCATATGTAAAAGCAAATTGCGCTTGCATGTTAACAGTTGGGCATGTGGCGCATTAACGGCAAAAATATCTTAACTTGCCGAAATGGGCAATTGCCAAATTCCCCGGGAATTGGCCGATTATATTGAGAATGGGGGCTTTACTTGGGATCGATTGCCGTTAACAGGTGCCAACATGGATGATTATGGGAAAGGCATTGTCATTACTGCGCTTGGGGTGCTTTTTGTGGTGCCCGACTCGCTGTACGTGAGGCTTATCGAGGCCGATGATCTTGTTATCGCATTCTGGCGGCTGATGATTTCCGGATTGCTCATTCTTGCCGGTGTCCTTGGATTAATGGGGGGTTCCGCAATCAGACGTTCTCTGTCCACGGGAATGCCGGGTGTTGTCTATGTTGTTCTTCTTGGCTCCACCGGCCCCGGTTTTGTGCTTGCCATTTCCCAGACAAGCGTTGCAAATGTGGTTTTTATCTTTGCCTCAATGCCAATATTCGCCGCAATATTTGGCCTGGTGTTTCTTGGCGAGCCAATTTCGAAGCGCATGATTCTGACGATGATCGCCGTTGCCGCGGGACTGGCAATTATCGCATACGGTTCCTCGGAAAGCGAATTGGCGTCATGGAAAGGCGACCTCTGGGCTGTTTACGTGTGCATTGCCTATGCCGGGGCTCTCACGGCGGCGCGCCAGGCAAGGCATGTATCACTTGTTCCGGCCATTCCACTGGCATACATCGGTTCAGCCGTTTTGATCGCGCCGTTTATTTCGCCACTGGCATCTGTAGAGGGTCAATGGCATCTTCTGCTTGGCCATGGCGCGTTTATCGCGATAGCCACATTTTTTCTTACTCTTGGTCCCCGGTATCTGAGTTCAGCGGAAGTTTCACTGATGATTCTTCTGGAGTCCGTGCTGGCCCCCATCCTTGTATGGCTTGTGATAGGGGAGGATCCGGGCCGTCCGTCCATTGTGGGCGGCGTCATTGTCATAGCGGCACTGGTTGCGTCAAATGTGGTCGCGCTGCGATATCGAAGCGGGAAGAATTGAGACACCCAAAAGCCTCAATGAGCGCGCGCAGGCCGGCACAAGCACCAAGTGAGCGGTCAAACAAGTGCCAAGGCCTTGGGCAGGGCCGGCTGAGCCGCCGTATCCACTCGCCCCCCCCCGTTTGAGGAGGTCGCGTCTTTGACGTGTCGTTTGATCATGTTGGCGGCGTTTCCCTTGAGGGCGATTTGGATGGCGACGAGGGGATTGCAGCCGAGGGCGGCCATGGATCTCAAGTAGCCTGGATGCGGCAGTAGGCCTGGGCGAAGTTGTGTGCG
The DNA here is from genome assembly GCA_026709325.1 of Roseovarius sp. Taxonomy (GTDB): domain Bacteria; phylum Pseudomonadota; class Alphaproteobacteria; order Rhodobacterales; family Rhodobacteraceae; genus JAPOTF01. The sequence continues at coordinate 16,966 of JAPOTF010000047.1, forward strand.
CGGAAGCAGCCGGAGACCTTGTGCTTCACTTTTGCCATGCGGATTTTTCGTTCTCCGGGATTATTGGCGAAGCGGACATCGGGGTTTGTGATGAAGCGCTGGACGGAGGTTTCGCGCGTTGCGAGCAGGTACTGAAACGCCATGGATCATGTCTCCTCGCCACCACATCTGCAGAAAACGAGTGATACTTTCAAATTTGCGAACCCGCTGGTCTTTAATTTAAAACCATTGGTTCTATATGTGGTGAGCACACAGAGAAACCCATATGAGGATAGTATGAAGCGCCCGACCGGAAATCTTTGGCTGGATACGTTCTTTGCCCGCAAAACGACCCAAAAAGTGCAGGATCAGGATCTATCCGGAAAAACAATTGTCTTTACCGGCGGGAGCGACGGCATGGGGCGCGTTGCCATCGAACGTCTGGCGTCCATGGGGGCAGATGTTCACCTTGTGGCGCGTAATCCCGAGAAATCAGCCAAGGTTCTCTCCGAACTTGAGGCCAAAGGATATCCGGGCGCTCTCTCCTCGATCCTGTGTGATCTCAGCTCGCTGGATGATGTCAGGAGGGCCGCGTTGGAAATACTGCAAACCTGCGGCAAAATTGATTTTCTGATCAACTGTGCAGGTGGCAACATCTCGGAACGGCGCGTGTCCGCTGAGGGGTATGAGCTCAACTTTGTAGTCAACTATCTCAGCAGTTTCCTGCTTATCGAGCTTTTGCTGGAGCGTGTGAAATCCACGCCGGGCGCCCGGATTGTCAACCTGACCTCTGCAACGCAGAAATATGGCCATCTTGATTTCAGGGATCTTCACCGCGAACGGAAATGGTCCGTGTTTTCGACCTATGCCCAGGCCAAGCTCTGCATGATAATGCACGCGGAGGATGTGGCGGAGCGTCTGCGCGGATATGATGCGGTCATTAACTGTCTCAACCCCGGCTATATCCAAAGCAATCTGGGACATGAGCTGCAAGGTGTCGAGCGCTTGTTTACTGTGCTCTTCGGTCGCCTTGCCGCGCCGACCTGGGTGGGAGGTGAACGCATTGTGGCGGTGGCCCTTGACGCCGCTTATGCAGGTGTGTCCGGCAAATTCATCTATGAAGACGCCTTTATGGATCCCAATCCCGAGACACGGGACAAAGCCAAGGCGCGAAAACTTCTTGAATTGTCGTTTGAGATGACCGGGATCAGCAGAGCCACTAAATAGGGGATCACAATGGCATTCATTGATCACACCCAAATTTGGCTGCGCGGCGAGGCTGTCGATATGACAGCCGTATCTGTTGCAGGGTTTGCCCTCCTCCTTCTCGCGGGCGGGCTATGGCGGTTCGCATCAACGCCGCTTGGGCAGGCTTTGGTCATCCCGACTACGCTGATTGCCGTGCTCTTTTTGGGTTTCGGATTTTACAGCGTGGTGTCGACGCCTGGCCAAATCACAAAATATACAGTGGCCTTTGATCTAGACCCGTCGGGGTTTGTGCAAGCGGAGCGCGACCGCATCGCCGCTTTTGAAGCACTCTATCGCTACACGCTCATCGGAGCAACGATTGCGTTCTTGTCGGCACTTGGCATCTACGTGCTGACAGATCATGCCACTTGGCGCGCGATCGCAATCGCGTTCGTGTTTCTGGGCCTGTCAGGATTGATCGTCGACGGATTTTCGAAGGAGCGAGCAACGGTTTACGCATCAGCCATAGACAGGGCCCTGGAAGACCTGCAGCTCGAAAAATCGATGGATCTGGAAGTTTCCGCGGAAAATTGATCCGCTTATAGGGAACTCAGCTCAAATGGGCAAAGCCAATAAAAGCGGGAAAGATATGAAGAGAGTGTCACTGGCAACCGGCCGATGATCGGGCACCGGAAAAATGATCGCCGAAGAACTCAACAAGGCGGGCTTCGCAACTGTGGCTGCCGTGCGGCGCTTGGACAAAATTGCTTCGCTCAAACCTTTAGGCATCTGCACCGCTGCCTTGGATGTGGCAGAAGAAGATTCTATCGATCGCTGTCTGGCAGAGGTTCGAGCTTCAGTTGGCGAGGTTGATGTTTTGGTGAACTGTGCGGGGGTGCTGCCGATGGTGCCCGCCGAGTTCGTCCCCAGGGAAACCGGCCGGCACACTTTTGAAGTCAATCTCTTCGGCCTGATTGCCCGCGCAAAGAAGTGCCTGCCCCATATTCGCGGTCAACGCCGGGGACGTGTGATCAATGTCTCGCGTCTCCGGCAGTTGTGATTGCCCAGCCGTTCAACAGTGGGTGCAACGCCTCTAAGCACGCATTTGAAGGCTTCACCAAGGCGCTCCGGAATGAAATGGGCCAATTCGGAGTGCAAGCATCGATTGTCAGGCCCGGAGCGATTAAAGGCTAATTGACGGACTCGGTCTTGGAGCGTTCAACGATTCGGTTATATGACGAATACGACACCTCGCATGGTCGCTACGCTGAAGTCCAGCGAAGGATTTTCTCGGGTGGCGGCGGCGGTGAGAATGGCGCGAGAAATGTGGCGCCAGCTGTTGTGAAGGCAGCAACAACGCACCGAGCGAAATTGAACTATAAAGCACCGTTTAGTGCCGCGGCAACTGTATTTGTCTGCAAGTGTCTCTTTCCGGAAACGGTTGATAATCGATTGTTCGCCACGTTCATGGGCTGTGCAAATTTACCATCAAAAGTCGAGAACCCGCTATGCTTATGGTTCCTGCAACGCAGGAGCCACTTAACAAGGCAATAAAACCATTCTATCCCCTTGGCATACCGATTTCATTCAGCCGAAAATCACAAAACTGTCACCTTCATTGCCAAAAACCTGATACTTGCAGCAGTCGCCATTGAGAACTTTAGAAGCGGAAAGTGCCCACTAAGCGGAGTGCTGGATCAAATAGCCCATTCACTGAAACTTTAAGAAAAATCTTGTTCGGCACAACGATTGCAATGGTCAAATTCGATGCTCAAATGGCAACGGTGTGCCTGTTCCCGTCATCGGGCGGCGCAGCTGTCCAGTCGCGACGAGCGCCTGCCCCGCGATTCCAGTTGCCGCAATCATGCATCTTGATGCCGGGTCTCCTCGAAGCTTCCCTGGCTATAGCCAGTATCGGTTATCCGCTTATCTTCCGACTTTGTACGAAGCGCCGTGAAACGGCATGCGTTGGTGTCCTTTCATTTTCTGCGCGGACAAGTGTCAACATTCCCTACATCGGCAGCGGAACTTTCGAGGAGTGGCGCTCGACTGTTTCTCCGTAGGTACACTATATCTTGTTCATACCTTGGGACTGCAGTCTTCGCACCTGAATTACACGTCCCAACCGTCTTTCATGGTTGAGCCTGCGCGGTGCAGACTTTCCGTGCAAAGTACAAGCAATAAAGCTTGTACTTTGCGAACTCGCCCGCACAACTTGACCTCAGCCCATGCCAGAGAGAGAAGCACCCAATGATGATCCGACGCTGCATGGTTTGGTGTGCCGATTTGAATGGCGCACGCCCTTATCTCTTGCTGTCAACAGCAGAGCCGAGCGCGAGCACGCAGACAAAAAAGACCGCTCGCATCGGTAAGACCTGGCGCTGATCAGTCTATTCCAGGGCCATCGGCCCCAGATCGTTTCGGTTTGAAGTCGAGTCGCGAGCGATTCCCCTGAGGTGTTTGGCGCGCTTCATTCCGCGTAGGAATGGATCGTGTCAGCGCCTTTGCCATTAGCACTCCGGGTGCGGTTTCAGAATAATATTGTGGACGGGCCAAGCGGACGCACGTCCGCATTGCGTCTTAAAGCGTCACAAGCCGCACGGGCATTATAGGCGCGTCAGGTTTGGGACCAAGCGCCCCGCGGGTGCCGCCGCAAGGCCGGGGAACGCCGATACCTTATCAAGCGTTCCTTGAGGATTTAATCGCCCGGGATTTCCCATCACGCTCTTTATGTTGCGTGATGCGCTCGCCGATGTGGAGAGTTTACAGGTGCGCCACGCCTCCATTGCCAACCGGCTGTCTCGTCTTGGGTTCGCAAAAAGGAAGTCGCTTGTTGCCGCTGAACTTTGCCGTGCCCCGATTGCGTTACATCGCCGGAACGCAATGGTCCACCCGAAAGTACATGAACATGACCCCGCTGATCGCGGATCAAGCCCGGGAAACCGTTGTCGCGTGAAAACCGAATGTGCGAGGAATCGATGACACTACCCCAGCGCGATCATGGTTGCGGGTTTCTCAACCAGCCCCACCCGTTACCGCCCGATCCAAACCCAATCGAGCAAGCGTTTTCGAAACTGGAGGCGCACCTATAAAAGATCGGAGTCGGAAACTTCACTGAAGTCTTTCAGGCTGCTCGATATGCGGCCTATACGATCAAACAAGTTCCGTAACTACTTCAAGACTGCCAAATCTGCCTAAAGAAACAACCGAAATGCTTCATCGGTCGAACTGCGCGCTAGCCCTCTGCCGGGATACAATCCCCTTTGTTGTTCGGATTCCGGCCCGAACGATCGCAAAAACTGTTAACGCCGTAGCGCCCCAGAAGAACCAGGTGATGGGGCCGCGTATCAATACCAAGGGATCGCTGCCAGACATCAGCATGGATTGACGGAAATTGTCCTCTAAAAGCGGGCCCAGGATAAAAGCAATCAAGAAGGGCGCTGCCGGGATGCGGCATCGAAGCATTGCGTAGCCTAACCAACCCATCACGAACATCACGCCTATGTCGAAGACATTGTTGTTCACGGCAAAGACACCGTAGACACAAAGAACCAAAACCGCAGGCATGAGGATGCGTTTGGGTACGTTGGCCACGAATTTGAACCCGCGAATCGCAAACGAACCAAAGATAAACAGGAAGACAGAACTGACTATCAAACCGATGAACAACCCATAGATGATGCTCGTGTTCATGGCGAACATCATGGGCCCCGGCTGCAGACCGTGTATCATGAACGCGCCTATAATGATCGCCGTGATCACATCTCCGGGTACGCCAAGCGCCAGGAGTGGGATCAGCGTGGCACCCGCAACCCCGTTGTTACCCGCTTCGGATGCGGCGACGCCCTCCACTTCGCCTTTACCGAAATTGTTCTTGTTCGGCGACTTCCGACGCGCTTCGGAATAACTGAGGAATGCTGCCGGTGCAGCGCCAATACCGGGGATGGAACCCAGGAATACTCCGATGAAGCTGCCGCGGACAATGGATTTGAAGCTTTTGCGATAGTCAGCAAAACTGACTCGGCTCTTTCCCAATTGGCGCGTCTTTCCCAGATGAGCCGTGGGGTTCCATACCATCGAAATCACTTCCGGGATCGCAAAAAGCCCAATCAGCACAGCGATGAAATTGAGCCCGCCCATCATGTTCGGATCGCCTAAGGTGAACCGATTGGTCCCATAAACCAGGTCCAGCCCAACGGTGGCGAGCAAGAGGCCCAGCAGGGCCGAGAGCGCGCCTCTCAATAGGCTTTCGCCTGACACGCCTGCGATGATTGTGAGTGAAAACAGAATCAGAGTGAAGAACTCCGGCGGGCCAAATGACAAGGCAAAGGACGCCAGCCAGCCAGCAAATAGGATAAGCGACAGGTTCGAGATCAAATCAGCCGTACACGAGGCCCAAAGCGCCATACCCAACGCGCGCCCAGCCTCGCCTTTTTCAGCCATGGGGAAACCGTCAAGGATCGTTGCCGACGAGGCTGGCGTACCTGGTGTTTTTATCAGAATCGCCGGTATCGAACCACCAAAAATGCCACCTTTATAGACTCCAAGTAAAAGCAAAATGCCCGTGATTGGTTGCATGGAAAACGTAAAGGGCAGCGTTAGCGCCACTGCCATCGTCGCCGACATGCCTGGAATGGCACCGCCAATCACTCCAATGACAATTCCGAGCGCCAGGGCCAAAAAAGCCTCAACATTGCCAACCAGGCCAAGTCCGGCCGCCAGACTGTCAATAAAGCTCATGGCAGCCTCACAAAATTACCTTGAGGGACAGCGACACCCGCCACATGTGCAAAAAATGCGTAAAGGACAACCGGGATTACCACCCCGCACACCACAGCCGTTTTTGGATGGCGCGTTTTGACAAGAAAGGCCGTGGCAAGATAGGACAGCATTGAGGTCCAAACCATTCCCACGCGCGCAAAAAGGACCATCGAAACAAGCATTATCACCGCAATTCCGATCATACGAAGTTGCGCGGAGCCGCGATCCTCAACATCTATGCTCAGCGGTGCACCGTTCGCCGAAAGACGCAGACACGTGGCGATCAGCCCCAAACCGACTAGGCCCATCATCACCGACAATGTGTACGGCCAGAACAACGGAGACAGAACAATATTGGAAACATTGCTGGGCGATGAGACCCAATTTGGAATAGCCACAAAGATCAGAAACAGCGCAACTGCGCATGCTGCCAACCCCAATCGCATTTGCAGGGCCCTTTCATTCATTATGAGAGCCTTGTTGTAGTGAGCGTGCTCAGCTTTTTTTGCCGAGCACGCTAAACGGTTTTAAGTTGCAGAAGTTACTTAGCCTTCGATGCGCATTCCAAGCTCGTCAACTAGCTTGCGAAACGTTTCATATTGGCCTTGGATAAACTCGTTGGCATCCGCCGGGTTCATCAACTCGATAACCGATCCACGCGCCGTCATTTTCTCCAGGAACTCGGAATCGGCGGTTGCGTCAGCCATCCATGCGCCCCACTTTCCGGCAACATCGTCCGGCAGACCAGCTGGACCGGCGATCCCTGTCCACCCGACCAACTGATGCAATGCGGGCTTGTCCAGATCAGCAGCCGTTGGCGCATCAAATCCGACAACTGGCTCCCGCGTTGTCACCAAAATGGGCTTGAGCTGACCATTGGACACGAAACCCGCAAGCGCAGAAGAGTTGGTACACAGGAATGTTGCTGTGCCGTTAAGAACAGCTGTGGCCGCTGCCCCACCGCCTTTTTGCGGTATATGCGTGGCCTCGGCGAGTGGATTTTCGACGCCAAACTCTTTCAACACCATCACGGCCGCAAGATGCAGAAGCGATCCCACCCCAGAAGACGAATATGTTACACCACCTTCCGCGACTTTTTCGATCAGATCGTCCACAGAGTTGATGCCAGAAGACGAGTTGACCGCGCACGCCACCGGGTTGATCTCGTAAACCGTCACAAAGCGAAAGTCATCCAACGTGTAAGGTAGCGTTGCCTTCATGGCAGGGTTCACGGAATGAGAGCCAACCCGTGCAAAGAGCATCGTGTACCCGTCCGGGTTTGCGTTTTGCACGTTGACCGATCCGGTCGCGCCACCTGCGCCGGTGATGTTCACCATAACCAATGGCTTGCCAACCGCCTCGCCTAACGGCTCGGCGATAGTGCGCGCCGAAATATCCGTAGCACCTCCGGCACCATAGGGAATTACCATATTTATCGGCCGTTCCGGATATTCAGCGGCAGCTGCCGTCGTGATTGCGCCAAATGCGGTTGCCGCCAACAGGCGTTTTACCATCAATTTCATTGTTTATCTCTCTCTACCCTCCGCCTGTGCTAGTCAGGCAAGACCTTGTTGTTATGTAAACTCTTGTATGCAATTAAGAAGGGCTTGAAACAAGAAAATATTTTTTACATCCACCGTAAGGAAAACTTTAGAACGGGATCGGAAGAAACAAATGTCGATACGCATGCTCAGGACATTGATCGCGGTGGAGAGAACCCGCACTTTCAGCGCCGCTGCAAGCGATGTGTTTATAACGCATGCAGCCGTTGGCCAGCAGATGCCTGAATTGGGGGAAATTTGGCGTCAACCTTTTTGATCGATCAAAGAAAACTCCTGAGTTGACACCTGTTGGGCGTGCCATTTTCGCGAAGTCAAAGGAGGTTGTCAGCGCTTATGACGGGATCGCGCCTTCGATCATGGGAGATGAAGGTTTTCATGGCGAGATTTCGCGGGGCGCATTGCCCGCCAGCCTGACAGGCCTTGCGCCGTTGACTGTCAAGCTGTTAAAGAGAAAGTCCAAAGAGCTTCACGTAACGCGTCAATCGCGCGTCAATCGCGATCTTGCGCTGCCGTTTCTGGCGGAAATGGAAAGGGGCCGCCTTGATGCGGCGATCATCTTTAAACCGCCCCATTTGCCAACGCATTTGACGTCGCGGTCTCTGGCTGAAGAGCCAATGCAGTTGCTGCGCTCATCTGTGATCCGATGAAGTTGATCATGGAACACGCCTTTATCCGGTTCAACCGAAATGCAATGTTAGGGCAGCTAATTGAAAACTCGTTGCAGGATAAAGGCCTGATGGTTGAAGAAACAATGGAACTGGAAAGCCTCGAAGCAATTTCCGGCATGGCGGCCGCCAATCTTGAGGTGCGCATTGTGCCGCCGACTTGCGTTAGAAGTCCAAATCCCGCGCCCGTTAAACGGATCACATTGGGAAAGAATGCACCAGTTGGACAGCTTATCTTGATACACTGTTCGGACAATCCAAGAGTCCGTGTCATTATGATCTTGCACGCGACTATCCTTGAGGCGATTTCAATCGGCCGACTTGACGTCGCAGAATCAAACGTAGAGTGACATTTTGGGTTTGCCGGACTTTCTAATTGTCGTCATCGGCGCCGCTGCAGGTGGGTTTGTCAACGGGCTGGCCGGCTTTGGAACCTCGCTTTTTGCGCTTGGGTTTTTCCTCAGCGTGCTGCCCGTGACGCAGGCAGTTGCCCTTGTCCTGTTACTGTCTGTGTTGACCGGTCTTCAAGGCATTTGGGTGGTCCGCAAGACAATACTCGACAATCCAAAACGGCTAACGCGTTTCCTGCTTCCCGCACTTGTTGGCATCCCGCTAGGTGTCCAATGCCTGCGCTTTGTTGACGTCCAGGCCCTGAAACTGGTAGTTGCCAGCTTTCTCTTGATCTATGGCGGCTTTTTTATCGCGCGACAGAACCTACCGAAATTCGAGCACTCAACACCCGCTGTGGATGCCGCTGTTGGGTTTCTGGGCGGATTTCTGGGCGGGCTCGCATCGCTCTCCGGGGCATTGCCGACCATGTGGTGTTCAATGCGCCCGTGGACCAAGGCGGAGACGCGTGCGGTTTTGCAACCCTTCAACATCGCCGTGCTTGGCTTAAGTTCCGCCCTTCTGGCGTGGCGCGGTGCCTATACGGTAGAAACCTGGTGGTGTGCGCTGATCGCAGTGCCCACAGCGCTAGCTAGCGCCCAAATGGGAATCGCAGTGTTCAAGCGCATCCCAGACGCGACATTCCGGCGTCTTCTAATTGTGCTGTGCTTTGTCTCAGGTCTGGTCCTGATGGCGCGCGCGCTGTTTTAAACCGAGGCTCAAAAGCTTGCATTTTATTTTGCCAAGGGCAGCGGTGTGCTTGCCGTTCATATTCTCTTGGAAAAAGTAGGGGCCAGACACGGGCGACCGTCGTGGAGGACGGTCTGGCGTCGAACGGCCCGCACATCAAGACATTGATGGAAAACGACTTTCGGTATATTCTCGGCGCGATGCAGCGGTTCGACCGAGACTGCAATCCGTTGCCCGAAGACGGGAACTTCGATCTCAAGGTGAACATGCCCGAGCTCGTTGAAACCACCGAAAGGGGGAAGACGACAACGTTCACCCGGGTCACCGACCTGCGGCTCGACAGGGGCACGGCGGCAACCCTCTGCGCGACGTGTTCGGATTGCTCGCCATGCTGGCGTTTCCCGTCGGTCAGGTCCGGCAGAGCTGCCGCGGGACGTTCCAGAGGGCGCTTCGGCACAAGGGGCGGAATCTCCATCTGTGGGATGATCTTCGGAGTCTGGTCCGCAGGTTCGCCTTTCCGGACCGGGAGACGCTCTACCGGGTTCTCGCCGGGGAACTGGGCGGGGAGGACCATATTGGGCCGATCCGCGATGGACTGTGGACGCCACCGGCGCGACGCGCAAATCACCCATCCCAATTCAGCCTCAACCTCGCCAAACATCGACAAAACCGAACCGCCCGGACGCCGCCCGGACATCGCCCATGCGCGCCGGAAACCCAAAAATCGTTCCATGCGGACAAAACGGCTGGCAAAAGCGCGGAAAATCCGTTAGCGGGAATTACTGGCGTCAGATTGATCTATATGGACCTGAGATGCGGTTCAAGTTATCAGGTTCGCTTAAAAACAGGCAATTGAAAGGCGGAACATGTCAGCGAGCAGCAATCCCTTTTCCATGGCTTCATACCGCTCGGAAAATCTTGCTGGCTCTGCAACTGTTCCAGGCGACAAGTCAATCTCTCATCGTTCTCTTATACTTGGAGCGCTGGCAGTCGGTGAAACCGTGATTACCGGGCTGCTTGAGGGGCAGGACGTGCTGGATACGGCAAATGCAATGAGATCGTTTGGTGCCGATGTGGTTCGCGATGCGGACGAAGCATGGCATGTTCACGGTTTTGGCGTTGGGGGATTTGCCGAACCCGAACGTGTTGTAGGTTGCGGCAATTCGGGAACCGGGGTCAGGCTGCTGATGGGAGCCATGGCGACATCGCCAATAACGGCGACGTTTACCGGCGATGCGAGCCTCAATAAAAGACCAATGAAACGCGTAACGGATCCCCTGGCCCTCTTTGGAGCGCAGTCTTATGGCAGATATGGTGGCAGACTCCCGATGACGATAGTCGGAGCCGTCAATCCGATACCGATAAACTATATCGTTCCCGTTCCCTCGGCGCAGGTTAAGTCGGCTCTGCTTTTCGCGGGACTGAATGCGCCGGGTCAGACAGTGATCGTCGAAAAAGTGGATACCCGCGATCACACGGAACGGATGCTTAAAGGTTTTGGCGCGGATATCTCCTCAATAAAAACTGGCGAAGGACAAGTCATAACATTGCGCGGATACCCGGAACTGAAACCCCGGTCGATAGCCGTTCCCTGTGATCCATCCTCTGCGGCTTTCCCCATATGCGCGGCAATATTGACGGAGGGATCGGATATTGTTGTGCCCAATGTATGTCTAAACCCCTCGCGAACGGGATTGTTTGAGACCTTGCGTGAAATGGAAGCCAATCTTGAATACCAGGACGTTCGCGAGGAGGGTGGAGAGCCAGTTGCCAATCTGCGAGCGGTTTTTTCGCCGAATTTGAAGGGAGTCGAGGTGCCTCCGGAACGCGCCGCAAGCATGATTGACGAATATCCGGTTCTGTCCGTCGTTGCCGCGTTCGCAACGGGTCAAACGTCAATGAGAGGTGTGAAGGAACTGCGCGTGAAGGAAAGCGACAGGATTGATGCAATGGCAACCGGATTGCGGGCCAACGGAATTGAAGTGGAAGAAGGAGAGGACTGGTGGATTGTCCATGGGCGCGGCCATGGAAACGTGCCCGGAGGGAATCGTTGCGCAACCAGACTCGACCACAGGATTGCCATGTCTTTTCTGGTGCTGGGTCTTGCGGCAAACAAGCCGGTCTCAATTAATGATGCCAGTCCAATTGCAACATCGTTTCCGACATTTGAAGCGCTTATGACCGGGATTGGAGCGAATATCCGGCACCTTTCCGAATAATGGGAAGTCCAAATGAAAACAGACAGTGTTTTTCCGAAACTGACCAGTAAAAACCCCGGCCGATCTCGGGAAATCCAAGATTCAGATGGATTTTTCGGAAAGCGAGATTGCCTGGAGTGACGACATCGTGCTTTTCCGGCGAAATCAGAAGTGGCAAAGGAGCGTTTATTCTGAAGCGAGTTGGCTCTTTGCCGCTATACTATTGGAAAGGTGGGCCGGGAACGTCTTTACATTGTTTCGTCAACAAAATGCAGTGAAAGAAATACAACCAGTAGCGTGTCAAAAAAGAGGGCCATCACTTTGCGGAAGAAACGCAAGATTTTCATGGTGTTGAGATGGCTGGTAAACGCCCCGCCTGCCATTGCACAGATACGTATAACACGCGCCGGTAATTCCCGCCAAGGTATTTTTAGCCGTTTTGCCAGCATGGGACGATTTTTGGGTTTGAGGCGCACATGGGCGATGGCCAGGCGGTCGCGTCCACGGTCCGTTGCGGACCGGCCCGATATGGTCCTCTCCGCCCAGGTTCCCGGCCCGGCCCCGATAGAGCGTCTCCCGGTCCTGGAAGGTGAACCGGCGGACCAGACTCCGAAGATCATCCCACAGATACAGGTTCCGCTCCTCATATGACGCTGCCGCCGGAACACGCCCGGCACTGGACGGTGCGGGTGAAGACCTTCAAGAAGGCGTCCCGGAACCCGAGGCTCGAGATCAGGGTCCGCGACGTCGTCGGTCCACAGGTCGATCCACCCGACCCCGCCGTCGTTCCGCCGGGTGACGGAAAGCGGGCGCGCCAACGCGTAAACGGGCGCCGGGAAGAACGCGGCGGCCGCTTCCGATGAGACCCGGACCCATGA
>JAPOTF010000098.1 GCA_026709325.1 Roseovarius sp.
GGCAGAATAACTCTTATTGATATGACTTATGCTTAGGTTAATGATTTAATGCAAAAATGCAAACTTGCAATGTTTCGAAACCGAATTCCAAATTCGGTTGCCAAACCAAGGCTCTATCGGTGGAAAGGAGCAAAATGCGGCATGGAAACTTTGGTTTTATCCCATTTTGGCAGGGTTTTGCCTGTTTGTGAACCTGCTGAAACCAATCTCCCTGCACCCTCTGGTGGCGGTCTAGTGCTTCAACAGCGTTGAAATGATTGCTTGAGGTGGTTCAGGAAGCGCGTTGCATTTTTGCCTGGCTCGCCGTGCTTTTGGACAAACCAGACAATAAAAGGCTTTGAACTTCGGCTTTTGCCTCTTTCGCGGTTCAAAACCGGGGACGCCCGCATCAGACTGAAATCGCCATACCCAACAATGCAATGATTTTGGAGCACTAGTCCTTATTGACGTATTGACAGGGCTGATGGCGGTCCCTAAGCGCAATGCAGACGGAATCCGTCCTTTACAGACTTGAGGCCATCGACGCCAAGACCAAGCACGGGTTAATTCCAACATGAGGCTGCGCATCCATCGAGGGACTAAGGAGATTGGAGGAACCTGCATTGAAGTCGAAGCGCAGGGCAAGCGCCTTGTACTTGATGTCGGCCTGCCGTTGGATGCACCTGACGACGTGGCCGCGCAAGAAAGTCTTCTGCCAAACGTTTCGGGATTCCGCGACCCGGACGACAGCCTGCTTGGCGTTGTGGTTTCGCATTCGCACATGGACCACTATGGGCTGGCCCGTCATATCGGTCAGAACGTTCCCGTATGGATTGGCAAGGACGCGCACACTGTCATGAAAGCGGCAAGCCGCTATGTGCACAAGGGTTACGCTTTTACCGATCCACACTTCATCACACATCGCACGCCAGTCGAGATAGGGCCGTTCCAGGTTACACCTTATCTTGTCGATCACAGTGCGTTCGACGCCTATGCCGTGTTGATCGAGTCGGATGGCCGGCGCGTATTCTACTCTGGTGATTTTCGAGGGCACGGGCGCAAGGCAAGACTGTTCGAGAAAATGATTGAAAATCCTCCGGACGGAATCGATGTTCTGCTGATGGAGGGGACGACTGTTGGCAGGGCTGAAACGGGCAGGGGCGTTCAAACGGAAGATGATCTCGAGCATCAGTTTGCCCATGCGTTCGAGAAGACGAAGGGCATGCATTTCGTCTGGACCTCTTCGCAGAACATTGATCGCCTGGTTACTATATTTCGCGCGGCCAAACGAAACGGACGTTTACTTCTGATCGACCTGTACACCGCCGTAGTGCTGGAGGCGACTGGCCGTGATACCATTCCGCAATCCAATTGGCAAAATGTCCGGCTCTACATCCCGCAACGCCAGCGGGTGTTCATCAAAAATAGAAAGCTGTTTAATGATCTCGGTCGGCATGAGGCAAACCGCGTTTATCCTGAAGACTTGCCTGGCCTGGCCGGACAGGCCGTCATGCTGTTTCGCCCAATGGCTATGAGCGACGGTGGTATCAAGGCATCCCTGGATGGCGCCGCGCTCACATATTCGATGTGGGAAGGATATCTGGAGCGGGAAAGTTCCCGCAAGGTTCTCAATTGGCTTAAAGACCACGGCATTTCCTGGCAGACCATTCACACATCCGGCCATGCATCGGTTGACAATCTCCAGCAGTTTGCCTCCGCTCTGGCACCGCGTTCTCTAGTTCCCATTCATTCGTTCGAACCTGATCGTTTCGGAGATCTTTTTGATCATGTTGCGTGTCGGGACGATGGGGTGTGGTGGGAGGTCTGAAAGGCAAATGGTAGCAATGCGGGCATTGAACGACCAGTTCCTGAATGATTTGGATACGGGGCTTCTGTCAAAGGTTGCAAAAACCGTCCAGTTGGATTCAACCCTATGCCTTGAGTTGAGGGGTGAAGCCATTAACGTCTATTACCGTGGTGGCAACCTCATGAAGATTGAACAGACAACAACTGGCTACTGCGCCACATTTGATAAAAACTATTTTAACGAAGACATGGCAATTGCAACTCCGGAAGAATCTCTGACCTGCCATGAAGACATCAATGAATGGTTGCGGGAGTGGCCAAACCTCAAGCGGGCTATGGATATGTATATTTCGCAAAAGGTCCGAAAAGACGAGCGCGAAGCCCAGCAATTGTTTGTCCGCACCAACAACGGAGCGGGACACGGCAGCGGCATGGCACGGTCCACCGATTTTTACATTTGCGATGTGGAGTACACCCATGGGAAGTGTCGGTTTGACATGATTGCGGTGCACTGGCCCTCAGAAGGACACCTGCGAAGGAAGCCCTACACCGGACGACTTGTCATTGTTGAAGTGAAGCATGGCGATGAGGCATTGAAGGGTTCTGCAGGGCTGATTCAACACGTCAGGGACGTGGACAGCTTCCTGGAGAATACCGGCAGGGTCGATGATCTCAAGAATGACATGGTTCGCGTCTTCAGGCAGAAGCGTATTCTGGGCCTGATGGATTGCAAAATGGACTTGAAGGGTTTCAGCCATGAACGGCCAATCCTGTTGCTTGCATTGGTGAATCATGATCCCGGAAGCAAGAGACTGTATGAATGTCTCAAAGAACTCCGGGAGAAAGAGACACCACACACGGAACTGCGAATCGGCACTGCCAGTTTTTTTGGATATGGTTTATATGACCAGGGAATCCATACAGTCGAGGAAGCGCTCCGGCGATTCGGTAATTATGTTTACAAAGACTCCCGCACACTGGAGAACCCACTTGAAAATCTATAATGACGGCCTTTCTTCACCCTCTTACCGCTCAGGCTTCGTCTTGCATGAGACCGCCCCATCACCCGAGGAGGGGTCGGTTTGGGTGAGGGAAGAAATGACACCTCAACAGATTTGGTCCCATCGGAAGGTTTCTTTGTAAAATCACGTCAAGGCCGAAGCTATTGCCGGACTGCGGTAGACCTCGGAATCAACTAAAACCTTGGTGTCCTGTTGCTCTCTATTCCGGCGGCCAACTATGACGGCGCGGCGGAGTGGTCCCAGGTGCAAGATTCGGCTATGCAAGTTTCTCCCGAGAGCCGGAGAAAGCATGGCGGGAGAATATTCTGAATCCGCCATCGCGAAAATAAGGGTTCTTGATAGGAGGGCGTGGCCAGAGAAGATCGCGGTCTTGCGTTCGGTCAAAGATCTTAAGGTCCGTCCGTGAACTCCCCGATGAGGGAGCACGCGTTCAAAGTCGAAATGCCGGCACATTGCGCATTGACTGGACGGTCGCCACCGGGATCAATGAGTTCTTTCTTCCATATGGAAAGAGTTTAAATGCGAGCAACTTGCAAAATCATGATCGGGAGTGAATCTGTTGCGCTTTACGGGCATTTTTCTTCGCGC
>JAPOTF010000153.1 GCA_026709325.1 Roseovarius sp.
CGGCGATCGGGGGCTGCATCGAGCACCGCAACGCCAGGGACGCCCGCCCGTTCCGGTGGAGCCGCGGCCCGGAGGATCTCGTGGAGTCCTGGAAGCGGGGCCACCGGAGGCTCCAGGAAATGGAATTAAATGAAATAAGACAATGCACTAGGGCTTGGGCGGAGTGGTATGTGCGGAAGCATCCCAAGACTTTTTGTTTCACTTTTGCCATGTGGATTTTCTGTTCTCCCGGGATTATTGGTGAAGCGGACATCGGGGTCCGTGATGAAGCGCGGGACGGAGGGCGCGTACGTTACGAGACGGTCATGCAGGTTGTGGGCTTCGGATTTTGTGACCCGTCCGCGTTTTCCCTTCCTGACTTCGACGGTTTTTTTGGAAAAACTTTTATTTTCAGTTGCTTGAATTTTGCGCCAGGCACTGCATTTGAGATTTGTCCGCCGCTCAGATTCGTCCCCCAGTTTCCTGGCGGCGGCCCTGCCGATTTCGAAGGCGCACGTGGTGGCTGCCCCCGCTGCGTTTTCCGGAAAAATCGATGTGCCTGTGAAACCAAATTGGCAGAACCGCTTGAATTTCCTCTTCAGGTTCCTTTGCGCTTCACCGAACTGGCCGCGATGACATTCGTCAAACATGAACACCGCCCGCTGATTGTACGCGTCCAGCGTTTCCTCGCTTTTCATGAGATTGTTCAGCTTCTGGATCGTGCTGACGATTATCCTGTTGTCGTCTTTGGCGAGGTTGCGCTTCAACGCGGCCGTGTTTGCCGATCCGTTCACGCTCTCCCGCGCGAACTTTTGGTATTCCCTCATCGTCTGATCGTCGAGGTCTTTGCGGTCCACGACCAAACAGCACCTTATCAATACCGTCAAGCTTCGTTGCCAGACGCGCGGCCTTGAAACTGGTCAGTGTTTTTCCAGATCCGGTGGTATGCCAGATAAATCCACCGCTCTCCGGCTTGTTCAAGTTTTTTGCCTCGAAGGAACTGGTGATCTTCCACAGGAAAATCATTTGAATTGTAAACATTCTCTGCAAATGTTAAGAAATAAAGCTATGAAAAGACAGGTGTGACATCCCTACAGAGTGTCTTCATTTCTGTTCATACCATGACATACCTTGAATTACTAAATGTTGGAAACGATGGGTAAATGGCAAAATAAACCACTATCTAAAGGATTTTTCTTGCGCAATCCATCACAGACGTTTACATCATGGACATGAGTGAACCACCTGATAATCACGAATTAGATAAACGGCTGTCCGTCATGGAGGAACGCATGAATACCATTCAAGCGAATTTGGATAAAACCTTACAAGAATTCAAAACAGAGGCCGAAAAACGGGAAACAGCTGCGGAAAAACGGGAAACAGCTGCGGAAAAACGGGATAAAACATTGCTTATCACATTGGGCGGATTAATCATCGGAGCAATCGCGATTGGGGTCACCATTCTTGGGTTATGGCTCGGCTGAGGAACGTATGGAAACGATGAAGGCTGAAAATGCTAATGCACAAATGATCTGGAAACATTTGGCTTGCGGTGATCTTTGTTCCTTTGGTTCTATTAAGTATTTCCCCCAGAGGCTTCCATTCCACCTCGGCGCCATTCAGCAATTTCTTTAAGAAGTGTTGTTTGCTCATGGCTACAGATCCTCAATTTTAAATTCGCTATAGCCTTCATAATAATAGCTGACATCAATGCCCTTCATGAACAATGCGCGGTCATGAATCTTGTCGGTTAGCGCGTCTTTAAGCAGTATCTTGATCTCCACATCCTTCACCACACTACGCTGCATGGCGGAAAGATACTCGTCTTTATCCACCTTGTTCCAGTCAACTACCCGTTTCAGTTCTTTTTTCAGGATAAGATCGAGCCAGATGCGGGCGGTGCGTCCGTTCCCTTCGCGGAATGGATGGGCAATGTTCATCTCGACATATTTCTCGATGATCTGATCAAAGCCGCCCTGTGGCATGACGTCAATATGATTCAGAGAGGCTTGCAGATACATAAGTGGAGCAAAACGGAAATTGCCCTTGGCGATGTTCACGGTACGAATCTTGCCGGCAAACTCGTAAATCTCTTCAAACAAATAGGCATGAATGGCGGCCAGCCCCTTAAATTTGCCCACATCCAACTTGTCGATATCGCCGGAATCAAATAACTGTTTGGCCTTTTGCTTGCTGATCTTTTCTTCCGCTTTTGCGAGTTCAACCTGATTGGTGATGCCGAGTTTATTTTCCAGTGTCACTTGGCATCTCCTTCAATCTCCGCGACAATGGCGTCTATATCAGCCCGCAGGTGGTCGATCTTGGCAACGGTTGCCTTTAACTCGGCATTCAACGCGGTGATATCGATCACCTCCCGAGTGTCCCTGGGTTCGACATAGGAGCCAACCGACAGGTTGTAGTCGTTCTCCACGATTTGATCGTAGGCCGCGATCTCTGCCACATGTTCGACCCTGGCCTTGCCGTCGAACATCTCCATGATCCTGGCGATGTGATCGTCATCCATAACGTTGTTGTTGGTTTCCTTCCGGAAGAAATCCTCGCCACTGGCATCAATGAATTGAACATCTGTGCTCGTCTTGTTCTTTGCGAGTACCAGAATGTTCACTGCAATACTGGTTCCAAAAAACAGATTTGGGGCAAGCGAAATCACGGTTTCCACATAGTTGCCATCCACCAGATACTTGCGGATTTTCTGCTCGGCGCCACCACGATAGAATATACCCGGAAAGCACACGATTGCGGCGCGGCCCTTGCTCGACAGATAGCTAAGGGCATGGAGTACAAAGGCGAAATCAGCCTTTGATTTCGGGGCGAGCACCCCGGCGGGGGCGAAGCGATCATCGTTGATCAACGTTGGATCATCCGATCCAATCCATTTAACCGAATAGGGCGGATTGGACACAATCGCGTCAAAGGGCTTTTCATCACCGAAGCGCGGCTCTGTCAGGGTGTTGCCCAGTTGGATGCCGAACTTGTCGTAATTGATGTTGTGCAAAAACATGTTCATTCGCGCCAGATTGTACGTGGTATGGTTGAGTTCCTGCCCAAAAAAACCTTCTTCAACAATATGGGAGTCAAAATGCTTCTTGGCTTGCAGCAGCAGCGAGCCGGAGCCGCATGCGGGGTCGTAAATCCCGTTCACGCTGGTTTGCCTGTGCATGGCGAGCTTGGCGATCAGCTTGGATACATGTTGCGGAGTGAAAAACTCGCCACCGGATTTGCCCGCGTTTGCCGCGTAGTTGGAAATGAGAAATTCGTAGGCATCGCCGAACAGATCAATCTGACTGCCCTGAAAATCTCCAAACTGCAACCCTGCCACGCCCTTTAGAACGGCGGCAATACGCGCGTTTTTTTCCTTCACGGTATTGCCCAGCCGATTGCTGGTCGTGTCGAAATCGCCAAAAAGGCCTTTGATATTGGCTTCGGAGGCATAGCCATTGGCAGAGGTCTCAATGTCGGAAAACACGTTTGCCAAATCGGTGTTCAGGTTATCGTTCGCATTCGCATTCGCCACGATGTTTGAGAAGAGTTGACTTGGATATATGAAATACCCTTTGGTCTTTATGGCATCGTCTTTGATTTCAGGCGTGATGTCGCCGTCAGACACCGCGGAGTAATTCACGCTGGCATCGCCGGATTCCACAAAGCTGGTGAAGTTCTCGCTGATAAAGCGATAGAAAAGAGCGCCCAGCACATATTGCTTGAAATCCCAGCCATCTACAGCACCGCGGACTTCATTGGCGATTTGCCAGATCTGCCGCTGCAGTTTTGCGCGTTGCTGATTTCCGGTCATTTACTTTCCCTATTTTAAACCTTTGAATAAAAAAGAATTTTTTTCAATATGTGATCAAATGAGTTCATTGATCTTTTGCCGCCGTTGTTCATTCAGGATGCTCAATGGAAAGCTCTTTGATGCAATCCGGCGGAAATTGCCAATAGTGCGTGGTGCCGTTGATATCAATATGATTGATCAAATCGCCGTTGAAAGGATGGTTTAAGGCTTCGGCTTGCCTAATTCGCTGCCCGGTCATAATCGTTGGACACCTGCCTCAAGGGCCGCAGTCATGCCAGGTGCCCGATTCTGATCCATTGTTGAAATGTGGGCATAACCAGCAAGCATGATCCAATTGTTCCAAAAACTTTTTTCGTTTTTATATATGGACGGGCGTTTTACAGCAAGGTGAAAATTCAGATGTGTCCTGACCTTGTGGTCTTATTGTTGATCTCGGACCCGCTTAGGTCATCACTCAACCGCTGATTTGATATGCAAACGATGCCCGACTCTCAAGAAGCGCATTTATGTCCGAATTTACTGCTGGAAATGGAAACAAGACCTTCTGGCCGACTTGTGCGAAAAGCGATTCGTGATTTTCCTGTACTGATGGCATCCGGTGGGCATGGCGGCAGCCTGCAGGTGGCGGTGGTTATCTCCGATTTGACCTGCCATATTGAATTGTCGGCGTTAAATCTGGATTAAAATATCCGCAAAGCTGCAAATGCATTTGTTTCGTGGAGAAAAATGCGCTCAGCAAGACCGGCGCGCAATTCATGAGAGGCCGGGATCCCTTAATTTACAATATGACACATTCGACACTGTCGGTATTGAATTCATGCCGGAGACGGATGAAAGAACGGTTTTCGCATTGGCATAATTCCTGTTTAAATATGTTTCGCCGCGCTGTATGAGATTTGCGGATTGTCCAAGTTGGAGGGATCTGCGATGGCTAATGTGGTTGTTGTCGGCGCCCAGTGGGGTGATGAGGGAAAAGGCAAGATTGTGGACTGGCTCAGCGAGAGAGCCGATGTCATTGCGCGCTTTCAGGGCGGGCACAATGCCGGTCACACCCTTGTGGTTAATGGCGAAGTATACAAGCTGCATGTGCTGCCATCCGGGGTGCTTCGCCCGGGCAAGCTTAGCGTTATAGGCAGTGGAGTGGTTCTGGATCCGTGGCATCTTGTCGAGGAGGTCGAATCGCTTCGAAAAAGAGGTGTGGGCATTACGCCGGAAACTCTGATGATTGCCGAAAACACGCCATTGATATTGCCTCTGCACGTGGATTTGGACCATGCAAGGGAAAATCAGAATCCCGCCGCCAAGATCGGTACGACCGGTCGCGGAATCGGACCTGCATATGAGGACAAGGTGGGTCGAAGAGCCGTGCGGGTTGCCGATCTTGCCGATGAAGCCACATTGAGCAAGCGCATTGACAGGATGCTCATGCACCATAACGCTCTTAGGAGGGGATTGGCCATGAATCCCGTGGCGAGGGGGGAAATTCTTGCAAAACTTGCGGATATCGCTCCGAAAATCCTGCCATTTGCCGCACCTGTCTGGAAAATATTAAACGAAAGGCGCAAGCATGGAAGTCGCATTCTGTTTGAGGGCGCGCAGGGTGCGTTGCTTGACATAGATTTTGGAACCTATCCATATGTTACGTCCTCGAACGTTGTCGCCGGGCAGGCGGCCACCGGTTTGGGTGTGGGACCAGGCTCCGTGGATTATGTGCTCGGGATCGTCAAGGCCTACACAACACGTGTGGGTGAAGGACCGTTTCCAACGGAACTTCACGATAATGACGGCGCGAGGCTTGGGGAGCGGGGACATGAATTCGGAACGACCACCGGACGCAAACGCCGTTGCGGATGGTTTGATGCTTGTCTTGTGCGCCAGACATGCGCGATATCGGGAATAAATGGAATTTCGCTCACAAAACTTGATGTTCTGGACGGATTTGAAACCCTGAAAATTTGCGTTGGGTATGAACTTGAAGGGGAGCGACTTGAGTATCTCCCGACCGCATCCGACAGACAGGCGATTTGCCGGCCGGTTTATGAAGAGATGCCGGGCTGGAGGGAATCGACAAGGGGAGCGCGTAGATGGGCCGACCTTCCTGCGGGGGCGATAAAATATGTTCGAAGAGTCGAAGAGCTTATTGAATGCCCCGTTGCTCTGCTTTCGACGAGTCCCGAACGGCAGGACACAATACTTGTTACCGACCCTTTTGAGGATTGAACGGTGCCACTCAAATACAAAATGCGCAGACGCCTGTCGCTGGCTGTTCTGCTGATCGCCTTGCCAGTCTACATCATTGTCGCCGTAAATCTCATGGATTGGCTTCGCATGCGATACGAGGGAATAAATCCAGTTGTCGAACTTGTGGTGTTTGTCGCCATCGGCATATTGTGGGTATTGCCGTTTCGAAAAGTGTTCAGAGGTGTCGGCCTTGAAAATCCCAATGGAAACGGAGACGGGAGGAAATAGCGGGATTTGCGCTTTTCAGGTACTGCATTTTTTTTGAAAGTGATGCGGGCCCAAGGCAAGCCATGAAAGGAAATCCGGGCAAAAAAGTTGGGGAATTATGTAGCATAATCTGCACGGATGCGCGGAAAATCAGCGCCTCGTCATTCGTTAAAAATGTGGACAATGTGAAAAAGGCGTGTAAAATGGCGTTTATCGGCTGCAGGGGAACACGGCCATGTAATATGCATATGACAGTCGGCAGATAGCCAATTGGTTCATAAGGCGTTTTCATAAAGACGGGCCAGCCAATTTCCATAATGAAGCTTCTGAAGCTGGTTTACATGGCGCACGGTTGGTGCTTGGCTATACTGGACCGGCCTTTGATCATGGACAGAATAGAGGCATGGGATTATGGACCTGTAATTCCCGCAGTTTACCATGCATTCAGATGGGAAGGAACGCATAATTTGTCGGAATTTCCCATGGAGGAACGCGAATTTGAACCTGACATAAGTAAATTGCTTGAAAATGCGTGGGATATCTGCAAATCAAAATCGGCAATTCAATTGTCGAATCTTACTCATGTTGAAGGCGGTCCCCGGGACAAAACCTACGGGTTGGGTCATAGATTCAAGGGTATTGGGGATGATATGATTAAAGAGCATAACAAGGCAAAGTTGAGAAAAGCGCGAAATATCTGATCATTTTGGCGATAAGGAAGACATTGAGGCACTTGCTTCACTTGAAGCGCAACAACTTGCCACACAAGCCAAGCAGCGAATTAACACGAGGTTGTCAAATCGGATCTATTGGCTTCGTTGGGTTGTTCCCGCGCAGACGGTTGTTGTCTTGGCAATGTTCATATGGGCCGTTTCACCTGTCGCGGCGATTGCCGCAATTACCATCTTTCTTCTTGTTGCCGTGTTTCGCGGCTTCCGGTGTAATGAAATGGACGGGATTGAAAAATGTTGTTGGGAAGATTGCGCCGCACGGTAACTACCCGGCAAGCCAACCTTAATCCGTGCAGATTATGCTGCTCAACAATTCCCAAAACCTGGGTTTAACGGCTCTTCGCGGCGCATGGTCCGGGGCGGTGTATTTGACGTCGATGTAGATTATATTGCTGTAAATCAATAAACTGGAGGAAGTTGGTGATTTACAGCAAGTGCCCCGATTTTCTCGCCTTGACCGCCATGTAATCGCGATTGTGAATTGATTGCCCCACGATAATCGGCACTCTTGCCGTTACGGAAATTCCATTTCTTTCCATCATGGAGATTTTGGCGGGATTGTTTGTTATCAGTCTTACAGATGAAAATCCCATCTGCTTCAAAATGACGGCACCTATTCTAAAGTCGCGCTCGTCATCCTCGAAGCCAAGGCGGTGATTGGCCTCGACAGTGTCAAATCCCTGATTTTGAAGCGAATATGCCCTCATCTTGTTGGCAAGGCCTATACCCCGACCTTCCTGATTCAGATAAAGCAGGACGCCGGCGCCTTCCCCTCCAATTAGAGACAGGGCCCTGCGCAGTTGATGTCCGCAATCGCATTTCAGACTTCCAATCAGATCTCCCGTGAAGCATGCGGAATGGAGTCTCGCCAGAAGGGGCTTCTCTCGTGCCGGCTGGCCAATCTCAACCGCGTAATGTTCTTCTCCTCCGTCAACGGGGCGGAAGACATGCACGCGCCCGGCCTCGGACACCTCAAGCGGCAGGCGCGAATTTGCCACGGCGCGCATGTCCGTGGCGGAATCAAGGGAGTTTGCGGTTTGGCCCGCATTCAGCGCGGTCAATCCGTGTCTTTCGGCAAATGCCGCGCCTTCACGTATGGGAATTACCAGAACCGCCGGCAGCAATCTGGCGGATTTCGCGATGTTTATGCCAACTCTGTGCAGTTCGGCTCCGCCATTGCGCTCGGATGCAAACGGCCCTTTCATGGGAAAATCCATGTCGGTTGCGGGATCGGCAACGCTGCGTATCCAGTTTATGTCCGATTCGGCGGGTATAAGAATGCGGGCAAGGTCGCCGTCATAGGGACGCGCCTTAAGCGTTTCCGCCCGCCGAGCCGTTATCGCGAGGACGGATGCGGAATTTAGTTTTCGCAAATCGGCAAGCCTTTCGGCGTCAAGGGTTTCCGCCGATGCGATCAATGCGGAATCGAGGCCGTCGTTCAACACTGTTGGCAACCCCATGCGCAGGTCTCCGCGCGCCCGTGCAAGCAGTTCTGAATTGTCGGGTGCCAAACTCATAAAGCCGATTCCTTTTCTGTTTCCGGCACGGTAGTATAGTATAACATCGGCAATTGAAACAATTCGCATGTTTATATCAAATATGGGTGAACGCAAATGCGGCGCGATTGCCTCTTCCAATTTCCGTTTGCATGATTATGTCAGGTAGGTGGAGAGAATGATGGTCGAAAGAATCCTTTTTGTGGATGATAACGAGGACTTGCTGAGGTCGATGTCGGATTTGCTGGAAAAAATCGGCAGATGCGAAATCGATAAAGCCGTCAACGGTAAAGCGGCATTGAATGCCGTAAGGGCAAAAAACTACGATCTTGTACTTCTTGATGTCGAACTGCCCGACATGACGGGAATCGATGTTTGCGAAAAAATTAGAGATTTTGATGATACGCTGCCGATTATCATGCTGACAAGTCATCAGGAGTTCCACAACATCGGATTTGACGCGGGTGCCACCGATTACGTGACAAAGCCAATTAAAGCGGATTTTCTGCTGACCAGGATAAAACATCACATCAGAAGATCCAGACAAGCCGTTAATGCAGTTTACCGATTTGGAGACTTTGAATTCAAACCAAATTGCAACGAGTTGATCGATGCAAAGATGAATAGGATCATTCTAAGCCCAATGGAGACAAATCTTCTCCGATATCTCCTTGACGCCGATGGGAATGTTGTCAGCCGCGCCGAGCTGCTGCAAGATGTTTGGGGCTACGGCAAGGGTGTTAACACTCACACGGTTGAAACGCATATCTACCGGCTTAGACAAAAAATCGAGCCGGATGCCGAGAGTCATTCAATTATCCTTAACGAAAGCTCCGGATATCGCATTGTCGCATGAAGCATTTGGCATTTTCACTTTGCCGCCCGTTTGTCATCAAAGACCTCATGGCGTCTTCAGGAGCATGCCCATGCAAGGTCGATGGCGGAATATTGCCCGGCCGCGGTTGATTGCGGGCTGACTTGTCGGGCTGGCTTCTGTAACATGCGGCATCCTGCAGGCAATAGGTGGCGAGGAGATCAATGGCGTTTAGAATTGCATCATGGAACATAAATTCAGTTCGCCTTCGCAAGGCGCTTGTATGCAATCTCATGGAAAGGGAGGCTCCCGACATACTCTGTCTGCAGGAATGCAAAAGTCCCGTGGAGCTAATACCGGTGGATGTGTTCGGTCCTTTTGGCTACAGGCACGTGATAGCAAGGGGACAGAAGGGCTACAATGGAGTTGCGATATTGTCGAAACTGCCAATGACGGACATGGGGGACAGGGATTTTGCCGGTCTGGGGCAGGCCAGATATGTGGCCGGCATGCTGGAAAACGGCATATCGGTGCATAATTTCTATGTGCCGGCCGGAGGAGATGTTCCAGACCGCAAAGTCAATGTGAAATTCGGCCAGAAACTTGATTTTCTCGAAGACATGAGAAAATGGTTTTCCCGCGAGCGGCCGCGAAAGGCCATTCTGGCGGGAGATCTCAATATCGCCCCGGGAGAAGATGATGTCTGGTCGCACAGACAGCTGCTGAATGTTGTAAGCCATACGCCTGTGGAAGTGGCGCAGCTCGGGAAGGTTCGGGAAACGGGCGGTTGGACCGATGTCGTGCGAAAGGACATTCCGGAAGGAAAACTTTACAGCTGGTGGAGCTACAGGGCGAAAGACTGGTCGGCCAGCGACAAGGGACGGAGACTCGATCATATATGGGTATCCGAAGATTTGCGGAACGCGGTTCACTCCTGCAAGATACTGCGCGAGGCAAGGGGCTGGGAAAAGCCCAGCGATCATGTGCCGGTATTTGCGACAATTGATCTTTAAACGGCAGCTGTTAAATTCTCGAGACGCCGGCCGGCGCGCCAAATTCCCTCTTGCAACGCGCATCCCTCTGCTTCATTAAAACGCGAATAGCTGATCTGACTAAAACGGAGTAATTTCCATGCTTGAACTGGGAGGCCAGACGCCAACTGAAACAGATCTTGTTCAGGATGTTTCCGAAGCCGACTTCATGAGCAAAGTGATTGAGGGCAGTAAGAAGGTGCCGGTTGTTGTCGATTTCTGGGCCCCCTGGTGCGGACCATGCAAAACACTGGGCCCAATGCTTGAGGCCGCTGTGGAAAAAGCCAGGGGCGCCGTTAAAATGGTCAAGCTGAATATCGATGAAAACCAGATGCTTGCCGCTCAGATGCAGGTTCAGTCAATACCAACTGTCCTTGCGTTCTTTAAAGGTCAGCCAGTGGACGGTTTTCAGGGGGCTCTTCCAAAATCCGAGATCGATGCGTTTGTTTCGAAGATCGTCCAAATTTCCGGGGGAGATGCCAGCGGCGGCATTGATGAAGCGATTGCAGAGGCCGAAGCCATGCTGGATAGCTGCGCCGCAGTTGACGCAGCCCAGATATTTGCCGCAATTCTGCAGAAAGACGGGCAAAACGCCAGGGCGTTTGCGGGCATGGCGCGGGCATATGTGCTTATGGGGGACGCTGACCAGGCAGAGGCAATACTAAATGGCGCTCCCGCGGAAATTTCGGAGTCCATCGAAATCGAGGCCGCTCATGCAACCATTGAGCTTGCAAGGCAGGCTGCAAAAGCGGGTCCGATCGAGCTTCACATGGAGAAGGTGAAGGCGGATCCGGACAACCACGAGGCCAGACTTGAACTGGCGCAGGCTCTTCACGCAAATGGCAAGGTTCAAGAGGCGGTGGAGGAACTGCTGGAATTGTTCAGACGCGACCGTGAATGGAACGATGGCGCCGCACGCGCGCAGCTCTTCACAATATTTGATTCGATGAAACCAGATGATCAGATTGTTCTTAACGGCAGAAGAAAGCTGAGTTCGATGATATTTGCCTAAAGCGGCAAACATGCTAGATGGAATGTCATGAAGATACCTTCTGAACTGCCGGATATAATACCGGTTTTTCCATTGTCTGGCGCATTGCTTCTGCCGCGTTCCCGGCTGCCATTGAATATTTTTGAGCGGCGATATTTGGTGATGCTTGATGATGTGCTAAAGACGGAGCACCGCCTGATTGGAATGATACAACCTAAACCGGCTGCATGTCCCGGCGGAGAAGGCTCCGTATATTCGATTGGCTGTGCAGGTCGTGTCACGCAGATTTCCGAAACCGAAGACGGAAGATACCTGATTACGCTAACTGGAATCTCCAGATATCGTTTTGTGGAGGAGGTCGAGGGGTTTTTCCCCTATCGGAGGGCGAAGGTGAGTTGGGAGGAATTCAACCATGATATGCGCCCGCCCGGCAAGGACGAGGAATTTGACCGTTCGGGCTTTATGAAACTCCTGTCTCGCTTTTTAAAGGCAGTTGAATTGCAGACGGATTGGGGCTCTCTTGAGGAAACCGAGGATGAATTGCTTATCAACTCCCTGTCAATTATACTTGGATTTGATCCCAAGGACAAGCAGGCGCTTCTTGAAGCGGCAAGCCTGTGCAGAAGAAGAGAAACTCTGACAACGCTTATGGAGTATTTTCTTAGAGGAGGCGGCGACGATAAAACCATGCAGTGAAAAACCCGTTTTTATCTTGATGGTTTGGTCGAAGACGGGATTGGGGATGCAGCTGATCATTTATGATTCCGCAAGACGAAGAGGGCCTTTGGCATCAGTTTCATGACGGAAAAAGCCGACCCGAGCGGATTGTATACATGCCGCAAGCGTTAAGCGGATCGTAAAAGACAATTAGGGAAAAGAGATATGAAACGAGACGGTAGAGGCTGGGACGCAAAGGCCATAAGCAAAATTGCCAATGAGGTCTATGGGAGCATGGAAAAAATGTTTGAGTGTCATGACTGGCCTGAAAGAGGTAAGAAAATGATGCCGAACGTCGGCAGGCGAGTTAAAGAGCGTTACGGTTCCGTTTGCAGATTCGTTCAGAGTCACGAAAACTCAAACCCGGGTGGTGGCGAAATTGCAAACGAGCAGTCGGGGGAGCTTGAAATGGACGAAGATTCGACATCCGGGAAAAATCGCGAGATGTTTGACAGGCGAATGCTTGAGGCTTTGATTTGCCCGCGAACCCATGCGGTTTTGCGATATGACTCGGAGCACAATGAACTGATCAGCGAAGCGGCGGGCGTGGCGTTTCCGATACGCAATGGAATACCTATAATGCTTATGGATGAGGCCAGAGAACTGGAGTAGGACGGTCAATTGCAATTTTGACATCTTCCCTGTTGCGGCCATCAAAAATGAACTTTACATCCTTGTGTGTCGGTCATGACGGACTTTGAATTGCAGGTGGGAGAAGATGAAGGATCCTAGAGACATCTACATGAACACTCTGGTGCCTATGGTGGTCGAGCAGACAAGCCGGGGCGAACGGGCTTACGACATTTTTTCGAGACTGCTGAAGGAGCGGATCGTTTTCGTTAACGGACCCGTGTTTGATGGCATGTCAAGTCTGGTGGTGGCACAGCTTTTGCACCTTGAGGCGGAAAACCCCTCAAAGGACATCAGCATGTACATTAACAGTCCGGGCGGTGTGGTGAGCAGCGGTCTTTCAATATACGACACAATGCAGTATATCAGGCCAAATGTCAGCACGCTTGTAATAGGTCAGGCGGCCAGCATGGGATCGTTGCTGCTTGCGGCAGGCGAAAAGGGAATGCGATACTCGCTGCCCAACAGCCGGATTATGGTTCACCAGCCCTCTGGAGGCTATCAGGGCCAGGCTACAGATATAATGATACACGCCGAGGAGACAATTAGACTCAAGCGCAGACTAAATGAGATTTATGTCGATCACACTGGACAATCTCTCGAAAAGGTCGAGCAGGCTCTTGAGCGAGACAACTTCATGTCTCCGGAAGAGGCCAGGAGCTGGGGACTGATTGACGAGATAGTGAAATCGCGCGAAAAGATGAACGATGAAAACGATTGATTTGCTTTCATTGCCGGAAGATGTTTTTGCTATTGTGCATAAAGCGCGACTGTCCTAGATTCGTATCGCGGAAAGTGGAAACCAGGGGGATTATATAATTCCCAAAACTAACGTCGGGTCCGCACCCCTGTTGCGGCGTTCGACTTGCAGGTGAGTTTATGGCGAGCAATTTCAGCAAGGAATCAAAAGAAACCCTTTACTGCAGTTTTTGCGGCAA
This sequence comes from Roseovarius sp., assembly GCA_026709325.1. GTDB lineage: Bacteria > Pseudomonadota > Alphaproteobacteria > Rhodobacterales > Rhodobacteraceae > JAPOTF01. The sequence goes on from JAPOTF010000153.1 coordinate 13,593, forward strand.
AAGTCAGCGCGAGGTTCGCAAGCTAATCGCGGGACCGACAGTGTACATATGCGACGAGTGCGTTGAACTTTGCATGGACATTATCCGCGAGGAATCGAAGGCGGCCGGTCTAAAGACCGGCAATGGCGTGCCGACACCGCGAATGATCTGCGATGTGCTTGACGATTACGTAATTGGACAGTCCATGGCCAAAAGAGTGCTGTCGGTCGCGGTTCACAACCATTACAAGCGACTTGAGCATTCCGGAAAAAACGATATCGAGCTGCAAAAATCGAACATCCTTCTTATTGGCCCGACAGGATGCGGTAAGACATTGCTGGCCCAAACGCTTGCTCGCATTCTCGATGTTCCCTTTACAATGGCAGATGCAACCACATTGACCGAAGCCGGATATGTTGGCGAAGATGTCGAGAACATTATTCTCAAGTTGCTGCAGGCCAGCGAGTACAATGTTGAACGGGCCCAGCGTGGAATTGTCTATATTGATGAAGTCGACAAAATAACCCGCAAGAGCGAAAACCCGTCAATTACGCGAGATGTCAGCGGTGAGGGTGTGCAGCAGGCTTTGCTGAAGCTGATGGAAGGCACCATTGCCGCCGTTCCGCCTCAGGGTGGACGGAAGCATCCCCAGCAGGAATTTCTGCAGGTGGATACCACAAACATACTGTTCATTTGCGGTGGAGCATTTGCCGGTCTGGAAAAAATCATATCCCAACGGGGAAAGGGAAGCGCCATGGGTTTTGGCGCAAATGTCCGCGATGAAAATGAACGCAAAACCGGAGAAATATTCCAGGATCTCGAACCGGAGGATCTGCTGAGATTTGGGCTGATTCCGGAATTTGTTGGCAGGCTGCCGGTAGTTGCCACACTTGAGGATCTTGATGAGGATGCCCTGGTGACCATTTTGACGGAGCCGAAAAATGCTCTGGTAAAGCAATACCGAAAGCTTTTTGAGCTTGAGGATGTGGATTTGAGATTCACCGACGATGCTCTGAGAGCTGTTGCAAAGCGGGCCATAAAGCGAAAAACGGGCGCCCGGGGCCTGCGTTCAATCATTGAGGACATTTTACTTGATACAATGTTTGAACTGCCGGGGTTGGATAATGTTCAGGAAGTGGTGGTTAACGAAGAGGCGGCAATATCCGATGTTGCGCCGTTGATGGTTCATGCAAAGTCGAAAATTGAAGGTGCAACCGCAAGTTGAAAGAGCGATCTCTTGCCGCAATCGCCGATTTGAGTCGTGTCGGGCCAAATTGATCGAATCTCTGCATGTGGAGGAATAAATGGGCATGTTGAAAACCGCGCTTCGCGCAGTCACCTGGTGGAATGGCCAGACATTGAACACCCAAATTTACACTTGGTTGAAAGGGGTCAAGGTTGGAGAGGATGCCCGGGGAAACATATATTACAGGGATCGTGAAGACAGGCGCCGATGGGTGATATTTAATGGCGAATGTGAAGCAAGCCGTGTTGGTCCCGATTGGCACGGATGGCTTCACCATACTTTTAGGGATCCTCCAACAATGGCGCCATTGCCCCATAAGGACTGGGAAAAGCCTCATGAGGAAAATCTAACGGGAACGGCGATGGCCTATGCGCCAGCGGGTTCCATTCGCAAGGCAAAACCCGTGCAAAGGCGGGATTATGAGGCATGGAGCCCAAAATAGACCATGTTGATGGAAAATAAAGCCGAAATATTAATGGGCGCGGCAGTTCTCGCCGTGGCTGCCGTTTTTTTAATTTACGCGGGACAAATTACAGGTTTTGCCGGGGGGCAGAGCGAGTATCGCCTAAACGCCAGTTTTCGAAACATTGACGGGATCGAGGTTGGAACGGAAGTGCGTATCGCCGGTGTTAAGGTGGGCCGGGTTGCCGAGGTCAATCTTGATCGGGAAACCTTTTTTGCGAAAGCCGAATTTACAGTACACGAACATATAGAGGTTCCAGATGACAGTGCGGTTACGGTAAGCTCCGAGGGACTGCTTGGAGGGGCATACCTGGAAATCGTTCCGGGAGCTTCGCCCTTCTTTTTGGAACCGGGAGACGAAATCGACTTCACTCAAGGTTCGGTCAATCTGATCGGCCTGCTGATGAAGCTTGTTTCCGGCGGGAATGTGGAAAGCCGGACGGAATGATCTTTGCCCTTGCGGTGGCCTGTGTGTTGCTTGGGTCAATATCCGCCGCCGCGCAGGAAGAGACCAAAATTGGAACAGGCGCGGTTCTGCGCGGATTGGACAGGCTAAACGGGCAGGTGATTGATGTGGAGATGCCCAACGCCTCCGTCAAGCGCTTCTGGGATATAAGAGTCCAACTTGAAGAATGTCGATATCCTGCGGAAGACCCTGCGGCTGATGCCTACGCGTTTATGGAAATTTATGAAAATGACAAGGATGATCCGGTGTTTTACGGTTGGATGATTGCCTCCTCGCCGGCGTTGAATCCGCTTGAACATCCACGTTATGACATCTGGGTAATACGCTGCAAAACGGAGCGGGGATCAGTTTCCACCGAACTGGAATAAATGTCGGCTGTTTGAAATATTGCGCGCTCCAGATATTTCCGATAGGTTTTTTGGCTTATTTTGATTGCCCCCAGAGATGCAAGATGATCCGTGAGAAACTGGGTGTCAAAAAGAGCAAATTCACAGCGGCTGAGATGATCCACAAGATGTGCGAGCGTCAGCTTGGAGGCGTCCGTTTTACGGGAAAACATGCTTTCTCCGAAAAACGCCGCGCCCAGGGTAACGCCATAAACGCCGCCCGACAATGTGCCGTCATGCCAGATTTCAAAGGAATGGGCGTGACCTTCAAAATGCAATTTTTGATAGAGATGTTTGATTTCATCATTGATCCATGTATCGTCTCTATCGGCGCAGCCTTCCACAACCGCATCGAAACTGGAATTGAGAAATATTCGGTAGCCACCTTTTCGCATCCGCCGCGACAATGATCTTGAAATGTGGAAGCCCTTCAATGGAATAATTCCCCGGTGCCGTGGTTCAATCCAATAGATTTTTTTCGAATTTCTTGATTTTGCCATTGGAAATTTACCCAATGAGTACGACATCAATAACTGATCGGTGGTTATCATTGGGGATTTGGCGTTCATGTTTCCGGATTTCAACATCAAGGGTAGCTTGAAGGCGTTTCAAACGCGCAATGGCGATGCGGGGTATTGTCGTAAAGGCCAGGTGTTGATGGGTTGCTGAAGTTGCATGCGGAAGAACAGGTGATGCACTCAAGGCGTCTCATATCGGGCTTGACCTCGTCACAGGTTGCTCTCCAGCCATTTTTCAAGCCAGTGGATGTTGTATTCGCCGGATCGGATGTCGGGCTCCCTTAGCAGGGCCTTATGGAGAGGGACTGTCGTGTCCACGCCGTCAACTATGAGTTCGTCCAAAGCGCGGTCAAGGCGCGCCAGAGCGGCTGTTCTGTCCTGGGCGTGAACGATAAGTTTTGCAATCAGGCTGTCATAATATGGTGGAATGGCATAACCCCCGTAGAGAGCGGAGTCCATTCGCACCCCTAGGCCTCCCGGGGCATGGTATTGGGATATTCTACCCGGGCATGGCGAGAATCCAGGCACTTTCTCCGCATTGATGCGTACTTCTATTGCATGGCCACTGATGCAAAGGCCGTCTTGAGAAAAGGACATTGGGAGACCGCCGGCAACCCTGATTTGCTCTTGCACAAGGTCAACGCCAAGTATCGCTTCCGTAACGGGGTGTTCAACCTGTAGCCGGGTATTCATTTCAATGAAGAAAAATTCACCGTTTTCATAAAGGAACTCCACTGTGCCCGCACCGGAATAGTTGATGTTTTTGGCTGCATTGGCGCATATTTCGCCGATTTTTCCTCTTTCTTCATTTGAAATGCATGGTCCGGGCGCCTCTTCCAGCACTTTCTGATGACGTCGCTGTAGAGAGCAGTCGCGTTCTCCCAGATGAACCGCGTTTCCCTTGCCGTCTCCGAATATCTGTATTTCAATATGTCTCGGAGTTGAAAGATATTTTTCCAGATATACCTCGTCATTTGCAAATGCTGCTTTCGCTTCCGCCCTTGCCGTTGCGAATGCCTTTTCAAGGTCTTCCGGCCCCGATGCAACTTTCATTCCGCGACCGCCTCCGCCAGCCGTGGCCTTTATGATTACCGGAAATCCGATTTCGCCGCAAAGCGCTTCAGCCACATGTAAATTTGGCACGGAACCGTCTGAACCCGGCACGCATGGCACTCCGAGTTCTTTCATTGCCCGCTTTGCGGCAATCTTGTCGCCCATAATTCTGATATGCTCCGCAGTTGGTCCGATAAACACTAGGTCATGATCTTCAATTATCTGCGCGAAGCCGGCATTTTCGGAAAGAAAACCATAGCCCGGATGAATGGCCTGGGCACCGGTGATCTCGCATGCCGATATTATTGACGGAATTGAAAGATAGCTCTCCACGCCCGGTGGTGGGCCAATGCAAACGGCTTCATCGGCCATGCGAACATGCATTGCATCCGTGTCCGCTGTGGAGTGTACAGCTACCGTCGGGATGCCCATTTCCCGGGCGGCGCGAATTACGCGCAATGCGATTTCCCCTCGATTTGCCACGAGTATTTTGCTGAACATATTGGTTGCCCTATTCAATGATCACAAGTGGCGCTCCGTATTCCACAGCCGCTCCATCCTCTGTCAGGATTCTTTTAACGGTACCTGAATGTGGAGCGTGTATGTGATTCATTGTTTTCATTGCCTCAATGATAAGAAGTGTTTGCCCCTCCGATACCTGATCGCCAACTTTAACAAATGATGGAGCTCCAGGCTCGGCCTGCAGATAAATTGTTCCAACCATGGGGGATGTAACAGTCGTTCCGGAAAGACTGGCGGGTTCTTCCTGCAACGTATTTGACGCTTCCGGAGCAGATGATTTCTCGGCAGAGGGTTCGACAATCTGCGTTTGCATTACCCTGTTGCCTTCCTTTTGGGCTGTGACTTTGAGTCTGCGGCTTATTCGCACATTCAGGGAATTGCTTTCCCCGTAATTTCTGGTGACTTGCAGTTCAGTGAGATTGTTTTCGTTCAGAAGCTCCGCAAGCGATTTGATGAAAGTCACATCATCTGTGTGCGTTTTGTTTGGCATGCTCAACCCTGATCTCTGTTATATGCAAACATGTTGCCTGCGTTTTTCCAAAAATGACTATATTGACATATGAAGCAATATAAAAGTGTTAAGTGTAAGCATAATCATTGCAGCTCCAGGGAGCCTTGAACTTGCGGAAAACCTGTCCCCGCAAATTCCAAAAGACCATTCCAATGCAGGTGCGCGTTTTTCCAGGGATCTGGCCGTGGAAGTTCTGGAAGAATTTTTTAATGCTGTCGTCAAGCGGAAGAAACGCAAAGATGCCGACCCTGTACAGGTGAAAAAACGAAGAACGAGAGATGATGGCGGCAGGTGGAGACGCGTTGTTTGCGACCTTCCATGTGGTCCGCAAAAGCTGTCGCAACACTCGGGGATCCAAATTGGGTCAGATGATTAAATTCAACGCGGCCGACGAGAATTCTTTCGAAGGCCCTTTCAGGATGACGGAAAGGGAGATAAAAGGAACATGCGCTCCGGCCCTTCAAAAATCTTACCCGAGTCCGTTGTCGGAGTGATTGCCATGACTGTAACGTTACACGCCGGGACAGGGACGGAACCATGCCTCCAATACATTTTGAAGACGAAAATCCGGATCCTCTTCCACTGTTTTTGGGGATGCATCCCGTTGCGCTTTAGGCTCCGGTTTTGACGCGCAATCCTCATCTTCTCGTGTTCTCTGGTTCAAAAAGCGGGAACAGGATAGACCGGAAAACATTGGAGGCGAAGAAACCGGCCCTCGCTGCGGCAGACCGGAATTCCTAATGAGCGCAGCTGAAAAGGTGCCGGCAGACCGAATGGGAAAACCATCCCGACAGTTTCGGTCCGGACAGATATCGGAAGAAGAATATGGTCGGGAACTCAACTTGACTTTGGCGGAACTTGGAAAGACAATGAAAAGGGAGAAAACAGATGCGGGATGAAGCCTGGAGAAGCCGCGCGCCGAGTCGCGTGATTGACAAGATAAAGTTGCCTGGAGTCTCGGGAAAGATCAAGATCTGCAGATGCCGGAAGATCATCAGCCGAAACATTTTAAAGTCCGCCGGGAAATATCCGGGCTGGCCAGCGTTGGAAAGGAGACAGTTTTCCTGACGATGTCAACCGGGTACCTTCTCGGCAATGAACATTGATTGCAAAATGACAGCGGCAACAACATTTTATCCAATCACGGAGAGTTCATATGCAATTCGGTGGCCGTTAATTAATATGAAAAGCAAGCGGAGTCCCGTATGGCATGCTCTCTTCGGCGGCAGAATGAGCGTTTAATGCCATTTACGCGCATTTGGAGTAGGCACGGGCATTGGTTCCGGGCTTGCGACTTTCATTTTAGCGGTCAGACAGGACATGTTGCGAGCATTCTTCGAATTGGTCTTTATGTCAAAATGTCATTGTTGAGGGTGATTGCATGAATGTAGGTTTGTGGCTATCGCGACACGCTAAAACGCATGGAGCCCGATCCGCGCTGTTTCACGGAAATGAACTTGTTGCAGATTATGCCGGGTTCCATAACGGTGCATCGAAGGTCGCCTCACTGCTCAAAAAAAGGATGGTAAAGCCGGGAGACAGGGTGGGCATCTACATGAACAATCATCCGGATTATCTTCTGACTTTGCATGGCTGCTGGTATGCGGGTGCGGTGGTTGTGCCGGTCAACGCGAAGCTGCACGCAAAAGAGGTGTCATGGATTCTCGCGGATTCCGGTGCGAGCATGTGTTTTTCGAGAAACTCATGTGAATCGTCGCTCCGGAAAACGGAAGTTACATGTCCGATCATTAACCTGGATCTGGCACATGAAACATGTGACATGGAACCGGAATATCGTTCCTCCGATGATCTTGCATGGCTCTTTTACACGTCGGGGACTACCGGCCGTCCCAAGGGTGTGAAGATTACGCATGGAATGCTTGCTTCGGTATCGCTCAGTTATCTGGCGGATGTTGATTTTGCCACCCCCGCGGACGCAACTCTTTATTGCGCGCCAATCAGTCATGGAGCTGGCCTCTATTGTCTTGTACATGTTCTGGCAGGTGCGCGACATGTTGTGCCGCAATCGGGTGGATTCACGCCCAGGGAAATTCTGGATTTGGCTGAATCTTTTAATGACGCGCATTTCTTTGCCGCTCCAACAATGGTCAGGCGATTGACGGAATATGCAAAAGCCAACGATCTTCCCGGCATGGGAATTCGCACCATCGTGTATGGTGGCGGTCCGATGTATGTTGCCGACATTGTTGAGGCGGTGGATCATTTCGGAGCAAAATTCATTCAGATATACGGGCAGGGTGAAGCCCCAATGGCCATAACCGCGTTGTCCAGAGCAGATGTTGCCGACAGGAGTCATGCGGAATGGCGCGAGCGGCTGGCTTCCGTTGGTCGGGCCCAGTCAATCGCGGAGGTTCAAATTGGAGATCGGGAGGGTAGGCCTCTCCCTCGGGGTGAAGTTGGCGAGATTATGGTTCGCGGCGATTTGGTGATGCCCGGGTATTGGAACAATGACGAAGGCACTTCCAGCGCTTTTTGCAATGGTTGGCTCATGACTGGCGACATGGGCTGCCTGAATGAGGATGGATATCTGACACTTAAAGACCGGTCAAAGGATCTTATCGTGTCGGGAGGCGCCAATGTCTACCCAAGAGAAGTCGAGGAGGTGCTGCTCTCGCATCCCGCAGTGGCTCAGGCTTCCGTTATAGGCAAGCCGTCAACAGAGTGGGGCGAGGACGTGGTTGCGTTCATTGTTCCCGATAGAGAGGTTGACGAAAAGACGCTTGATGAATTCTGTTTGGATAACATTGCAAGATTCAAAAGACCAAAATCCTATTGCATGGTGAAGGAACTTCCCACAAACAATTATGGCAAAGTCATAAAGGCCGAGTTGCGAAAAATGCTGGAGGAGAAGGTAAATGACTGACCTGAGGGGAAAAACCGCCCTCGTAACCGGTTCCGTTCAGGGCATTGGCCTTGAGATTGCCAAGTCGCTGGCGTCTGCAGGGGCAAAAATGGCTGTACATGGCATTGCCACTGAATCTCGGATGCGCGAGACTTGCGGTCTTTTGAGGGAGGCGGGCGCTGAAGACGCAAGCTGGTTTTATGGGGATCTGCGGCGCTCGGATCAGATCGTTGAGATGATGAAGGCGGTATCCAAATGGGGAGGTGTGGATATTTTGGTAAATAACGCGGGTATACAGCACACGGCTTCATTGAAAGACATGCCGCACGGGAAATGGGAAGAGATAATTTCCGTAAATCTATCCGCTTCATTTTACACCATGCAGGCGGCTTTACCTTTAATGGCGGAACAAGGCTACGGAAGAGTTGTAAACATCGCATCCGTTCAAGGTCTAATTGGATCATTGAATAAGGGGCCCTATGTTGCCGCAAAGCATGGACTGGTTGGTCTTTCGAAAGTGGCGGCACTTGAATACGCCACCGCGGGCAAAAGGCATATGGGTAATGTTACGGTTAACTGCATTTGCCCTGGCTGGACGGAAACCTCGCTTATTGAACCGCAAATAAATCAGCGGGCAATTGAAAAAAATCTCGTTAGGGATGATGCAATATCAGATTTGCTGGCGGAAAAGCAGCCATCACTGCGCATGTCCTCTCCAGGTGAAATTGGCGTTATAGCGCTCTGGCTTTGCGACCCCGTCACTCACAATATAACCGGCATACAAATCCCAGTTGATGGCGGTTGGACGGCACAATAGAGCGTTTCATCGGGCTCCAGGGGATCTGACTATTTCAGATTCGCGCAAAAATCCTGTATTCTCTCACATGCCTTTTTCAACGTCTCGTCTGAACTTGCATAGCTTATTCTGAAATATGGGGACAGTCCGAACGCCGCGCCAAAAACCACCGCAACACCGGTTTCCTGAAGGAGCGCCGTTGCAAAGTCCTCGTCTCCATTGATTTTTCTGCCGCATTTCGCGGTTTTTCCGATCAATTCGGAAATTGACGGGTAAACATAAAAGGCGCCTTCAGGAACGGGACACTCAATGCCTTCAATTTCGTTCAGCATCTTCACGACGAGATTACGTCTGCGCTGAAAGGCCAGTTTGCTGGCACTTATGAAGTCCTGTGGTCCCGAAAGGGCTTCAATTGCCGCCCACTGACTGATCGAACAGGCATTTGATGTGCTCTGGCTTAGAATGTTTCGCATCCCTTTCACAAGTTCTTTCGGTCCCGCGGCGAAACCGATTCGCCACCCTGTCATGGCATAGGCCTTTGAGACGCCGTTGCAGGTTAAAGTACGGTCGTAAAGCCGTGGTTCAACCTGGGCCGGTGTGCTGAAACTGAATTCGTCATAGGTAAGATGCTCATAAATGTCGTCGCTCAGAATCCAGACATGCGGATGGCGAACCAGTACATCCGTCAGGGCTTTCAATTCATCATGGGAATAACCCGCTCCGGTCGGATTGGATGGTGAATTGAAAATGAGCCATCGCGTTTTTTTGGTTATGGCCGAATCAAGCATGTCGGGAAGGATTTTGAATCCCGTATCGATTCCAGCTTCTATGAATACCGGTTCCGCACCCGATAGTCGGGTCATGTCCGGAAAACTGACCCAGTAGGGCGCAGGAATGATTACCTCGTCTCCGGGATTTAAAGTGGCTGTAAGAGCATTGTAGATTACCTGCTTGCCACCGGTTCCGATGCTGATTTGCGTGGGGTCGTATGTCAGTCCGTTGTCACGCTTAAACTTATGGCATACCGCCCGCTTTAACTCCGGAATGCCGTCACCAAATGTATATCGCGTTTTTCCTTCATTTATTGCGCGTATTCCCGCATTTCGGATATTCGGCGGCGTATCAAAATCAGATTCGCCCTGGCTTAGGATGATGACTTCCTTCCCCGCCGATATCATATTGAATGCAATATCCGATATTGCCATTGTCGGAGAAGTTCTAACGCGTGACAGTTTTTCTGAAAGAGGGTACATTCGAGACTCCAGATGAATTTTGGAATGCATTGCAATCAGTGGTGATTTTGATCCAATATAGCGTCAATTGCCATTTGAGAAGATCGGAAAGGATACGGATGAGCAATATAGATCGAGATGAATGGTTTGCCCCAGATGTCACAACCTTTGGCGATCGCTTAACGGGAGCGCGTGAACACGCGGGGATGAGTCAGGAGGAACTCTCAAGGCGTCTCGGGGTAAAACTCGAGACCCTGAAATCATGGGAGGACGATTTAAGTGAACCAAGGGCAAACAAGCTGTCCATGATGGCTGGTCTTTTAAATGTTTCTCTGCCTTGGCTTCTTACCGGAGTGGGCGAAAGCTACAGGTTTCTTGGTGATTTGAATTTCACCACTGCCGAGTTGATCCAATTCAAGGATGAACTGAGGGATCTGAAATCGCAGCTTTCCGATTCCGTGGAGCGTTTGTCGCGGCTTGAGGCAACACTTGAAAAGGCTTTTATTACGGACATTGAAGATGAATGAGCCAATTGAGCATAGACTGAAGCGCTTGAGAATGCGTTCCATGCGTCGCGGAACGAGGGAAATGGATCTTGTTTTGACGCGCTTTTGCGATCATTGGCTCAATCAATTGAACGAACCGGAACTGTCTCTCTATGATCTGCTGCTAAAGGAAAATGATCAGGATATTTGTCACTGGATTGCGAATCGATCAAAATATCCCGAGCGATATGCCGTCTTGATTAACAAGATTTCGGAAAGTGTCAGCTCACAAAGACGTCCCGATGGACGCAATAAACCGTGGCAATGCGCATAACCCGCCTCCATGCTTGCGGAGCAGGCGTTCGGCTGTGCGGAGACGGGGCTTTTTCACTCTCCTTTTCCAATTTGCTCTTGCCAATCGGCAAACCTTCCCCTGCATTGTTCCTCGGACTGCCAGCACGCATGTTTACTGTATAATTGCGCATGTGGTGTTTTCCATTGCGAGGTTAATGTTGCCGGCTTCTGACATTGGCAATCTCGCTCGACACAAATGTTTTAGTGCGCTTTCTCGTTCGGGACGATTACATGCAAGCGTGTCTTGCGGACAAGATCATTGACCTGCTGGCAGATGATGCTCCGGCTTTGCAAGCCGTGGGGTTATGGTTGAGCCGGCCTTGGAACTGGAGCGTTTCTATCGTGTGGATTGTGACGAAATTGCCGAGGCGCTGGAAGGATTGCTCGCTGCAGACGAGCTGGAAATCAAACGGCCTGATGACGTCGGACTTGCACTGGAACCATATCTAAACGACGGTTTTGGCTTTGCCGATCTGATGATCGCCACAGCTGCCCGGCGTGCCGAGGCAGTGGAACTAATGGCATTCGATAAAAAGGCCGTGTCGTCTGCCACGGCTTTGTTTTGCCTGGAGCGTGAAAACCGCTATTGTTCTTCCTGTGCCAATAACCCGCTTTTTGAGTATTGAAATCCTCGAATTTCAGCGCCGTTTTTGCTTTTTGGATACATCCCGCGCTCGCTATAATTGGGATGGAGAGTCGATTGCATTTCAGTGTGGCTTGACGCAATGACATGTGTATTGCGTACTCACCAGTGTCCAATGTTTTCCATGATTGTCCATGGCTCGGCTGGCTTCAGAGGTTCACCTTCCTGCAGGAGTTCGACGGAAACATTGTCCGGGCTTCGAACAAAAGCCATTCTTCCGTCACGTGGAGGACGGTTAATGGCAACGCCATTCTCCATCAGGTGTTGGCACATTTCGTATATGTTGCCAACGGAATAGGCAAGGTGACCGAAATGCCGACTATCGCCTGGCAATCCGTCGTCACCATCCCAGTTATATGTCAGTTCCACCGGGCATTCATCCTGGCCTTCAGGTGCAAGAAAGACCAATGTGAAACGGCCCTGTTCATAATCTGTACGTCTTGTTTCTCTCAGCCCAAGCAATTGAAAAAAGGCGATCGATTTCTCCAGATCTTTTACGCGCACCATTGTGTGCAAATATCGGATTTTCATGGCGCTCCTCATGTGTGGCCCCTGGGATTGAATAACCGTAGTGTCAATTCAATTGACGGCAAATTCAAACAATATAGCAGGTTGGCAATTCTGAAAAGCTTATTTGCGGTAATTCCCGCCAGCTTTTCTTTTTTGCGAGCCATTCCTTCTTACATGAAAAAAACTGATATTAAATGATTTTTTTGCCGCACAGGTGTAAGAATTCCTGCAAAACCAGATAAAAAGTCTACGAAAATTTTTTCAAAACCATCGTAAACCATTGAATAATTTAATAAAAAAATTAGCGGGAATTGTCGGTTTATTTTGATGCGGCGTAATGGCCCAAGACACCTGCCGCAAGGCTCCGCAGTTCCGGAATTGCCTGCAGGAATTTGTCGCGATGTTGGACGGGATGGATTAAAGCGCGTATTGGCTTCAATTGTTTGCGCATCGCATTTGAAGCGATGTCAGACAATGCTTGTCAGTTTTACAATTCTGACCTAATAACGAGTTTGAAGCCGATTTTCGCCACTCTCAGTGGGAACAACTTCAATGAAGCAATACCTTGAGGCACTTGAATATGTCTTGATCAATGGCGTTCGGTCGTCGGATCGTACCGGCACGGGAACAATTTGCACTTTCGGAATGCAGTCAAGATATCCCCTGTCCCGGGGTTTTCCTCTGGTCACAACAAAAAAACTGCATGTAAGATCCATAATCCATGAATTGCTGTGGTTCCTCTCGGGTGAAACAAATGTCCGCTATCTAAATGAAAATGGCGTAACCATTTGGGATGAATGGGCGGATGAAAATGGAGATCTTGGGCCAGTCTATGGCTCGCAATGGCGAAACTGGCCGGGACATGAGAGCGGTATTGATCAGATATCCGATCTCGTCAAAATGATAGGTGCGAATCCCGACAGTCGCAGACTTGTCGTGTCGGCGTGGAATCCCGCAGACGTTCCCCAAATGGCGCTGCCGCCATGCCACGCGCTTTGGCAGGTTAGGCTGATTAATGGCATCATGCATCTTCATCTCTACCAGCGTTCGGCAGACATGTTTCTCGGGGTGCCGTTCAATATCGCTTCATATGCGCTGCTGCTTGAAATGCTTGCTCACGTAACGGGAAACAGGGCGGGGGAATTCATTCACACGATTGGCGACGCGCATATCTATTCCAATCACGTGGAACAGGTTAAACTGCAGCTTTCCCGGAAACCGAAGCCTCTTCCCAAATTGCGGATATTGCGCAACGTTTCTTCAATGTACGATTTCCGATATGAAGATTTTGAGATTGCGGGCTACTCGCCGGATCCGCACATCGCGGCTCAAGTGGCGGTTTGATGCTGACGCTAATAGCCGCCCGCGACCGCAATGGAGCCATCGGACGAGAAGGCGGACTCCCCTGGTCCATTCCGGAAGATTTGAAGTTTTTTCAGCGTGAAACCATTGGCGGTGCGGTAATCATGGGGAGAAAAACATGGGAGAGTCTACCTGTTTCCGCGCGACCCCTCGCTGGCAGAACAAATGTTGTTGTATCTTCCGGGGCACCTCAAGGAGCGGAAATTGCGGTGAATTCAATTGAAGACGGCTTGAACCATCCACTCGTTTTATCCCACTCGAGAATATACGGGATTGGCGGAGGTGAAGTTTATCGCGCAATGCTTCCCGTGGCGGACAGAATTGTGATTTCAGAAATTGACGTGGCGGTTAAAGGCGCTGACACCTGGTTTCCCGATTTTGACAAATCGGAATGGAAACATGTCTCTAATATCTCGATTCGCGGATCTGAACCGGTCTGCCATGCTGATGAATGGATTCGGGTTAATTCGAGGCCTAACATGTAAATATGCTTCGCGTGGAACGATTGACTCGGATTGGGAGGGGGAAATTATGATTGTAAGCAACTTGCAAAATCATGAGTGTTGCGGCAATCTTCTTCATGTAGCAGCGGGTTCGTCCCCCGACATCCGATTGTTGCCCCGAGCAGCAAGCATGCCTTCTACATAATCCATTCTCTCGCGCAAGTTTCCCGCATCACCCCGAAGGCTAGCCACATCGCCGCTAAGTATCTCAATATCATGGCGCACACCACGCACAAAAAGTCCCGCCAGCGCAATTTCCGTACCAATAATTGTTACGATAAGAGCGGCGTTTCCTGACATATTCATTTTAGCATCTCCAATGCGGCCTTGTCTATCTGCTTTTTATGGCATTACACCTCGTGAAGCACGACGCATCATAAACAGGCAAGCCAAATAACTGCGAAACGCCAGCGAATTTGCAGCATACCGCTCAAAGTCTTTGGCAAGACGGTGACAACGATACATTAACGCAAACGTTCGCTCCACAACCCAACGGCGATATAAAACCGTAACTCATCTGAAATCATTCAGTTTTTAAATGATCTTATAAGATATTCAATGCCTGTATCCTTCGCAAGCGTTGCGAGGACGACATCCTGTCCAACTTCCCGAGTATGTCTACATTTGAACGCAAGATATTGCATTTTAAACTATTTTTTACTTTATGGAGCCCCTTTCGTAATGGGGCACCCAAGTCAAGAGCGGAATCTGACGAACCGGACATCCCCCGGCGGGGTCGACACTGTCCGGGTTCCGCTCAAGCTCCCGCCTCCAGGTTGTCGGAAAGGATCGGCGTCTCGTCCAGTGCCGGGCGTCCATCTTGCAAACGCGCTCGAACACGGCGGTTCGGCATCTTGCAAACTTATGATGTCAAGCGAATCTACTGCCCATATCGGGCGTTTTCTTCGCGATTTTCCCGGGCCCGGGGGGCCTCGCGGCAGGACGGGTTTGTCAGCGGTAAAATGCGCGAAAGGAGACCCCGCCATGCTCGCTGCCGGTGCCATATCCGACATCTGGCGCGGACTTCAAGCAGGGCAACGCCCCTACGGAATTTCCCGGTCCCCTTTCCCACCGCCGCCGAAAGCTTGCGGCCGCGCCCGAGCGCTTTGCTCCGGCCGAAAAGAGGCATGCGGGCCGGCCGCGCCGTTGGAAGCAGGCGGAACGCGAAGGGACGCCGGGAATCCCGGGCCGGGTGCAGGCCGCACATCGACGCCGCGGACGGCCGCCTTCCGGCAGTGGTCTCTCCGCGCGACAGCCGGGGCGCCGGCGGCCATGAACATCCCGGACCTCAGGGGGGGGCGGTCCGCCACGGCAGCAGGTCCGCCGTTGAGCGCGTCGGCGCGCGGCTGAAGGACGACTTTTGCGGCCGCCACGTCCACGCCAGGGGCCACGCGAAGGTTTTCGCGCAAATCGTGCTCGGCGTTTTGGCCCCGACGATAAACCGGTTGCGGCGCCACATGCCGCGACATTCCTCTTTCGACCGGTTTTCGGGCGTTTGGACACCAGCGCGCACCGTGCCGAAACCCGCCTGAAATCGGGAAAACCGGCTTCAGGCACTTGAATTTGCCTTTCCCGTGCCGCATTCGACATGGCAAATGCCGTGCCTGTCGCCATAATCGCCGGTAATTTTGCAGTATGGACAGTAATTCCCGCTAACTCCTGTTTTT
>JAPOTF010000194.1 GCA_026709325.1 Roseovarius sp.
TGATAGTTTTGAACTTGATAGTGCTGGATGAACACCAATCAGGCCTTATGCTTTCTTCAATCAATTTTGCGGCTGCATAATCACAAAGGCGGGCCATGACGCAGAATAGCAACACAGAAATCCGTAAAATGCTGGATCGCCTGCGGGTAATGATGGCGGAGGATGCAGCCGGACAGACCCGTCTTAACCGAATCACGCAGTTAATTGCCTTGGAGATGATATCGGAAGTTTGCTCGATTTATCTGTTTTTGGATGATGACACTCTTGAGCTTTGCGCATCAGAGGGACTCAACCCCGAGGCGGTTCACAAAACAAGATTGAAATTAAGCGAGGGATTGGTGGGACGCGTTGCTCGCACCAGTCAGGTCATTAACACAAATGACGCGTTCGGCACTCGCGGTTTTCAATACAAACCGGAAACGGGAGAAGATCCGTTTAAGTCTTTTCTTGGCGTGCCCATCCAGCGTCTGGGAGAAACGCTCGGGGTTCTTACCGTGCAATCGAAAGACGCCCGAATTTATACGGAAAGGGAAGTCCAGGATATCCAGATAGTCGCAATGGTCATTGCCGAGATGACCGAGCTGGGGGCATTCGTCACCGACAATGCGGCAATGTCCGCGCGTCACCAGCAACCTGCTCTGTTTAACGCAACGTCGGCTCAGGAGGGTGCCGCTGCAGGTCATGTATGGCTCCACAACCCCCGTGTGATTGTCACAAACCCCATTGCCTCCGATCCAACCGCCGAACTTGAGCGGTTGTCCAAGGCCATACGGGAACTTCGGGTTGGCGTCGATAAAATTCTCAGCATAGCCACTCCCGATGACAAGGAGCAGCTTGAAGTGCTCGAAGCCTACCGCATGTTCGCTTCATCCAAAGGGTGGGTGCTCAGAATGGAAGACGGCATTTCCCGCGGTCTATCAGCCGAAGCCGCCGTTGAAATGGAGCAATCCAACGCTCGAACGCGGATGAGCAAGGTCACCGATCCCTATTTGCGCGACCGCCTGCACGACCTCGACGATCTCTCAAACCGTCTGCTTCGGATACTTACCGGTCAGGGAACAAGACCCTGGGAGGAAATGCCAAAGGACCCGGTCCTTGTATCGGGAAATATCGGCCCGGCTGAGCTTTTGGACTACGGAAGGAAACTCAAGGGGATCGTATTGGAGGAAGGTTCAGTGGGTTCGCATGCGACTATCGTCGCTCGCGCACTTGCAATTCCCCTCGTGGTTCGTGCCGAACAAATCACCACGGAGGCGCAAAACGGGGATTACATTCTGGTGGATGGGGACAGAGGCGTTGTCCACCTGCGTCCGGATGATGCCGTATCATACGCTTTCCGAGACAAGATGGCCATGCAGGAAAAGGCCCGGGAGCGCTATGACTCGATACGCGACAAACCCGCCATAACCTTATGCGGGCATCGCATAAATCTTTACATGAACGCCGGCCTGATGGCCGACCTTCCCAGCCTTGAAAAATCCGGAGCCGAGGGTGTGGGCCTTTTTCGCTCGGAACTGCAGTTTCTGACCAGAAACCGCATGCCAAAAAGATCCGATCTGAGCGAAATTTACGCTCGAGTACTGAATGCAGCAAAGGGCAGACGCGTCATATTTCGAACACTTGACATTGGCTCGGACAAGGTGCTTCCATATCTCAAATGGGCAGATGAGCCAAATCCGGCTCTTGGATGGAGGGCAATTCGCCTGGGACTGGACCGCCCCGGCGTTCTCAGAATGCAGATACAGGCGCTAATGAGAGCCGCCGCGGGACGACCTCTCACAATCATGTTTCCCTTTATTGCCCAGCGCGAGGAATTTGCAGCCGCTCGCAAGGAAGTCGACAAGGCGCTTGAGCGCGAACGCATACTTGGCCATCCTCTTCCCGAAAATCTGGAGGTGGGAGCAATGCTTGAAACGCCCTCGATCGCGTTTTCTCCGGACAAATTCTACAAGGAGGTTGATTTCATATCGATTGGCGGCAATGATCTGAAGCAGTTTTTCTTCGCCGCCGACCGACAGAATGAACTCGTGCGACGACGATACGACACCCTTAACGTCAGTTTTTTGCGGTTTATATCATCGATTGTAAGCCGTTGCGAAAAGCACGGCACGCCTCTAAGCTTTTGCGGCGAAGATGCCGGGCGACCGGTTGAGGCCGCTTGTTTTGCGGCAATGGGATTGCGGGCACTGTCCATGCGTCCGGCATCAATCGGACCTGTAAAATCCATTCTGCAGCGCATTCATCTTTCCGAACTTCGCGAAATTATCGATAAAGCCAATACGCAGGGACACCAAAGTGTCAGACCGGCGGTCATGGAATACCTTCAAGGCAGATTCTGAATTCGCAAATGAAACAATGCAACATGCAATCAAATGACATGAACTGTTGAGTTCTCCACTTTGCCGCTTGCAACGAGTGTTGCAGACATTGCCCAATCCAAATTTATCCCTGTTTTCCACATCTCGTCCACGTGACTGCGCCAAACGGATGAAGTTGGACCCCGATTTCATGTCGTCCGTCTTGCGCATTGCCAAAACACTTAGCGGTTCTCGGACTTTATCGTCTTCAAACAAGATTTCATCGATTATGTGAACTGGCGCAGGCCCATTTGGCCAGAGTTTTAAGCTCGCGATTTTCTGAATCAAATCTCAGTAAGTGATTATATTCTTCAATTGCGTTACATCGATAATGGCCTGTGTTGCTTTATTCTTTACCGTCATTGATGGAGCAGCTAAAAGCCGGTGTTTAAAATTATTGCTCAGCATTATCAAAACCCGTCCCATGGCAATGTCCAAATCAACTGTCTGAAAGCAATCATGATTTACATACGATTTTACTCCATAGACATCTTAAAACCGGGATTTTAAACTTAGATGGAACCAAAATGGAAATCTTGCGAATTTGGATCAATGGCAAATCGAATTCGCTACAATAATCCGCTGTATCCCAAGAAATTTCCTCTTTTCCAATCATTACAGACGAAGAGTGTCGCGTCTATCTCCAGAGATTTTCCCTCGTGGGCAACAAGCGCTATGGGAAATCTTTCAAGAGTGCCCTTCATATGGCCCGCCACAGTATGTAAGGATACATTGGGATCTTCAGATCGAAGTCCCAATCTTTCATTATATTCAGAATTCAGGATAACCCAAGGCGTGGCTGGATCTATTCGTGCCAAGGTGGAGATTTCAATTTATCCGGGTAAAATAATCTCAACGTGTATTGATGTTTGATTTGAACCGTTGACATTATCTTCTTCATGGTATTTTGCAACTGAAGCTGTGAAAGTTTCTCCTTTGCGATTCAGCATTTTAAATCTCAGCCATTCGACAAATAATGAACCAATACCGGCTGTTCTTTCTGATGTAAAATAACAATTTTCCCGTCCAATTCCCTAAGGTTTTCGGCAAAAGCGACAAGGACATCCCCATCAAGCGCAATCCATTTTCCACGGTATTTGTGGCCATGTTGCTTGATCCAGGAGATTTCCCGATGACGACCAATCGAAACTCTGTCTATCTCAACAACACGGCCCGGTGAAACAACACAAAGCAAGTTTGCAATTTCCCGATTTTCCGGGAATTTGATAGATCCAAGTTCGAGCGCCTTTCGTGCATCGCGAATCTTCTGTTGATTAAGCAAATGCTTTACACGTTCAAGCAAACAGGGTGATTGCGCATAAGTCGCGGCAGCCTCTAGAGTATGCAAGCCACCAGGAAACCTCCTGAAAGGTGACGAGGTGACATTAGAGTAATCTACAGGAAAACTGCGTCTGGCCACCGAATGGATATATTTTGGCTTCTTGATGCTGCTGCGCAAACCCATGTGGAAACCGTTACCGGAATTACGTGGCCAGTGATGTTCTAAAATGTGATATTGATCCCGCAACGGAGATTCCATCTTTAATTTCCTGGCGGAAATTGTCGACGATACGGTTCCCTGGCGTTTAACATTGGCGTGATTTGACTCGTACTGCATAACCGGCTTCACTGGACCGGAATGTGGATATGTTTGCCGGGACCCAAAAAATGGGATAAAAGTTTGATGTATATTCAGTTCAAACTTGGGAGTAGAGGATTTTAAAGCACTTGAATTTGATGATCTGTTGGAAATTATACTCACCATTCAGCCTCCAGACCTATCAGATTTAACAGAGTGTTGCTGTGATCAACTACCAAATCCTTTAGATCCCGCAAAGATATTTTAGTTGCATCAAAAGCCATCGCCACGCGCGCAAAGACCCAATTATCATGCTCAGAAGACATATCTAATGTTACCGAAGAATGAAGCCGCTCATCGTTTTTGCCAAAGTAGTATGTAACCGAATTTCCAATTCCTTTGTCAGAGTCCTCTGGTATAGCACGAACAAATCCACGAGTGTGTTCTTCTGGCGAGCCACTTTCCAAAGCGGCGTGAAATGAAAATTGAACGAGATGGTGCCCATATGCGCATGATTGCAGTTCTTGATTCACTGCATCAAAAAAAGATGACGACAAATTTGAAATTACATCTTTGTCAAAGGAATGAGGGCTGAATAAGGGAATTTGCGCTCTGTCGATGGAAATTCTTGCATATCCATCAAGTGCATGTAAATCAAAAGTCACATTTGCATTGGCGATTGGATTCGAATCTTGCTCGATTCGAATATCGGCACCTCTAATATGGTTAAAGGATGAGAGGTGAGGGGTGACAGCTTTGAGGACATTGGAGTCTGCATTCAGGAGACTAAACGCAGGCTCTGAAAAAAACCTTCAACGGAAAGATCGCTTTCTGCAACGGAATATTTGCTCATATTTACCTCCTTGGATTTGGAAAATGCCATATATTCCTTACACACTCGCAATGTTTGATAAAAACATGCGCATTGGTCAAGTGGGCAATGTCATTCTTCGCAGACTTGATGCTTTAAAAATCAATTGCGGATGCCGGTTCCACTCGCAATCCGAAATTCATCCATGAGATCCCCGTGATCCATGTCCGAATCAATGGCCAATCTTCGCAGACCAAAATGTATATGCGCCATCTGCTGATAATAGCGCATATAGGTAAAATTGATGGTCGCTCCGGTAATCGCACCCATTATCGGCATGGATTGAAGCGCCATTTTATGACCAAGGGCCGTTGCCAGTCGCGGCGTGGCGCGAACAACCGCTCCCCGCAAAACCGCGCCGGTAATTGCGCAGCCAAGGCTGGCGAAGGAATTGTCGACCTCGTCACTGTAGGAAAATGGCCCCGCAGAGGAAAACACCCGGACAGTGTCATATCTCACGAATTCCTCTCCAGGATCAAACCCGTGATCACCTGCGACATCCTGAATTGCCCTTAGCAGAAAAACTGTGGTTATCGGCAATTCAGCCAGCGTGGTTGCCAAGCCGCCAACGCCTCCGGCGGCACCCGTCATTGCGGCGATCATCCGGTTCGACCAGGCGGGTGTTGCGGCAATAAAATTTCGGGACCCGTGTGCTCCATCCATTGCCTTGCGCAAAATTCTTTCCGAAATGAGGTTGAGATTTTTTTGGGCATCCACTGGAAGGGCGTTCACAACCGCTTCCGCGCGCACTCCTATCCTGTCAAGAAAATCAATGCCAATCTTCCCGGCCTTGCGGTGGCGCTCGGCCAAAGATTTCAACCTTGCTCTGGTCTCATCCGCCTTGATCGGGGAGTTCAGTATTTCAAATGCCGGCTCCATTTGACACATTTAGATATGTGTTGGATAACGCGCTTTCAAGTGTCGACTGCAACGCGGCCGCATATCCCCTTCCAGGCATCGACGGCAAGGTCAAAGCCCAGCACCCTTTCAGGATTGGTGGGCGGTGGCAGTTCTATTCCGTCAACGCGTGAAAAACCAAACCGGCCATAATAGGAACTGTCCCCCACCAAAAGCATTCGCTCCCACCCAAGATCAAGCGCTCTGCGTTGCGATTCCGCAATCATATAGGCGCCCAAACCCTCGCCTTGTCTAGTTGGATGAACGGCTATTGGTCCCAGCAGTATTGCGCGGCTGGCTTCAATTCTAACAGGCCAGTGACGCACTGCCCCGGCGAGCACCCCTGAATTGTCGCGGGCAACCAGACACAGTTTAGATACGGGGTCAACATTTGCGCGCAACTTATATGAGGACAACGCCTCGCGACCGGGTGCAAAGCAAAGGTCAAAAAGAGCTTCCACTTCCCAATGGTCATCCATGGTTTCCCGATGAAGTTCGTACACGGTCAATCCCTCGACATTCTTTCTGGAAAATCAATTACCATGTCGGTATAGGCTGCACAAACATACACCAGCACTGGAAGCGCGCATGTTTTACATACCGGAAGATGGCCATGGCCTGAAGCACAACCCGTTTAACGCAATTGTAACGCCAAGGCCCATTGGATGGATATCCACTCGCGGCGCCGATCAATCTGAAAACCTCGCGCCCTATTCATTTTTCAATGCCGCGGCATACGTGCCGCCGCAAGTGGTGTTTTCGTCGACATCATCGAAACCCGACCGGGGAGACACCAAAGACAGCGTTGCCAATATCAGGGATACAGGCGTGTTTTGCGTCAACATTGTCGAATATGCCATGCGCGATTCGATGAACGCCACCTCGGGTCACTGGGGCAGCGAAGTGGATGAGTTCAGCCTCGCGGACATTGAACGCGCACCTTGTGAAACAATTGCCTGCTCCCGCGTGGCGAACGGTCCAGCTTCGCTTGAGTGCAAACTGGTTGAACTCGTTAAGTTGCGGGGAGCCGCCAACTTTCTGGTTGTTGGAGAAGTTGTCGGCATACATCTGCGTGACGATTGCCTGAAAGACGGGATTTTCGATGTGCTGAAGTTCAACCCGCTGGCGAGGCTGGGCTACACCGACTATACCGTGGTGAGGGAAAAATTCTCGATGATACGCGCGGACTGATCAATGCGGGGTAAATCCGCCTGCCGACACGCGACACTCAGTAGTCGGTCGGCGCACCGCCCTCTTCCTTTCGGCGAACCACAAATGCCTCAAGTTCCTCCTTTATCGCCTCATCCATGTGAGGAGGCTCGAACGATTCCATGATTGCTTGAAACAACTCATGCGCTCGCGCCGCCGTCCAGGTGCCGCCCGCCGCATCCCACGCCTCGAAATTTCTCCAATCACTCAGATAAGGCTGATAAAAAGCGGTTGTGTAGCGGTCCCGCGTGTGCTGTATGCCGAAGAAATGCCCCTGGCTTCCCACTTCCCTTACGGCGTCAATCGCAATCTCATCCTCGCTTGTCGCATAGATAACCGGCTCCATGTAGCGCTGTATCTGCTGCAGGATTTCGCAATCCATGATGAACTTTTCGGGCGATGCGATTAATCCCCCTTCAAGCCACCCCGCCGCATGATAAACCATGTGCGCTCCCGCCTGTACCGCCGACCACAGGCTGTTTGACGTCTCCCACATGGATTGCCCGTCTGGAACGTTGGCGGTGCAAACGCCGCTGGCTCGCATCGGAATGCCATAAAACCTTGCAAGCTGCCCCGTCATCTGCGTGGCGCGCATATATTCAGGCGTCCCGAAAGCCGGAGCGCCCGATTTCATGTCCACATTGGATGTAAAAGTACCTATCACGCAGCAGGCGCCCGGCCGTATGGTCTGCGCCAGCGCAATAGCCGCAAGTCCCTCGGCAAGCGACTGCGCGACCGCACCAGCCATTGTTACCGGAGCCATCGCCCCCGCAAGCGTGAAAGGCGTTACAATTAGGCCCTGATTGCGGCGCGCCAGCCGCATCCAGCCGTCAAGCATCGGGTAGTCATGCTTCAGTGGCGAGGTGGAGTTAATGTTCGAGTACATTTTCGGGCCGGACTCAAACTCCTCGTCCGTGTGCCCGCCCGCAATCTGCACCATGTCCATAACATCCTCGACCCGCTCCCTGCCCAGACAATAGGCATGGACGACCTTGTCAGTGATAACAAGCTTGTCAAACAGAACATCAAGATGACGCTCTCGCGCATGGATGTCCTGCGGCTCGACGGGATATCCTCCAACGAAATGTATGCAGTTGAAATATTGGCTTAGTTTCAGCAGATTGCCGCACATTTCCCGCGTGCCCGTAACCTTTCCGCCTGAATTCATGTCCCAATAGCTTGGCGGCGAGGATACATTTCCAAAATTGATCGAATTTCCGCCGACCATTATCGTTCGATCAACATTCCGTGGAGTTATTGTGAATTCACCCGGCGCAAGGGAAAGCATTTCCATGACAAATTCCCTGTCCATGCGGACATTCTCGCCGTCTATTTTACATCCGTCGGTTTTTTTTAGAACATCAAGGGCTTCTCCGTTTAAAAACTCGATCCCAATTTCCTCGAGTATTGTCATCGCGCCGTTGTGAATGGCATGAACACCCTCATCGTTCAGCGGTTCCGTTGGCCGGTCGCAGTTCAGCGGCGGATTCCAAGGCATCTGACCTATTGTCTCGCCACCTCGCCTTTTGGCATTGCCCGCTCGGCCGCCGCCCCTTCTTCGTCTTTGCCGATCTTCCATGTACCCAAATCCGTGTTTTACATTATCGAATCATTGCGGCGGCGGCATCGTTTGCCGCATTGCGACTCATCATGTCGTTAACTGGATTTGATGTTTCCCGCTTTGGCGGCCCGATCGAATTAAGCCCTTTAAATGCGGAAAGCGCATTGCGCGAGAACATTGATCAACATCTAAACCGCGTAACCGGCCCGAAGCCCCTCCAGAACAGCTTCCTCGGCTGTTCGTGGAGAGACGCAATCACCTGCAAGATGAAAGTCAATGCCCAGTTTGCGGACGATTTCCTCAACGGAATTTACCGGCACATGCCCCTGGCTGAGCACAAGCGTATCAACTCCTTCGCACAACACTGGTTCATTGCTCATGATATGCTGAAGATAAACCGTATCCTCATCCGCGCCAAAAAGGCGCACATAGGGAATCATTTCCACGCCCAGAGCATGAAGACGTCCAATGGCGGCATCTCGCACATACATTTGAATGGTCTGCCCGGGCATATAGCCATTGACGGCAAGTTTCACCGAATGACCATTCCCGGAAAGGTGCTCTGCCAGGCCGATCCCAATCCAGTCTGCCCTCCAGTCCGCCACAACAACGGATTTTCCGACATTCGCCTTGTTCAGAAGAACCTGCCAGGCATCCACCACATGGGCTTTATCGCGCCCTTCAAAATTTGGCCATCGGGGTATGGCGCCGGTTGCAATCACAACCTTGTCCGGAGCAAATTCCGTTACGGTTTTCTCATCAACGTTCACTCCTTTATGGACTTCAACCCCTGAAAGCCGCAATTCCCGCTCCAAATTCGTGATGATGCCCCCGAATTCCGCCCGATGAGGCAGCAACTGCGCAAGTCGCGCCTGACCGCCCAGACGACTTTCCTTTTCAAAAAGCGCGACATGATGCCCTCGTTCAGCCGCGACTGATGCGGCTTTCATGCCGCCAGGACCTCCACCGACAACCATGATGCGCAGTTCATTCTCCACCGGCGGTCTGTTTTCCAGTGTCAGCTCACGCCCGCTTACCGGATTCTGGATGCACGAAATCGGATACCCTTCATGGAAATGTCCGATGCAGGCCTGATTGCAGCCGATGCAGGCGCGTATATCCTCAAAACGACCCGAAACCGCCTTTACTCCCAGTTCCGGGTCGCAAATCATTGCACGGGTCATGCCACACAAATCCGCTTGACCTGAAGATATGATTCTCTCGGCTTCCTGGGGCTGCGTGATGCGGCCCGCAACAATTGCAGCCATTCCCGTCCGATCTTTTATGGCCTGTGCAAGCGGCGCGGTGTAACCGCTGTTCTCATACATGGGCGGGGCTATATGCACCGAGCCCGCAAGCGTGGCGGAGGAACCCGCCACAACGCTAAAATAGTCAAGCGCGTTCTCGGCGGCGATCATTTCGCAGGCATCCAGCATCTCTTCCCGCCCCATTCCGTGATGGCTCAACTCGTCGCCTGACAGTCTAATGCCGACAACAAATCCGCTCCGCGTTTTTCGGCGAATGTCATTTGCGATCTCGCGAACAAACCTGGTTCTGTTTTCCAGCGATCCGCCATAGAGGTCATCGCGCTTGTTAACCTGGGGGTTGAGAAACTGTGCGGGAAGATATCCATGGGAGCCGACTATCTCGACCCCGTCCAGACCCGCCTCTGCCATTCGCGCCGCGGCATCGCCAAAGGATGATATCACCTCGCAGATCATCTCGGACGGCATCGGGCGAGGCATGACATGAAAACGCTCATTGGGGGTTGATGACGCGCTGTATGAGACCGGAGCGGTTCCGTCTTCCGATGCAAGCATCTCGCGTCCGGGATGAAACAGCTGCGCTACCAGTCCGCATCCATGATTGTGAACGGTTTTTGCAAGTTTTTTGTATCCCGGAATGCACCCGTCCGAGTCAACTCGAATGGGATCTGCAACAAATACAGCGCTTTCATGAACAAGCGCCACTTCTGTTACTATCAGGCCAGCGCCGCCACGGGCGCGGGCGCGATGATAGGCTATCATCGCATCGCCAATGCGACCATTTTGATTCAGGTGCGTTTCGTGACCTGTGGATACAATGCGATTGCGAAGTTCAACGGAACCAATTGCGATGGATGAAAAAAGGTTGGGAAAGTGCGCGCTGTTCACGATTGGGTGCTTTCCTTGTGTAGATGCATTCTGTTTTAAAGCAGACCCAGCTGCAGCGGATGCATCGATTTAATTCTCGCCACATTCAAACTGACGGCATGTTTAAACCCGGCCAACAATGAAAATATGGGGAGTCTTGCAAACATGCGCAAATGGTTTTCGGTTTAATTGCCATGCCAGTCTAAACGACTAGTCTTTCCAGAGGCATCAAAATGATTGAGATTGGGGCTTGTGAAGCAAAAGCGCGTCCTTCATCTCTGCCTGGCAAAGTGAGCCCTGAAGAAGAGGCTATCATTATAAAACGCGGGAAGGTAATCGCCCACCTCGTGCCGGCAAAACATTTGCGGCAGCCACGGATAAACGCGACCATCGATAAACTCCCGTCATTGCGTAAAGAGTTCAAACTTAACGGCCTTGACTGGAAAGACCTGCGCAACGAGCATCTACGATGATGTCCTTTGTTCTTGACTGCTCAGTGGCAATGGCATGGCTCTTTGAAGATCAACGATCCTCTAAAGCGGACATGTTGCTCGAACAACTGGCGGAAAGTGGCGCGTTTGCAACAAACCTCCGACATCTGGAAGTTGGCAACGTGTTGTTTCAGGAGGAAAAGCGGGAACGCGTTAACGCAACGCAAATAACAGCCCGTCTTGAACTGCCGAGAGGTCTTCCAATTTACAGAGACACGGAAACGGCGTCCCGCGCATTTAGGGAAGC
Source organism: Roseovarius sp. (assembly GCA_026709325.1). Lineage (GTDB taxonomy): Bacteria > Pseudomonadota > Alphaproteobacteria > Rhodobacterales > Rhodobacteraceae > JAPOTF01. Next base: position 11,345 of record JAPOTF010000194.1, read on the forward strand.
CGCTTCATTGTCACGCCACCTGAAGTTTTCAACCTGCGATGCATCCTGTCTGGAACTCGCAATGCTGCGGAGCCTGCCTTTGGCCAAACAGGACAAGGCGCCCATCCTTGCCGCAGATGCCGCGCAAATAAAGGCCTTGCCCGAATCAAGCCATTTCCGGAATATCGGATGTCATAACTTCCCGGTTCCAAGTGCCAGTTTTTTCCTGCCAATGAAAAAACGACCACGACGCACCCAAATGGAGCAACTTGCGCAATATTTTGCAAAGAGAATTTCCATCGAATTCAAAATAAATGTTCACAATTGCCGAAATCCCCTGCACACTTCCTAAAAATGCAAACCAAACAGGAAAGTTGAATTATGAAACCCCATATGAAAAATCTGGTTGCAATTACAGCCGCGGGCTTTATGTGCGGTTCGGCCATCGCAGCCGATCTTGGCGATATCGATGACCCAATAAAACTTGCGGTCAATGAATGGACAGGCCAGCACATCTCCACCCATGTTGCAGGTCAAATGCTTCAGGCCGCGGGGTATAAAGTGGAATACGTCACCGTGGGCTACATGAACATGTATCAGGCCATGTCCGACGGAGATGTCCATGCTGCCCTGGAGATCTGGTCTTCGAACGTATCCGATGATTACGCAAAGCAGGTTGACGCCGGCGGAGTTGTTGAACTTGGCGACCTGGGGCTGGACGCCAAAGAGGGCATCGCATATCCGGCACATGTTGCCGAACTCTGCCCGGGTCTTCCAAAATGGGAATCACTGCGGGACTGCGCCCAGGTGTTTGCCACCGCGGAGACAATACCATCAGGACGTCTTGTCGATTATCCCGCGGACTGGGGCACGCCCGGCGCCGACCGGATGACCGGATTTGATCTTCCCTTCAAGGCGGTTCCAGCAGGCTCGGAAGGAGCGCTAATTACCGAATTGAGGGCATCGACGGAAAACAAATCCCCACTGCTAATTGTTTTCTGGCAGCCTCACTGGGCCATGTCTGCCTATGACGTGCAGTTCGTTGATCTTCCCTTGGGCAACGAGGAATGCTTTAACGATCCAGCATGGGGAGCAAACCCCAACGCAACGCATGACTGCGATTTCGCTCCATCCAGAATATTCAAGGCGGGTTGGAGCGGTTTGCAGGACAAATGGCCGGCGGCATACCAAATTCTGTCCAACTATCAGCTTGGCGTTGCCGATCAGCAGCCCATGATGGGAGCAGTGGATGTTGATGGAGGCTCGGTCGAAGACGTGGTCTCGACGTGGATTGCGGAAAACGAGTCGACATGGAAGCCGGTTGTCGATGCCGCGATAAACTAAGCGACCCCAGGTGTTGAATGACGGTAATGCCGCCATAACCTGCCGGAATCTCTGGCAGGTTTTTGGCTCTGGGTCGGAAAAGGCGCTTGCGGACGCGCTGGGTGAATCAGGCGGAAATCCCGAAGCCGCAACGCTGCAACTGCAAAAGACCGGATTCATTCCCGCTGTTCAAGACGCAAGTTTTAAAGTGGGGGACGGAGAGCTCTTTGTCATAATGGGTCTGTCGGGCTCGGGAAAATCAACCCTAGTTCGATGCATTTCCCAGTTGCTGCCGGGCACGGCGGGCGAGATTCTGATTGAAGGTGAAAATGTCATGGGCGCTTCGCAAAAGCGCCTCACTTCCATGCGACGCAATAAAATGGGCATGGTATTTCAGCATTTTGGCCTTTTCCCGCACATGACTGTTGCGGAAAATGTCGCCTATCCGCTTAGAGTTCAGGGCAAGAGTCGCAAGCGGCGTTTGGAACGGGCGCGCGAGGTTGTCGCGCTTGTTGGCCTTGAGGGGCGCGAAGACGCATTTCCAAGAGAGCTTTCCGGCGGGCAGCGTCAACGCGTGGGCATTGCCCGTTCTCTAGCTGTAAATCCCGACATCTGGTTTCTCGATGAACCATTTTCCGCACTCGACCCGCTTATAAGAAGACAGCTGCAAGACGAATTCCTGAACATTCAGGGAACCCTGCGCAAATCAATCGTCTTCATAACCCACGACATTGCCGAAGCGCTCAAGCTGGCGGATAGAATCGCAATCATGCGAGATGGCAAGATTGTGCAGATCGGCACCCCGGCGGAGATTGTGCTTCGTCCCGTAGACAACTATGTGCGCGAATTCTCCAGAGATGTCGCCAAGGGACAACATGCGAAAGTCGCATCAGTGATGAAAAAGGGCAGCGGCCCCTGCGGACCGGACAACCCGGGACTGACCGCATCAATGACGCTTGACACGGCACTTGCAACTTGCATGAAATGTTACGACCCCGTGCCAGTTCATGACAGCGGCGGCAATGTAGTGGGAACGGTTCAGCCCTCCGATCTGGCCACCACCCTGCAAGCGGACACTAAATGAGCATTGCCGGCATCAGCGCGCCAATTCGCCGCGGCGAATTTTCCCCCGGCACCACCGCCGCGATTGCAACGCTGATTGCAGGCGCAATCTGTCTGGCGCTTGAGCCTTTACTGCCATGGCTGGTGCAATGGCCTGCGGCCTGGACTTTGCCGGCAACTGACTGGATCGGCGTTTCCCTTACATGGTTTCTAGAGGGCGTCAAGCCTGCCGCGCGCGCGTTTTCCGAAGGCATGCGGTATCCCATGGATTGGGCAAACCTCGCGCTAAACGGAACGCCCTGGCCAATGCTCATCGGAATTGTGACTGCCATTGGCTGGGTTGTTGGCGGTTTGCCAATGGCTGCGCTTGGGTTTTTCGGGCTTTTGTTTGTACTGGCTTCAGGATACTGGCTCGAAAGCATGAACACTTTGGCGCTTGTAGCCGTGTCCGTGCCTTTGGCGCTGATCCTGGGCGGCGCAATCGGCATTTTGGCCAATGAGTTTCCGCGCGTCAAATCGACGCTTCAGGTAATTCTCGACATAATGCAAACGGTTCCCACTTTCGCCTATTTGACGCCCATTCTTCTATTGTTTGGCTTTGGTCCGGTTGTGGGACTTATTGCTTCAGCCATCTATGCGGCGCCACCGATGGCGCGCAATCTAATCCTTGGACTTGAGCGTGTGGAACCGGAAATCAAGGAAGCCGCGATCATGTCCGGTGGAACGCGAATTCAGCAATTGTTTCAGGTGGAGATTCCATCCGCCGCCACGCAAATCATGGTTGGCGTGAATCAAAGTCTGATGGCCGCCCTCAGCATGGTGATAATCGCGGCCGTCATTGGGGGATTCAATGACATTGGCTGGGAGGTTCTGCTGACGATGCGAAAGGCCCAGTTTGGGCAAGCTTTGCTTGCGGGCATGGTAATCGTGGTGTTTGCCATTCTGATTGACAGGATCAGCGGAAAACTCGCAACTGAACGCAAACGCCACGACTCCCGTGTATTTCTGGCCATAATAGCTTTTTCCGCAATATTTGCGGTGGCTCTTCGAACATATCTTCCCGATCCGTCAGAATTGACCTTGCTCGCTCCCGTTGCCGAATCCGTGGATCAGGGCCTGACGGATTTCACAAGAGCCAATGGCGCATGGCTTGGGGCATTTAAAAACAACGCGGTGTTTTTTGTGCTTTTGCCCATTAGGACCGGTCTCGATCAGGCAGTTCTCCCATTTACATGGGGTTTTGCATGGACCGCGAAAATGAGCGCATTGCTGTTTATCACCGGTGCCGTATCCGGTCTCATCCTCGCCTGGCAGGGCCGGCTAATCAGTGGTCTCTCCCTTGTGATTGCAACCGGAATGATTGAAACAGGAATCGCCGATCTGCCATGGCCATTTGTACTTACCGGGGCGGCCGCCCTGGGATGGGTTGCCGGAGGAAGACGTCTGTCACTGTGGTGTGTCGGGCTGCTCGCAACAATCCTTCTCTCGGGACTTTGGGAAAGGGCGCTTTTGTCTCTCTATCTTTGCGGCACTGCCGTGATTGCCTGCGCCATGGCGGGAGGATTGATCGGGCTCGCCAGCTTTTTCTCGCCTCTCGTGTGGAAAATCATGCGTCCGATTTGCGACATGCTGCAAACCATACCGCTATTTGTGTTTCTCATTCCCGTTCTAATGGTTTTCCAGATAGGCGAGTTTTCGGCGTTCCTCGCCATTTGCGCCTATGCGATCGTTCCAATGATCCGCTACACAAGACATGGCCTGGTGAATACGCCCGAGGAAATGATTGAAGCCGCGATTTCAAGTGGCGCGAACAAATGGCAGATACTTCGCGATGTGCGCGCGCCCTATGCGGCACCAACCATACTGCTGGGTTTGAATCAGACCATATTGTATGCTTTCGCCATGCTGGTAATTGCCGCATTGATTGGCACAACCGGCCTTGGCCAGTCCATTTATCTCGCTCTGGCTCAAGCTGATGTGGGCATGGGAATTTCGGCAGGGGCGGCAATGGCAATTCTCGCCATGATTGCAGACCGGCTTGTTCAGGGATTCGCGGAAGAGCGGCGCCGGGTTCTCGGACTATAGCCCGAATTACGCACCGGATTGCGCAATGGCCAATGCAACGCCATATATCACATGGAGCAATCATTTGAGCAAAACAGGCGAATAAAGATTGTGTTCTTACTTGCACAATTCAGTTTGGGGACCAAAGGCTTGAGATTGGAGCCGCGGCCAACCTTTCCCCAAAGTGAACAACATTGGTATTGTCATATAGCACGACTCCAAAAGCGAAACGCTCTCCGCATGCCCTGGAAAGCGTTCGCAATCCCGCAAAATCACTGGAACGAACTGTTGCCGAACCTTTTATCTCGATGCCAACAATCATTCCTTCATCGCCCTCAAGTACTATATCGACCTCATGCATATGCTGATCACGGAAGTGATACGGTGTCAGGCGCATCTCCGATATCATCATGAGTTTAAGGACTTCGGAGAACACATAGCTTTCAAGTAAAGCGCCGAAGAGGGCGCGATTTTTTTTAACTTTTTCGCAAGTCAACCGCCGCATTGTCGCAAGCAGGCCAGTATCGAGGAAATGCAGCTTTGCCGTTTTCGAGATGCGTTTATGCGTATTTGTGTACCACGGCGCAAGAGTCGATACGAGAAAAATTTGCTCCAGCAATCCCACGTAGCGCCGTCCCGTCTTGTGGCTGACATTTATGCTGGAGCCGAATTGCGAGTAATTAACCAACTGTCCGGAATACTCCGCCAACAGTCGAACAAACTTTGGCAGTTCGGTTAATTTTTCAACATCGGCAATATCTCTCAGATCACGCATCAAAACAGATGCAAGGTAGCTTTCAGCCCAATCCCGCCGACGGCGCTCGTTGTCACGGGCAATCGCTTCCGGAAAGCCGCCGAGCATAACAAGTCGGATAAGGTCGTCACCAATTATTGCCTCTGGCGTGGACTTTAGTTTTCCGTCAAATACCCGATTTAGGAATTTGGGCGTCACGCCATTTATTTCCGCTCTCGACAACGGGAGCATACGGAAGGTCTCCATCCTTCCCGCCAGGCTGTCCGCAACTCGGGGCAGTGTAAGAATATTGGCAGAGCCCGTCAGCAGAAAGCGTCCGGGCCGATAGTCCTCGTCGACAGTTTTCTTGATGGCAAGCATAAGTTCCGGCGCACGCTGTATCTCGTCAATGGTTGCCTGATCCAGATCGCGTATAAAACCCACTGGATCCGTTTGCGCGGCATCAAGAACTGTCTGGTCATCAAGTGTTATATAAGCGCGGTCTGCGGTTCCCATATTCTTCACCAACGTGGTCTTTCCCGCTCTCCGCGGTCCAACAATCAGTACCACCGGAGTATCAGTTAGCGCCTCTCGCACGCGGTCTTCTGCGAATCGCTTGTACATTTAATCTTCTTGATCATGATGATTAAGCATATGACGATTGATAATTGGAAGTTCGATCCATGTCAATTGGAAGTTCAAGCCCGGGCAATTGGAAGTTCGATCCATGTCAATTGGAAGTTCAAGCCCGGGCAATTGGAAGCTTGGCACAGGAAACCTGGAGAGAGATCGAAGCTTTAAAGCCTGGAAGTCATGCCTGCACATTATATAATGCATCCAAGCTTGCGCATACTGCCGTTTGAAGTCAGTACGTGGTATTTTGAGTCAAGCTCTTGGAGATCAGTGCAGTTCAGACACCTCCAATGCTTCTTGTTATTGTAAACCCGCTTTGCGGCCGGTTTTGAACGAGGGCGAAAACAGTATGCAACGGCCATGTTGAGATGGCAAATGTCAGATTTTAGCGAGCGGCCCTAATAATAATGGGTGCATGCTAAAACAGGAGAACCTCGAATTAAAGATTTGCGGCAACAAGTTGCTTTTTACGGGCCCATTGCCTTGCCGCATCTCCAAATGCGGTAAAAAGAGGCCTGCTGACAGGATCACTTTCCGCATTCCACTCAGGGTGCCACTGCACGGAAAGCGAAAAGCTTTTCGCATTGCGGATGTAAAAAGCCTCTGGCGTGCCATCCCTGGCATATCCGTCGATAGCAATATCCTGTCCCGGTTCAATAATGCCCTGTCCGTGCAAAGTGTTTGTCATTACTTCGGTTGCACCCAAAAGCCGATGAAATGGCCCGCCTTCACTAAACGTGACTTTATGCCGCAACTCGAATTTCTCCTCCAGAGTTCCGTCCGGAGGCATGCGGTGATTTTCTCGTCCCGGCAGTTCCCGGATCTCGGGATGCAGTGTGCCGCCAAGTGCGACATTTACCTCCTGAAACCCGCGGCAAACGGCAAAAAACGGCTGACCCCGCTTGAGACATGCCCTTACCAGCGGCAGAGTAATGGAGTCGCGCGCCCGATCAAATGTCCCATGAGCTTCGGTCGCCGCATGACCATACTCCTCGGGATGGACATTGGGGCGACCGCCCGTAAGCAAAAATCCATCGCAGGCATTCAGCAAGTCGGAAACACTTGCCAATTTTGGATCTGCCGGAATTATCAGCGGAACGCACTCGGAAACAGCACTAATGGCGCGCGAATTCATGGTGCCCGCAGTATGCACCGGATACTGGTCTTCAATAAGAAAGCTGTTGCCTATAATGCCGATTATGGGACGGTTCATATGATAATTCCGTGCTGTTTTTTTACTGATACAATCCCGCAACTCGAAAGAAAAGGCGATATGGTCACATCAGAATATAATAAAGGGGTCAAAGGTGAAAAATTCAAGATGCATGCGCAAGGGGCTTGTGGCAGTGCATTATTGCATTACATCACATGGTGGTGATTCAAGGAGAAAACGCCATGGGCGACTCGGCATCCGGAAAGATTTATTTGAGGGACTACAAGCCGTTTGGCTTTCTTATTGACAAAGTTGATCTGGTGTTCACGCTTTCACCGAATGCAACAAGGGTTAAATCCCGCATTTCCTTTTTTCCAAACCCTGCCGCGGACGACAGTGGCTTTTTTCTGCACGGCGAAAATCTTAAACTCGTTTCCGCGAAAATCGATTGCATTGACGTCCAAGTCAATGTTTCCGAAAAGGGACTAACCTGCGATGTGCCAGACGGGCCATTTGTCTGGGAAGCCGAGGTGGAGATAAATCCAGCTGAAAACACCGCTCTTGAAGGACTTTACATGTCCAATGGCATGTATTGCACGCAATGCGAGGCGGAGGGGTTTCGGAAGATCACCTACTACCCGGACCGCCCCGATGTCATGGCGCCGTTCTCTGTCAGAATTGAGGGCGGCGAAAAGACAATGCTGTCCAATGGCAATCCCGGAACTGCCGGAAACGGATTCGTGGAATGGAACGATCCCTGGCCAAAACCGGCCTACCTGTTCGCCCTGGTGGCCGGCGATCTTGTAAACCATCCCGGAACCTACACAACAAAATCCGGCAGAAATGTCGACCTGAACATTTGGGTGCGGCATGGCGACGAGGGAAAATGCGCGTTCGCCATGGAATCTCTTGTAAAGTCAATGCAATGGGACGAGGATGTTTACGGACGAGAATACGACCTTGATGTATTCAACATCGTCGCGGTGGATGATTTCAACATGGGCGCAATGGAGAACAAGGGTTTGAACGTGTTCAATTCATCATGTGTACTCGCGTCTCCCGAAACATCCACAGACGAAAATTTCGAACGGATCGAGGCGATTATCGCGCACGAGTATTTTCACAACTGGACCGGGAACAGAATTACATGCCGCGACTGGTTTCAGCTAAGCCTGAAGGAGGGACTGACCGTATTCCGCGATTCGCAATTTACAGGTGATGTCAGATCTGGTCCTGTAAAGCGCGTCTCGGATGCGATAACCCTGCGTTCAATCCAGTTTCGGGAGGACAGCGGTCCGCTTGCACACCCTGTTCGACCTGAAAGCTTCATCGAAATCAACAATTTCTATACGGCCACAGTTTACATCAAGGGCGCGGAACTGGTCGGAATGCTTAAAACGCTTGTTGGTTGCGAGAACTACCACAAGGCGCTGGATTTGTATTTCAATCGGCATGATGGTCGGGCCGCGACCATTGAGGATTGGCTCAAGGTCTTCGAGGACACCACCGGAAGGGATCTAAGTCAGTTTAAACTCTGGTATTCGCAGGCGGGCACGCCACGGCTTAAAGTTACCGATGAGCATGTTGACAACACATACATCCTGACTTTTGAGCAAAACACGCCTCCAACACCCGGACAGGACGTAAAGGAACCCATGGTTGTTCCGATTGCGGTCGGTCTCATGGACACGAACGGCGAGGAGATCATGGGAACGCGCGTATTGGAAATGACCGAGGCAAGGCAAAGCTTCTCGTTTCAGGACGTCAGAGAGCGTCCCGTCCCATCAATCCTGCGTGAATTTTCAGCGCCTGTAATTGTTGAACGTGAAACAACCGATGAAGAACGCTTATTGCTGCTTGCGCATGACACGGACCCGTTTAGCAAGTGGGAGGCAGGTCGGTCACTGGCCGAAAAAAACCTTGCCGCAATGATCGTTGATCGCGCTCCGCCCGAAGCGGGATTCCTGAACGCAATGCATTCCATGGCGTGCGATGACAGCCTTGATCCGGCATTCCGGGCACTTGCACTCAAACTGCCGACTCAGGATGGCATGTCGCAGATATTGCACGACAGGGGCATTACTCCCGACCCGCAGGCAATCTGGGCCGCGCTGGAGACATTGCATCATGCCATGGCGGAACGCATGCGGGATATCGCACCGCGCCTGTACGAAAAACACCAGGTTTCACTGCCATACAAACCCGACACGGAGCAATCCGGCGCCAGAGCGCTTGCCAATGCCGTTCTAACGCTGATCACCCGCATGGATGGTGGAAAACTGGCCAAATCTCAATATGAAGGTGCCGACAACATGACACAGCAGCTCGCCGCCTTTGCCTGCTTGCTCCAAACGGATTGTGCCATGCCATATGCAAAAAGATTTTACGATCAGTGGAGCGGCGATCGCCTTGTGATCGATAAATGGTTTGCGTATCAAGTACTGCATTCGCCGCCAGACCAGGCTACAGCGGTTGCGAAACGCCTGACCGATCACCCGGATTTCAATATGAAGAATCCCAACAGATTCCGAGCGGTTCTTGGCTCTCTTTCAATGAATACCGCCGGATTTCATGTCGCGTCGGGTTCGGGCTACAGACTTTACGCGGACTGGCTTCTCAAGCTTGATCCGTTAAACCCCCAGACAGCCGCGCGCATGTGCAGCGCATTCTCAACCTGGAAACGCCATGACGATAAACGCCAATCGCAAATCAGGGAGCAGCTGAAACGCATTCAAGATGTTCCAACGCTAAGCGTTGATATGCGTGAGATGACCGACCGGATTTTAAATGCATGATCCCGCCTAATTGAGATTGACAGTTCTGCATCAGCAATTCGCCTGGTTTCTCGTGGCGCCAGCCCAGTGTGATTTCACTCTTTTATCCGGGTTGCAATGTCAGCCGGCCAGCATGTCCTGACGCCACTTGCCTGTATTAGTCCAATGGCATAAATAAATTTTAGAGCTAGATCGGAGAAAACGATGTTGGACTTGGCAGTAAACCCACCAGAGCCAAAGGTCATTTCCGGAGCCAGAAACGACTGGGAACTGGTTGTCGGGATGGAGGTTCACGCCCAGGTGGCCTCAAATGCAAAGCTGTTTTCACCATCTTCAACACACTTTGGCGCGGAACCAAATTCAAACGTGTCATTTGTGGATGCCGCAATGCCGGGAATGCTTCCCGTTATCAATGAATATTGCGTTGAACAGACCGTTCGAACCGGTCTTGGCCTCAAGGCAAAGATAAACCTCTGGTCCGCTTTTGACCGCAAGAACTATTTTTATCCCGATCTGCCTCAGGGATATCAGATTTCACAATTGTATCACCCGATAGTCGGCGAGGGCGAAATCACGGTTGATCTCGCACCGGGAATCGCCCGCAAAGTCCGAATAGAACGCATCCACATGGAACAGGATGCCGGCAAATCCATTCATGACATGGATCCGCACATGTCATTTGTGGACTTGAACCGCACGGGCGTCTGCCTGATGGAGATTGTCAGCCGTCCCGACATTCGCGGCCCGGAGGAGGCGGCGGCATACATTGCAAAATTAAGGCAGATATTGAGATATCTCGGAACATGCGACGGCAACATGCAAAACGGCAATCTGAGAGCGGATGTAAATGTATCGGTCTGCCTGCCCGGATCCCACGAGAAATACATGGAAACCCGGAATTTCAGCCATTTGGGAACGCGATGTGAAATCAAGAACATGAATTCCATGCGGTTCATACAGCAGGCAATAGAATATGAAGCCCGCAGACAGATTGCCATAATCGAGAATGGCGGCGAAGTTGAACAGGAAACCAGACTTTACGATCCCGACAAGGGCGAAACCCGCTCAATGCGATCAAAGGAAGAAGCGCACGACTACCGCTATTTTCCGGATCCGGATCTGCTTCCGCTGCAGATTGAACAGGAATGGGTTGACCGCATTTTCAAATCCCTGCCGGAACTGCCCGACGAGAAAAAGGCGCGTTTCATGTCAGAGTTTGGATTGTCGGAATATGATGCGGGAGTCCTGACCGCGGAAGCGGAAAACGCAACCTATTTCGAGGAAGCCGCCAAAGGCCGCGATGGAAAGCTTGTGGCAAACTGGGTTATAAACGAGCTGTTCGGTAGACTGAAAAAAGAGGGTCATGACATAGTTGACAGCCCTGTAACACCCAGGCAGCTCGGTGGAATTGTCGATCTCATATCAAGTGATGAAATAAGCGGCAAAATAGCCAAGGAACTGTTTGAAATTGTCTATACCGAAGGTGGAAATCCCGCTTTCATAGTCGAAAGCCGTGGCATGAAGCAGGTAACCGATACAACGGCAATTGAAGCAATCGTGGACCGGATTATCGCGGAAAACCCCGATCAGGCCGAGAAGGCCAAAGCCAACCCGAAGCTTGCGGGCTGGTTTGTGGGACAAGTCATGAAGGCCACAGGAGGGAAAGCCAATCCGAAAGCCGTAAACGGCATTGTGTCGCGAAAGATCGGCAATTGACGCGACCTGAAATCTGACGCGAATATGCCAACGCGAAGCTCCAGTCAGCCGCGTGGCCCGCGCATTCCAACCTTTCCGCCCATTCCCTCCGGCAATGTCAATTTCGCCGACTGCTTTGCGAATGCGGCAATTTTTTCAAGCACATCCCGCGGCATGGGCGCGACTTTTGGACCTGAAAGATCGATATGCAATGTCAGTCCCTCGCCCGTTGCGGATATCCAGCCATCCTCGTGATAAAGTTCCTGAAACGTGTGAAACCGCTTTTCATCATGATCAACTATCCAGAAACTTGAACGCACTTTATCGCCAAGCTTCAGCTCGCGAAGATACCGCACATGATATTCCGCGCAAAATGTTGTGAGGTTTCTCTCCGCAACGTAATCGGCGCCAAATCCGAAACGCCCGAAAACCATATCCGCGGCAAGATCAAATATGACGGAATAATATCCCATGTTCAAATGGTTGTTGTAATCAATCCAGCTTTCACCGATTTCAAGAAAGCCGGAAAACAACGGTGCCCGGTTGTCCATTTTGTCTCTCAAGTCCCTTCAATGAATGCGATAGATATGTCTGCGCGCGAGGCGCATGTAAACCGCTTTTGGCCCCAAGAGGTCAAAGACTCTTGACCGAAACCTCAAATGGTGTCTAATCGGCCAATGATTCCCATTCGAGATCACAATCCCTCAAATCGGTTTCCGCTGATTACCTGGATATTAATTGCAATTAACGTTCTTGTTTTCATCAGCCACTGGCCGTTATTCACCGATTCACATATTCTTGGTCGCTTCTACGACAATTATGCGCTTATACCGGTTCAGGTAAGCGTTCATGCCTTGCTGCTTCCATTTTTTACATCAATGTTTTTGCATGGGAGTTTCCTTCACCTTGCCGGCAACATGCTTTTTCTCTGGATATTCGGAGACAATCTCGAAGACCGTCTAGGTCATTTTTTATACCTGCTTTTTTATCTGGCCGCAGGTTTTGTCGCGGGATTTATGCAATATGTCTCAGCGCCATTCAGCGATATTCCCGTTGTTGGCGCATCCGGGGCGATTGCGGGGGTAATGGGCGGATATCTTCTGCTATATCCGAAAGCGCGTGTTGACATCCTGCTGATTTTTATCATTTTCTTCCGAATAATATCCATACCCGCATGGCTTGCGCTTTGCATCTGGTTCATTCTGCAGATATTTGGCGTAATCGGCAGTGACGCAAATTCAGGAGGTGTTGCATACATGGCGCATGCGGCAGGTTTCGCGGCGGGCGCGGTGATGGTATTGCCCATCATAATTATGCAGGGCGGGGTAAAACACTGGAGTCGCACTCAAGGCCGTCCGCCATATCCGGAAGCAAGATACCGGAAAAGAAAAACCCGAATACCATCCGTCAAACTTCGCGACAAATAGGAGACGAAAATTCATTCGCACCGGGAATTTACATTGTTTCGCGATTGAATGCCGGTCACACCGAAGCTTCCATGGCAAAAGCAACTTTGATGATTGAAGACAAAACAAGTTCAAACCTGACGGATTAACTTCGCAAACTTTTCAAATACACCGCCGTTTGAGACGATGAGATCGCCTTTTTCGAGAATTCCATCATCTTTTTCAAGTGGCGCCACAAAACCGCCCGCTTCACGTACAATCACAATCCCCGCGGCCATGTCCCATATATCCAATCCGCGTTCCCAGTATCCGTCAAATCTTCCCGCCGCAACATATGTCAAATCAAGCGACGCCGTTCCCCATCTTCTGATTCCGGCACAATGCGGCACCAGACGCGAAATGTCATTCAGCATCTGCCGCGCGTCAAACTGGCCTGGCAGAGGCAGTCCCGCTGCAAATATAGACGCATTCAAATTGCCTCGACCGGACACCCGCATTCGCGTGTTGTTAAGCCAGGCGCCGTTGCCCTTTTCGGCATGAAAAAGTTCATCTTTCATCGGATCGTAAACGACTCCGCAAACCATATCTCCCTTGTGCTCCAGAGCAATGGATACGGCCCAATGCGGCAGACCGTGCAGGAAATTGGTGGTGCCGTCGAGGGGGTCGACAATCCAGCGGCGCGTTGGATCGCTTCCATCCTGACCACCGCTTTCCTCCCCAAGCCAGCCATATGTTGGGCGGGCGGTCATCAGCTCATCCCTCAAAATGCCATCAGCGGCATAATCTGCGCGACTTGCAAAATCACCGGGACCTTTAACGCTTACCTGCAGATTTTCAACTTCCCTGAAGTCTTTAACCAATGATCGGCCGGCCTTGCGGGCCGCCTTTATCATAATATTGAGATTTGCGCTGAAATGCATCTCCATAACCCCCAGATCCAATAGCGCGCATGTGCTATAGATCAAATGCCGCTGCAAGAGCGTTTTACCAATTTACCCATGTGCCCGCTTGCTAATTTTTGTCCGCAACAAAAAAATCATTGCCATGTCGATCGAATCATATATTTTTCATATTGAAAAAGTAATTGCGTTTGTTTTTCACTGTTTCTGATGCGATCTGACATGGTGAAAATACCTTACCCATCATACCCGCAATCTATTTGGAGCGTCTCCAAATGTCCGACAACGTGCCTCTTCAAAGCGGACGCCTCGGTCAAAAGGAAATAGACTCATATTGGGAAAACGGCCTCCCGTTTCCAATTGATGTGTTTCAACCCGAAAAAGCCAAAAGCCGCAGGGCCGAATTTGAGCAACTGGTGCGCAAATGGCTCGAAGCGGATCTGCCGCATCCACTAAATGCATATAAACGCGTTAATTCTCAATGCGTTGTTCCAATTGCCGCAAGATTGGCGCTTGATCGCGGAATACTGGATGTTGTCAAGCGCATTATTGGCCCTGATATAATGATACGGTCTGCCGAATTTTTTGTAAAGGAACCGGGAGCAAATCACGTTTTCAGCATGCACCAGAATCTGACCTGCTGGGGATTTGGAGAAACCTCCAATCAGGTAACGGCTTGGCTGGCGCTTTCTCCGCCCACTGTCGAAAGCGGTTGCACGAATTTTGTGGCAGGCAGTCACAAAAATCCAATTTTGCCGCATAATGACACATATTCCAAACACAATCTGTTGTCGCGCGGTCGGGAAATCGAGGTGGATGTTGCCGATAGCGACAAAACCGCAATTGAACTGAAGCCGGGACAGATGTCACTGCATCACGGACTCACCATCCACGGTTCGGGCATTAACCACTCAGATGATCGACGGATTGGATTCGCCATTCGATACATCAATCCCAACGCCGTGCAGAAAAGGGGCAGTCGGGATTTCGCAATGCTGGCAAGGGGCGTGGACATGAAATGCGGCTTTATGCACTATGCTCCTCCAACCGAACCGTTTTCGGAGCAATCACTCAAACTTTACAACACAATTCGCACTGCTCAATTAAAAGTGCTGATGAAAGACGCCAAACAATCCACATCCATGTATCAAAGGTACGAAGACATGCCAACTGAAACGGGAGAGTCATGATGGAAAAGGTCAGCTTCACGCAAATGAAAAATGGCACCAAAGAGGATTATGAATTTCTGAAGGAGCATGAAATCGATCACACCAGGCATACCGCGAAAAGACTTCTCAAGGCGCTTGTGGATCTTGACGAGAGTCTTTCCGGCTATCAGGTCACGCGACTTGGCCATTCGCTGCAATCGGCAACCCGGGCATGGCGGGATGGAGCGGACATTGACTGGGTCGCATCGGCACTGCTTCACGACATAGGAGACATTTACGCTCCCTACAACCATGATGAATATGCCGCGGCAATTCTCAAGCCCTTTGTCAGAGAGCAGTGCTCATGGGTTGTACAAACCCATGGCGATTTTCAGATGCTGTATTACGGACACCATCTTAAAGGATTCGACCAGCACAAGCGCGAGCGTCATAGAGACCATCCTTATTTTGAAGACAATGCCGAATTTTGCGAACGATGGGATCAGGCGTCATTCGATCCCGACTACGAGAACCTGCCTCTGGAATTTTTCAGTCCAATATTGGAAGAGGTTTTTTCCCGCAAGGCCTACGACCCGGACACAATACGTGCGGGACATAGAGAACCCCTTGCAAACCCCGAGATTGCGGCAACCCGATAAATATAACCCGTGAGCGAGGATATGTAGAGCAAAATGAGCGCGCCCACCTCATCCAACGGCAAAACACGCAGAGTTTGGAATTACACGCCGACGCTGCCCCTCCAACTCGCGCCATTCTGGGATTGGCCACTGCGCCCGCTTGCGTCGCTGTTTTGGCTGCTGAATAGCTGGAGTCCACTGGCGCAGCGCTTTTTCTTTCTTATTGTGGCCGTTGCCACATGGCACTGGTTTGCGCCGGAACTTGCATCCGCGAAGACACTGTCGTTTGGCTGGATATTTGAAATTTGGATCCGCAATCTTGCAATTCTGCTGATCATTGCCGGCGGGCTGCATCTCGCTTTATGGAAATACCGCATGCAAAATGACGATTATCGGTATGACATGCGGCCCATGGCCAAGGGAGCGAAAGTTTTTACATTCAGCAACCAGGTTTGGGACAACATGTTTTGGACACTTGGGCCCACACTGTTGTTTGCCACATTTTGGGAAGCCATTATGTGGCATGGCTTTGCAAACGGCTGGATTCAAATGATCACCCTTGATTCAAATCCAGTTTACTTTACCTTTCTCGTAATTCTCGTTCCAGTTTGGGCGGGATTCCATTTTTACTGGCTGCACAGGCTTTTGCATGTCGGCATTCTCTATAAACACGTGCATTCCTGGCATCATAAAAATCTGAACACCGGCCCCTGGTCTGGCCTTGCAATGCATCCCCTGGAGAGTTTTTTGCTGTTTTTCGACACGATGATTTTTTTCATTGTGGCGGCTCACCCCATACATGTGCTGTTTTTGATATTTCATCATGTCATAGGTGCGCCCACTTCACATGCCGGATTTGAAAAGTTTCGGATTGGCAAAAGGGTCGAACTTGAAATCGGTGATTTTTTCCATCAACTTCATCACAAATTTTTCGACTGCAACTACGGCACTTGGGAAACTCCTTGGGACAGGTGGTTCAACACGTTTCACAACGGCACGGAACAAAGCGATGTCATGGTTAAGGAACGCCGCAGGAAAATATGGTCTGCCAGACCATGACAACCTCATGATTGTTTTTCCAAAAGCTGATCGGCTTTTCAAAATTCGACTGGCTTTACCGGTGGCTTTTCCATTTCAGAAAATATTATAATGTGACAAATCATTACTATAATGCATTAAATTACCTTCCTTTAAAAATAACAATACGGAATAAAATTTATAAAGGTAGTCTGTATTGCTTAATTTTATTAGGATAAAATACACCAATGATTACATATGGGTTTGGTGCTATAAAATGCCATCTCCTCGTAGTACCAAGAAAAAGATAAATATCTTTATTGGATGTAAAATCATCTAAATATCTTTCTTTAACTTTGTCAATTGCTGTCCTTTCACATTTATAACTTTTAAAGCAATTCCAATACAACTGCCCTATTTCCCAATCCTCAATCATTAGAGTACTTTCTTTATCTTCATTATCTATAAAATGATAATAAAACTTATAAGGAAGTTTTCGTATTAATTTAAAACTTTCGTCGTTAAATTTTTCAAATAAAGAGCCTTGTTTGGATAATTCTTCAATTATTTGTTTTTTATTTAAGTCCCAACCTTTATTTTCCTCTTCTTTTACTTTTAGATCTATAATTTCTTTTGGTTTAAAAATTGCCAGGGAAAATAAATTTTTATGTGCAGAATCTATAATATTATTCAGATTTTCGTGAATTATATTATTTGAAAATATAAAGCTACGACGTTGTTTCCAGTTGTTTTTTGCTGGAATTATATCACCAAGTGTAATATTATCAATATTGCATGGGCGAAAACTTTCCGGTCTGGGATCTTTTGGGTTTTTTTCAATCTCAAGCTCTATCCATTGATATTTTTTATAGCGCTGATCATCTTGCAAGAAACGAAAAGGTGACGGGTAAAGCCTAATCCACGAACCATCCTTCTTGAATCCAGCTGTGCACACGAGTTCTGTGTATTTTGTTGAAAGTGTAGGGTAAGTCTTTACAGTGATTAAAATTTTCTCTATTTTCATTTGCAGTTTTCTCATATATGCTTGATTTCATATTTCCAACAAGGATA
>JAPOTF010000045.1 GCA_026709325.1 Roseovarius sp.
GTACCACCGTACTGGCTGAATTCAACGCCATCAGGAAGGGGCCTCACACTATTGTTCATAGATTTTTACCCGATTTTTGCAAGAAATTTTTAGATTTATGCAAAAAAATCATTTAATATCAGTTTTTTCATTAAGAGGGCATGGTTTGCAAAAAAACAAAAGTTAACGGGAATTGCCGCGTTGCATTATGAAATATTGCAAAATTACACTTACATTCAATTAAGTGGAAATGACATGCCATGGGCGATTCAATTTGGCTATTTGAGCGCAAGACGTCATGCATGTCTGAAGATCGCTGCATTCAGATTGCCGGAAATTTTAGTTTAAACCTGATGCGAACATTAGACCCGGAAATTTCATGCGCCGCTTGCAAGCACAAGAGACGATTTAGGCCCCTAGAGAAATTCCGGCCCCAATCATGCTTGCGCCTTTGCGTTACGTATCAATCAGAATTTGAATAAATTAATCCGCGCTTATGATTTAGCGCGTATCACCTGAAGCAATGGCATTAAATCCGACATTTCCGGTCCCTGACTCATTCCGGTCAACGCCTTGCGCAGCGGCATAAACAGTCCCCGACCTTTTCTCCCCGTGGCCCGTTTCACTTCTTTCGTCCAGTTTGCCCAGGTTGCACTGTCATATGGGCCATCTGGCAGCAGTTTCAGGGCTTCGGCGACAAATTCCCTGTCTTCATCATCAATGACCGGTTCCGCACCTTCGCTGCATAGGCCCCACCACATTCCAATATCATCCATCGTTGTAATGTTGTCTCTGGACACCATCCAGAAACGCTCCCCCAATTCATTTGGCACTCCCGCCCGCGCAACCCTGTCTTTCACCGCTGCATAATCCAGTTTTTGCAGATGCCTGGCGGTAAGAGGCAATAAATCTCTTGAAGCGAACCTTGTTGCCGACACGCCAAAACGCGAGATGTCAAATGCCTTTATCATATCCTCCATGTTGCCAAAGAGCTCAATCCCATCGGAAGATCCAAGTCTCGCCATCAGAGAAAGCAGCGCCATGGGCTCCACGCCCTGTTCTCTGAGTTTGCGAATGGAAAGCGCACCCAGTCGCTTTGATAAATTCCCGCCATCCGGACCCACAAGCAAACTATGATGGGCAAATTCCGGCACCTTCCCTCCAAGAGCCCTTGCAATCTGAATCTGCGTCGCCGTATTCGTCACGTGATCCGAACCGCGAACAACATGCGTGACATGCATATCAATGTCATCAGCCACCGAGGCAAGCGTGTACAGAACCTGTCCATCCCGGCGAATCAGCACCGGATCGGAAACGCTTGAAGCATCAATCGACGTGCCGCCCAGTATGCCATCAACCCATTCAATCCGCTCATGGTCCAGTTTAAATCGCCAAACGCCATTTCCCCTCTCTGATCGCAGCCTTTCCCTCTCCGATGCCGAAACGGCCAGCGCCGCTCGATCGTAAACTGGCGGTCTGCCAATGTTGCGCTGTTTTTTTCGCTTGAGATCAAGTTCAACCGGCGTCTCAAAGGCCTCGTAAAGTCTTCCCGCATCGCGCAATCGCGCAGCGGCTTCGCTGTAGCGGTCAAGACGCCTGGACTGTCTTTCCTCCCGATCCCAGTGAAGGCCAAGCCATTCGAGATCCTCTTTTATCGCATCCGCAAATTCGTTCCTGGAACGCTCTGGATCAGTGTCGTCAATGCGAAGGATGAATTTCCCATTCCCCTTTCTGGCGACAAGAAAATTCATTAGCGCGGTGCGTAAATTGCCCACATGAATATGTCCGGTGGGCGATGGGGCAAATCGCGTGGTCGTCATTTGCTTGCTCCTTGTCTCACAGGCTTTGCCGGACTCATATCAAATTATCCAATTTCGTCCGGGAAGCGGCATCCGGTATTTTCGCCTGCACATCCAATTCTCCAAATCCAAAAGGACTCTCAAGAAATCACAGGAACGTTCAAGTGTCAAAATCCCGGCGCAACTACTCGCCCTTATTTTAGTTGCAAATTCAATAAATTTGAGAAACTAGATATCCTTCCGGCTAGGGCAGCGCTGTCGATTTAGAAACTCCCGACGTTGCTTGCGGGTTCCTTCATATGGATACAGTAACCGCCGTTGCTTTCCCTTGCCAGACAGAATGTTTTTATTCTGAAAGTCTTCTCGGAGATCCCCGCCGTTTGAGCAAAGAACTTCGGCATCGCTTGCAAGTGCTAACGATAAAATATGTGTATCATTTGCTTGAGGATTCTTTTTCTTAATTTGACTGTCGGAATGAATAAGCTGCTTCTTCGATATTTTCCAAAGCTGCCCGCCTTGATCATACCGTCTAATAAGTTCCATAACACCATGATTTGTTTGGAGTTCTTTAAAATATTGTCCAGTATTTGGGACTGCCAATATGCCACTCCCTCTTTTTATCCACTTAAGAAACAATTCATCGCCCTGACTGCCCCTTCTGGCTAGAACGGTAAATGAATCAGCATCCACAATTGCAATCACACACATATTCTTCTCCTGTTCACTCCAGCCCCAAAAGCCGGTGCGTTTCCGTTAAAAAGAATTCTCTATAGGTGTCAGGTGGGTTGACCGGAACTCCTTGCGAATCCACCGAGATATTATGAATATTTGTTCCGGAGCCATCCTCGTTATTCTCAAAATACAGGATCACCAATTTCTCAGGTTGCAACACCCTCCGCGCAACACACAGCCTTAAGCGGTCAACAATATGGTCACTGTGGGTTTCAACTATGTAATCGTGCGGACTTTCTTCAACCATGTACTGAGCCAACTCGGCTTGAGAAACTGGATGCACATGAACTTCCGGTTGCTGCAGCAGGAATGTAATTGGATTATCGGTCGTGGTTATGGCGTGAACAAGTGGAAGTATTGAGTGCACGCCACATCCCACATCCAATAAATTATGGGATCCCTGGAACGTCTTGATTAAGACTTCAATTCCATCATTCGATTTTGATTTGGCCAACTCAATGCCGTCCCACAATCCGAGCCGCCTACCGGTTTTTGCTATCAGCGTGCTTTTCGAAGAATCAAGCAAATAGCTCGGTAGTTTGAGGTAGCTTCGTTATCGTGGTGGCACATCTAGATCCAAGGCCCTGACATTAAAACTACGTTGCGCAGGTAATGGCAGCAATTCCCGCTAGAAATTCTTTTCGTTGTTTTGCAATGGGTTGGATGGATTGCCGAAAACATTTTTTCGTGGACTTTTGCTGCCGAAATCGGCCATTGTAACAGAAAAACGGCAGGCAAGAGAGCAAAAACCACGGGAAACTCCTTCCGCGGGCATCTGTCGATGC
>JAPOTF010000048.1 GCA_026709325.1 Roseovarius sp.
GGAAGACCTTGCCGCATCGTGGAAGAGAGGCCACCGGAAGCTTCACGAGATGAAAAGCAAATGAATGAATCAAAACACTAGATCTGATTGAGCGGGCGGTGTGAACATTACGAACCCAGAGATCAGTGCACCTATAATTGTTCTCATTTTTCTCCTTCGCAAATCATTAATAATTAGCCCATTACGCACAAAGGTGGTCAAAACGGTAAGATTTCAGCAATGCAGCCAAGATGTCGGAACGACCATGTCCATCCGATTAGAGCGTTTAAGTTTAAAATCCTGTAGATTTCGGTCGATCCCAAACACGACCGCTCAGAGTGTCATTTCACACAACACGGAATCGACCCTTATCGCGAAGCTCAAGTGGAGGCGAGCCGCTCCACCGCACGCATTAGAGGCATTGCACGGACACCACCCTGCCCCGGCACATCCTTTTCATCGGCATAGACGAGGATCCGCCCAGACGCATTCATCTCTTCGGTCGCGATGTGGAACCCGCGCGTCACTTTTGGTGATGTCGTGCGCTTGATCTCGATCGCCCAGACCTGGTCCCGGGGGAGTTTCAAAACAAGGTCGATCTCGGCACCCGCGGATGAGCGGTAGAAACTTGCCTCTGTCCCGTGTGGTGCGGCGGCAATCAGGGTTTCAATACAAAACCCCTCCCAGCTTCCGCCAACGACCGGATGCCCGAGCAGATCTTCCCGTGTTTCTATACCGAGAAGCGCATGGGTCAGCCCCGGATCGCGGATATAGATCTTGGGAGATTTGACCAATCGCTTGCCGGCGTTCACATGCCAGGGAGGTAAACGCCGCACCAGCATCAGATCGACGAGCAAATCAAGGTAGCGGGCAACGCTTTGACCAGAGACCCCAAGATTCCCGGCGAGCTTTGCCGCGTTCAAAAGCCCTCCCTGTTCATGGGCGAGCATCGTCCAGAACCGGCGCAACGTTTCAGCTGGGATCCGCAATCCGAACGACGGGATGTCACGTTCCAGATACGTGCGGATGAAATCGTCCCTCCATGCGAGACTCGCCCGGTCCGTTTTCGCAAGGAAACTGTCGGGAAAACCGCCCCGCAACCAGAGGGTCGACATCGCATCCACGCCAACCTCATGCAGCATGAAAGGCGTCAGCTCGTGATAGCGGACCCGCCCGGCCAGCGACTCGGCACTTTGATGCAGGAGCGTGTTTGGCGCGGACCCCAAAAGCAGGAACTGACCCGTCCGATGCCCCCGCCTCCGACGGCGGTCGATTTGCCCGCGTAAGGCCTTGAACAGATCGGGCACGCGTTGAACTTCGTCAATCACCACAAGGCGACCTGCCTGTTCATCCAGGTAAAGGTCCGGTTCGTCCAATATCTGACGATCCGCGCTCCGTTCCATATCAAGGTAGACCGCGTCACGGCATTCTGCGATGTCTTGAGCCAGCGTCGTTTTGCCGACCTGCCTCGGTCCAAGCAGGACAACACCCGCCTGATCTTCCAAGGCCTTTTCAATCCACTTTCTATGGCTCCTATCGATCATACCTTGCATTTACTCTATGTGACAGAAGATTTGCAAGGTTTAATTAGGAAAATTCGATAGAAAGGAAACGCCAAATCACCCAATTCGGATCTGGACGCCTGTGTGCTCACACCCCTTGGGATCTCTAACCCGGGAATTATTGGTTGTTTTCATTCTGTCCCATGTGGCAATTTGACATTTGAACATTTCAACAATTGCAGACTTTCAAGAGCGTCCATGCACATCGAGAACACGGCATAAGATGTAACGGTTTGCAATCATTCGAAACTTAACCTGCAAGCCGTTACATTTACTTTTGTTTTACCGCCCACGTCAAATTCAGGGATAATTGATCAATTGCACTTTTCCAAACCTTGCAGCATCGGATCGATGCCTTTCGAGAGCCGGATGCAGCAGGGTTTCTCCCACATTTTTTCTTCACAACCGACATACGAGGTTGTTCATCTTTTGAGCTGTCGAATATCGTTCTCGATTAGGAATACGATCTGCTTTTAGGAAACCATTTCCGATATGGCGGGGAACGTGAATATTTTCCGACCGGTATTCGCTTTCTCTGTCAGACTTCGGTAAGACACAGGACTTTCCCACGCTGCCTTTGAGGGAATGTTTTTGCCGGGGCGTTCGGCTTTTTGGCGGTTTCCGGCTTTTTCGACCGCTTTTTCAACACCGGACGACTCGCGCCCGATGCTGTCTCGGGGTGATGTTCCCGTGGCGCGAAACGCCCGCGTGCCTCGCATTGCCGCAGTGAGGGAAACGCGGGTCATCGCCCTGATGGCGTCGCCCTTGCCAAGCTGGAGCCGTCGCCGTGTTGCAGGACCGGCACCGCCGTGTCGCGCACCGTGTACAGCGCGTCCATCGTGATGATCCTGCCGCGAATGTCGCCGTGCGCCAGAAGATCCCGCGCGGCAGCCACCTCGCCGCCGCACTGCATCTCGCGCCGCAAAATCTCTCCGGGTCGTGGAACGTCTCCGCGACGGGCATCCCATGGCCGTGAACCGCATGCCAGTCGTCGGAGAGCCTGCGCGTCATCTCCGAGAGAAGGCGGTAGGCGAGGTTCGGGAACGCGCCCGGTTCCGAAAAAACCGGAAACCTGGTGTTGTTGCCATCATTTCAAGCCGCCGGAACCGTTCCGGCCAATCCACCCGTCGCGCGGACGGCACTTGAAGGCGCCGTTCCGCCCAGGTCGCAAGCGCAGGCCACTCGTCCCCGAAGGTCGCGGCGCGGCGCGGCGCAGATCCCGATCCGTTTGAAGCCGAGATGGTGGTGCGCGTCCATCAGCGCGGTCCGGGAGTGACCAGGCGAACCTTGACATCCGAGAGGCGGAAGCCCTCGGGAGCTTTCCGGTTAAAGGGGCGGGACTCAACGAGTTTTCGAATCGGCATGCCGAAACAATGGCGCATCCGAAGAGTGAACGCCGGAGAAAAATGAGGAAAAAATCCGGAAACCGACCTTGCGCGTGCATGCCGCGCAGGCAACGGGAAAATGCAACATGTCAATCAAAAATGACAAAATTAGCCTGGGACAGCTCTCCCTGATTCCGGAACCCGCGGCGCCGAGACCGTCGCATCCATGACGGGTCGTGAAGTTGAGGCCGGCGCCCATGGGAGGAGACGCGCCGGAACCGCCCGCGTGCGAGACGTCGTCCGCCTCCAACCCTTTCCGAGATCGCCATCCTGCCGGACTGCGCGGTCGCGCGGGGCCTTCCGGTTCCCGGACGCGAGCGACCGGAGAACCCTGTCGACCTGGAGGCCAT
>JAPOTF010000037.1 GCA_026709325.1 Roseovarius sp.
ATAGGGCCTTGGTTTGGCAACCGAATTTGGAATTCGGTTTCTAAACATTGCAAGTTTGCATTTTTGCATTAAATCATTTACCTTAGCATCAGTCATTGCAATTGGATTTATGCGGCCATGGACTGGGACAAACTTAGAATATTCCATTCGGTGGCCGACGCGGGCAGTCTGACTCAGGCTGGCGACCAATTGCATCTTTCGCAATCAGCGGTTTCCAGGCAGATAAGCGCACTTGAGGAATCACTCAACACGACACTTTTTCACCGTCACGCGCGCGGTCTGATTCTTACCGAGCAAGGTGAACTGCTGTTTGATGCCACGCGTTCAATTATGACGCGGCTGGAGAGAGCCACGGCGCGCATAAGGGACAGCAAGGATGAATATTTTGGCAAATTGCGCATAACAACCACTATTGGCTTCGGTTCCTTGTGGCTTGCTCCAAGACTGCCTCATTTTTTCAGCAAATATCCCGATATAAACATTGATCTTATACTGGAAGAGCGCCTTCTGGACCTGCCAATGCGGGAAGCGGATGTCGCAATCAGAATGAAGGAACCGAGTCAAGCCGCACTGATTCGAAAGAGGCTCATGAAAATGCACATGTGTCTCTATGCATCCCGGGAATATATAAAGTTGAACGGAAAACCGGATTCAGTGGATGATCTCCAAAACCATAGGCTAGTTTGTCAAAACCCCGAATCCGCCCAGGTGGAAGCGGGTGCGCGTCTCGTTACGAAACTAATATCGAGCAACATAACATCCATTCTATCCGTGAATAATTACTATGGCGTGCTGCAAGGCGTGTTACATAACATGGGAATAGGTGTTTTGCCCAACTATCTGGTACAGGATTTTCCCGGTCTTGTACCTGTTTTACCCGAAACCCGCTCTCGTGAAGTTCCCGTATATTTGGCTTATCCGGAAGAGTTGCGCAATTCCATGCGCATCTCCGCTTTTCGGGATTTTGTTCAAAACGAGATAATTTCCTATAGACAGACAATGCGAAACCGGCTTGAACAGGGTGCCGAATTCACATGAATTTGATCAGGTATGCATAATTTGCATATCTGGTTTGACACACTTCAAACGCTAAATCACTTTGATATTCACGGCAGATGCTCTATATATCGTATTGACAGCTGAGAATTCTGCCGATGACTCGCTGTCTATACCTCCCTGTGGACTAGGGCCGAGCTAATTGCTCGGCCTCTTTTTAGAGCATAACGTTGAGTCCCATAAGGAAGCGCATCGACATACGCAAGGCACCCGGAAAACCCCGCCGCAAAGAAATCACGCCTCTTGAGACCGCGACCATGTTCGGCACCGGGCAAAAGCGGCTGAATGGATTGAGTCCATGTGCTGGCCGGATGGTGCGCATTTCGCCAACTGCCGCATTTTAAACGTCCCGCGCAATATCAGGCATCGGTCAGTGATCCACCGTTACCGGGATTTCCCAAAGAAGCCGCAATTCACAGCGCGCGTCGGAACCATCATGCACCGATCGCACCTGACACATTGGAAATGGGCGGTTGGCCTTTATCCCCACACTTTCAACATCAAGGGCGTGTCCTCAATGCGACATAACCGCGAATCGCGCATCAGCCGGAAGTCCGGATGGTTACGCGCGCATCGCCCGCACAAAGACGTGTCCGACCATTTCAAGCGGACTGGGCGCACCCGTCAGCATAACAACCGCATAGCCATGAAAGACGCCCCGATCCAAATCACCTCCGCCGCGGGCGGCGGGCATCAGACTGCACTTCGCGGACCGCACCATCAAACATCCCCGGGAGTTGCACCACGACGCTGCGTTTGTCCTGCCTCAAAACCCTCTGCAAGGCTCTCACCACTGCCATTCCATACTGGCCCCGGCCGTCGTCTCGCCGTCAACGCCCACCCTCGGCTCGGCCCAGAGATCAACATTCATGTCCGCCGCATGGAGCGCGTCCGGCTCGATTCGGTAGCCCAGTCGCACGGATTCCATACTACCGTCGCCTCTCAATGCGCCATAGGGCGAACCGACCATGCCACGGCCCCGGGACGCGCCGTAGGTCGCCTCAAGCGACCACGCTTCCCCTCCACCGTTCTCAATGACATCGGGAAACGCCTGCGGATCCAGAAGCGCCGAGATCCCGCCAGAGGAAGCGCCCCCTCCTAAACCGCGCGTGACAGAGGTCGAAAAGCCGCGTTTGGTTTTGGGATGGGGATCATATGCGAAGGTCAGGGACAGACCCCAGTCTTTGATCCCCTCGTCCTCGTGCAGCACCAGCGTACGGCCTTCAAGCCCCAGGCTCAGACCACCCGCCGTGTCGGCCCAGTCGAACCCGCCGCCCAGTTCCAGCCCAAAGCCCGTCTCCGCGTCCCCGCCGTCATGGCGGAGCCCCATCTCCAGCCGGGGCGCCAGCGTGCCGCCCGATGCCAGATCACGCCGCAACGCGCCCTCAAGGCCCAGCCTCAACCTGCTGACATCGGAGGAGGAGGCGGCAAGGCCACCACCTGACGGACTCCTTGCCCCGTCGGAAGTGGTGCGCACCCACAGGGCGTCCGAGGTCAGGCCGAGCGATAAGCCGGTCTCGGTTGTCATTAGATTGCCCCGCACACCAAGCGCAGCCATGCGCCAGTCAATGCCGGTTGCGATGGCACGCCCGTTCCCTGGCGTCAATGTCATTTCGCCGTTTCCAAACCCCAGCGCGGCCCAAGGAGCGAACCGCTCGGTGACCCTTAACGATATCCAGGGCGTGAGCGCTGTCAGGCGGCTCTCCACCATGCCCGACAGACCATCCTCGCCTCCAGTGGTATATCCACCTTCGCCCTCAGAGCGGCTGAGGTTGGCTCCGAAGGTCAGCCGCTCGCGGGCATAGTCCAGGCCCAGCATGCCCGTGGTGACCTCCCCATTCACAGTGACCGGCGTGCCGGGGCCGTCCTGACGTCCATCGAACCGCCCATGCGCCACCCGGCCCCAGAGCGCCAGCTGTCCGCCTTGCGCGTCTTCCGGAGCGGTCATCATGAAACTCGTGCCTCGTAGAAGCTCTGTGCCGGTGAGCGCGCGCGCGACATGCCCGTCAGATGTGCCGGGCGGCTCCTCGACGCCGGTGAGCGCACGCACCACTTTATCCAGCTCCGGCGCGGCATCAGAAGAGGTGGCGGCCCTGTCTCCGCTTTCAGCGGACCGGGTCTCACTTTCAAGCGAGATGCGCGGCAGCGCCTGGCCACCAAGCGTGATCTCCAGAGCCGGTTCGCGCGCCCGGGCGTCTTTCGTGGCCCGCACC
>JAPOTF010000075.1 GCA_026709325.1 Roseovarius sp.
TTTTCCAAATTATGCCAATAATTCATAAAGCTAGTAATGTGGTATTATATTACCTCATTCCTTTTGCAAACCGTTCAATCACTTGCGCCATTGATTGGTCAAAGTGAAGACATGACAAATGCGCAACGGAAAATGCCCGGCGGCACTATTCAAATTCACGAGCTTTCCCCGGCGGAATTGAATATGTCAGACTTGCCCGGGCAACCGGCTCTCGGATATGGCCCGAAAAAACCAAAACGTCAGATACGGCGAGAACGCGACCAATTTTCAATACCCTGCATTCCGCCGCAAGGATTTCTTCGGCCCGGGGCTTGCGGAGAAAATCAATTGAGCAGCTGGTTGTCACCGCGAGATGCACAGGTCCAATCATGGCAAGCAGCGCCATAAAAGTTGAAATGTCCGCAAGGGCGAACAAAGTCGGTCCACTAACCGACCCTCCCGGTCTTACATCCCGTTCAGTCGGCATATATTTGACGCGAAGAAAATTTTTATCAAGTTTTTCAATTGTGTAGAAATCCGAAACCTGAGGAAATATTTCCGCAACATAGGAATTCAGCTCTTCGACGGTCATCTTCAGGTCCATTGGCCACCCCTCAACGTTTCCGTATTTTCCAAAATTTTGATATACTGCGCGCCCAGGCCAATCGCAACAGGCATGCCATATGCGATTCCGCGCAACATGCGGATTTCCCGTTTGGATTCGCCCCGATTATGAATTACTGTAGCTCCGTCAAATACAGGAGATGAACATGGCCTTGCTTGAACGAGTGGACAATGGCGCGGTTGCCCGACTGACTCTCAACCAGCCGGAAAAACTCAATGCGTTATCGGATGCCATGCTTGCGGCATTAAATGAAGAATTTCAGAAGCTTAAAGGCGAAACCCGCATCCGTTCCGTGGTTCTGGCAGGAAGCGGAAAAGTGTTTTGCGCGGGGCATGATCTAAAAGAAATGACACAGGGTCGACAAGCCGAAGACGGTGGCAAGTCCTATTTTGCGGATTTATTCACCAGATGCGCAAAAGTGATGACCGCCATTAGGGATTTGCCGCAGCCGGTAATCGCGCAGGTTCATGGAATTGCAACCGCAGCCGGATGCCAGATGGTGGCATCCTGTGACCTTGCAGTGGCAGAGGAAGGTACGCGATTTGGCGTTAATGGAGTTAATATAGGCTTGTTTTGCTCCACTCCCATGGTTGCACTCTCGCGCAATGTCCCCAGGAAGCACGCTTTCGAAATGCTTGCGACCGGTGATTTTATTGGCGCGGAACGAGCCCTTGAGATTGGTTTGATAAACAGGATTGCACCTCATGGCGATCTTCAAGCTTCAACCGACACACTTGCCGCGTCAATTGCCAGCAAATTGGGTGCGGCAGTTAAAATCGGCAAAAGGGCATTTTACAGTCAACTCGAAATGCCTCTGGATGCGGCTTACGACCATACCAGAGATGTTATGGTTGAAAACATGCTGCATAGAGATACCGCCGAAGGAATAAGCGCTTTTATTGAGAAACGTCCCCCAGAGTGGAACCAGTAAAGACAAGCCCAGGAATTATTCCAGTTACATGAGCTGTTCCAGATAAACAACTCATTAATATAGCTTTAAACCATATGCAAAGATGACTGAACCACTTCACATTGTTGGTGGCGGCATGGCGGGTTCCGAAGCAGCCTGGCAGGCCGCGGAGATGGGTGTGCGCGTGATAATGCACGAGATGAGACCCGAGGTTGGCACATTCGCCCATAAAACCGGAAATCTGGCCGAGATGGTCTGCTCAAATTCATTTCGGTCAGATGATGATGTTTATAATGCGGTTGGGTTGCTGCACTGGGAAATGCGCGCGGCCGGTGGACTACTCATCAAAATGGCCGACATTCACAAGCTGCCTGCCGGGGGCGCACTTGCAGTTGACCGGGAAGAATTTGCCAAAGGAGTCACTGTAGCAATACATGATCATCCGCTAATCAGCGTTTTGACGGAAGAGGTGCGGGAACTTCCCGAAGACGGCAAATGGATATTCGCAACCGGGCCACTCACGTCCGAGCGACTTGGAATCGCAATCGCTTCAGAAACAGATATGGAACAACTTGCATTTTTTGACGCGATTGCGCCCATTGTGCATGCCGACAGCATTGACATGTCCAAGGCGTGGATGCAGTCGCGCTATGACAAGGGTGAGACCGAGGAAGAGCGCACGGCATATTTGAATTGCCCAATGACCCACACCGAATATGACAACTTTATTCATGCGCTGCGTGATGCCGAAAAAACGGAATTTCGCGAAAACGAGACGGTACAGTATTTTGATGGATGCCTGCCAATTGAAGTAATGGCCGGGCGCGGACATGAAACATTGCGCTTCGGACCCATGAAGCCGGTCGGTCTTACCAATCCACATAAGCCATCGGTCAAGCCACATGCAGTTGTTCAGTTAAGGAAAGACAATGCGCTTGGCACACTTTATAACATCGTGGGTTTTCAGACGAAAATGAAATACGGAGCGCAAAAACGCGTATTTAAAATGATTCCCGGTTTGGAGAACGCCTCTTTTGCAAGGCTTGGAGGCATGCACAGAAACACCTTCATAAACTCCCCTATTCTACTTGATCGGCAAATGCGCTTGCGCTCGCGCCCACATATGCGATTTGCTGGGCAGATCACGGGAGTGGAGGGTTATGTCGAGTCGGCAGCCATGGGACTGATTGCGGGACGTCTTGCAGCCGCTGAAATCTTGGGAAAACCGCTGCCCGAGGTGCCGCAGGACAGTGCAACCGGGGCTCTGCTTCATCATATTTCCGGTGGCGCGAATGCGAAAACGTTTCAGCCAATGAATGTCAATTTTGGATTATTTGAGCCTTTGGATTCTGCAAAGCATGGAAGGCGGAATCGCAAGGAAAGATACAGGGCCTACTCGGAACGCGCAAAATCAGCATGGAGAAAATGGTTGCGGCACACAATTTAATTGCTGAATGGCCGATTGGAAACCGGACACTGTTTTTTGCCTGCCGCGCAACTGGTATCAGCAATGATACTGCCGCTGTTTCAACCACATATGAAAGAATTTTCCGTGGAGTCGAGCAGGCAGGGATTGAATTCATTTTGCAAATGGAATGAGAGATCCCATATGCGATTCAATCCTACGAGGGAGCAAAATTGCATTGTTTTGCCATTAATGGGGCCGCAACAGGATTATTGAGATCATTGGGCAATTTGATGTCGATGATTGAGGCGAATTCAACCAAAG
>JAPOTF010000124.1:0-420 GCA_026709325.1 Roseovarius sp.
GGAAATATTATAAAAGGGACAGCAAAATCAGCGGATTACTTGGGGAATGTGGGTTGACACTCTCATAGTTCAATGTGTGGGAATTGCGTGGTAGGCCAGAATTTGGTCAGATAAGTGAGGCGCGCTCAGATTGAGCGCTACTATTGCGGATTGACCGTGATGTTTGACGGCGAACAAACGAAAATGGAGCTTTGATTGATAGCTTATTCCATTTCTCGATATGAGTTTGAAACATCATAGGCCGGCATATCTTGCAGCACCGGACAAACCATATTAGACGCAATCTATAGTTTAGAGTTGATCATCTTTCTGACTTTCGTCCGATCTGATTGCATAACACTTTTGGCAACTTCTGCCGTAAGAGTCTTTGAGCCAGGTATAATTTCTAGTTTCCTGCGAAATTCACTATTCACAGGCTGG
>JAPOTF010000124.1:430-3198 GCA_026709325.1 Roseovarius sp.
TGATCGTGGGCGGCGAGGAACCTTTGTGCTTGTCGAGGCGATTTGAACCGGCCCCTTATTTTTGGCTCTATTCGTGAATCGTATTGATGTGCTACGATTAGCCAATAATTAAAGGAGATCAGCGTTATGGAGCGAAAAGCCTTTTTGGCCTGGCTGTCAGAGATCGATCGGTTGAGCGAAGCGCAGACGACTGAAGTGGGGGAAGTTCTGGCTGGTCGGCCAGCGGGCGAAGCCTCTGTTGGCGCGATCGAAATGGGTGTTGGCGAAGATCGGAGCTGTCCTCATTGTGGCGCATCTGGTGCGGTTGCCAATGGTAAGGCGCGTGGTATGCAGCGCTATCTTTGTCGGTCTTGCAATCGCACCTTTGGAGCGGTGACGGGCACATCATTGAGCGGCCTGCATCACAAAAATCTCGGGCTCACATTTGCCGAATGCCTCGCGAATGGCGACACGGTAGCTGTTGCGGCCAAGCGATGCGGTATTGCTCTGAGCACCGCATTTCGCTGGCGACATCGCTTTCTGGCGGGCATTCGTACCACATCTGAAAAGCTGACAGGCATTGTCGAGTCTGACGATACCTTTTTCCTCGAAAGTCGCAAAGGGGATCGCGTTTGGACGCGGGCTTCGGAAGGGAAAACTACTGAAGAACACCCAGATCGGAAGCCCCGCAAACGCGGGGGTAAGGCAACAAAACGCCGGCTATCGAGTGAGCAGGTGCCCGTCCTGATCGCGGCGGACCGTTCCGGTACGACCGTCAGTACTGTCCTGCCTGCGCTTAGCGCTGATGCCCTGCAAGCGGCGCTAGAACCTGTTCTGGACAAGGACGCGCTTCTGGTGAGCGATGGCGCGACAATTTATCCGCCCTGCGCGGAGGCCATGGGGGTGAGCCATAAGGCCTTGAATCAGTCGGCCGGCGAACGCGTAGATGGCGAACTGCACATCCAAAACGTCAACAACCGTCACTCACGCCTAAAAGGTTTCATTGCGAGCCGCCGAGGGATCGCCACAAAATACATGGCCAGCTATCTGAGTTGGTTCCATCTCATTGTGCTTCAGCGGGACCCCACGCCGAGGCAATGCCTCGCTAGCGCCATGGGCGGCATAGCCATCAATACGGTATGCGAATAGAGCGTTCGTGAAAAAGGGGCAGGTTTCCGGTCCCTAGCCGAAGGCATCGACACGACCACACCCGCCGGGCGGCTGGTGTTTCACGTCTTCGCCTCTATTGCTCAATTTGAGCGGAAACGGATTTCCGAGCGGACCAAAGAAGGACTTGCGTTAGCTCGCAAGCGGGGCCGGATCGGTGGCAGGCCCCCTGTCCTTTCAGCCGAACGCCGCGCCGAGGTGCGACGGTTGCGTGACGAGGACGGCCGTGGCATTGCGGAGCTAGCGCGGCTTTTCAAGGTAAGCCCGAACACGATCAGGCGGGCGTGATGTCTCGACCGGGTTAGGCGAAGAGCATCTTGAAAAACCCAACTGTTGGGTTTAAATAGCGTCATGGTTGTCATTCACCGCGCCCACGGCTTCAGGTTCGTCATCTACACGGCCGATCATGAACCGGCACATATCCATATCACCGGGCCTGGGCAGGCGAAGATCAACCTGACCGGCCCCGATGGCAGGCCCGAAGCGGTCTACTTCATTAGCATTAAGAGACCTGACCAACGGCGGCTGATGGCGGAAGTGATCGAGCGCCAGGAGGAATTCCTTGCGGAATGGGAGCGTATCCATGGAATACTTGACTGATGCACAAGCTGAAGCGGCCGAAGCCCGTGGGCGGACGGCGCTGGAAACCGAACCCCGTGCCGTTGCAGCGCGCCATAGCCGCAAGACAGGTCGCGTCACCGTCGATCTTGCCAACGGCTGCGCTTATGTGTTTCCGGCTGAACTTGTGCAGGACCTGAGTGAGGCCAGCCCGGACGAGCTGGCCAGCGTTGAGGTCGATGGTGTGGGCTTCAACCTGCACTGGCCGAAGCTGGACGCCGATATCTACGTCCCTGCCCTCGTGGCTGGTGTTTTTGGCACTAAGGATTGGATGAGCAAGGCCATGGCTAGGCAGGCCGGGCGGAAGACATCTCCGGCCAAGGCAGCTGCCGCCCGTGCGAACGGCGCGAAAGGCGGTCGCCCCCGCAAGCGTGCTTCGCAATGAGCGCTACGGCATTTGATCCAACAAACCACGGGTTCTTTAAACTGAGTTTTGTTTTTCCCGGTGGCGTTGCGGTTTTCGAGCTTAAGATTGAGGGTATAGATCAGCCCGAGCACAACACTCTGCGACTCAACTGCCACCTCTAACAGGACGGCGAGTTCGTCACGATCTGGCACGGGCTGCTCGATGCGAACATGACGGAGATTAGCCTGGGATTTGATGCCGATCCGACCTTCAACTTCGTGGAGCAATATGATGAGCCGCTGTTTCGAGGCTACATTGGTGACGATGAGACAGGCACGGTCATCCTGAAATCGCTTCGGTTAGAGCAGAAGACGCCAAACATTCTTGTAGTACCAGAACGAGGGCCGCTGGAATGTCATGCATTGGAGTCAAGAAATGCGCGCCAAGTTTAGCCCATAACAGATAACAGTTATCTTCGCCGCCCGTCGATTTCCGTTGAATCAGGAATACTTATACCACCAGCTCGAAGGCAGTCATAAAGAAGTTCTTTCTTAGTTAGTAGAGTCAGGGAGAGGCGCGC
Source organism: Roseovarius sp. (assembly GCA_026709325.1). Lineage (GTDB taxonomy): Bacteria > Pseudomonadota > Alphaproteobacteria > Rhodobacterales > Rhodobacteraceae > JAPOTF01. The sequence continues at coordinate 3,121 of JAPOTF010000124.1, forward strand.
CCTGCTGTAGGTGCGGGGAGTTGCTGTTTTCCGGTGGCTTTCGCCCTTTACCGGTGCCTCAATCCTCACCTTGGCCAC
>JAPOTF010000055.1:0-1821 GCA_026709325.1 Roseovarius sp.
CGTGGTCGAGGAAGTCGAGGAACTCCGCCGAGCGGTGCCGCTCGACCGTCCGGCCGCAACCCTGCCCATGGCGACCTTCCCCGTGGCGACGTCGAGGGCCGCCAGAAGGCATGTGGTGCCGTTCCGCCTGCAGTCGCGCGGTCTCGTCTCCGCCGCGTGTCCGGGCTTCATGGGCAAAGGCCTCCGCGTGCCGCCCAAAGCCTGTCTTCGCGTCTTCTCGTCCACCGAGAGCGCGACTGACGGGACAGCGGCGCGGTCCCGGGCGGGTTGACATGCGGGCCCACAACATCGCGGACCCTGATCTCGAACCTCGGATCGCGGGACACCTTGAACGTCTTCAACTGGTGGCCCCCGCGCACCGTTCGAGGCCCCCGCGCTCCCCGTCCGACAGCCCGGTTTGCAATCCTTGCCGGATTGTTCATCACAGTCATCAATGTTCGATCTCGTCTATTGTAATATTGAGATCGGGAAACGTATCATGAAGCGACTAGGCGACGGCAAGCGTTGGTGCGTGAGCAGAACAAAAAACAACAACATGCGAACAGCTACCGGTTTATGCTTGTCGATGCGGTATGGAAAGATCCACGGGTTAAGAACGTAACAAAAACATTGAAGAATTTTGTGATGGAGCAGATGCTGTAATGAGTTCAAAAACTGAGTATAAAAAAGCCAAACTTTTGAAGCTTGCAAGATGTCGTAAAGAAACCCGTCTTGACGGTTATGCTTGTATCGGGGACTTTCACAATGGAGTTTATGAATGTGATCATGTTTCGCCGATTACCAAGACGGCGGGAAATGTTAATGCGGACATCATCGTTGTCTTGCAGGATTGGGCAAGTGCGGATTCTCTTTCCGCGACTCCACCAGATTGCGATAGTATAAAATACGGTTACACGCCGAGCCTTCCGACCAATCGAAACCTTGATTGTCTTCTTGATCGTTATTTTGAATTGAAACGTGCCGAATGTTATCTGACCAACCTGTTCCCGTTCGTAAAGGGTGGAGACATGAGTGCGCGTATTAAATGGCGAGATTTAGTTACGTGTGCAAAGAAATTCACGTTACCAGAAATTAAAATTGTTGATCCCAAGATGGTTATCTGCCTTGGCTTGAGCACGTTTCTTGCGCTCCGGCATGCTGCGGGTAAGCCTGGTCATATGAAATTTCCAGAAGCTATTAACACGTCGTTTTTTGTGGGCAATGCTTGTGTCCGTTGTGTGCCGCATACAGGTGCTCGTGGGACTAATAATCGCGGTCGTGACCAGATTAAAAGGGATTGGGAAAATCTGGCCACCATTTACAAAAATCGTGAAAGCTAAGCTGTAATTTTTATGGAAACAATGAATCAAAAGAATGGAATACTTCCAGATCTTCTCAAGCCTAATTGTAACTTGATTATTTATGACATTGCCACGGGCCTGCAATCCTTGCCGGATAGCCCATCACAGTAATCAATGTTCAATCTCGTCTATTGTAATATTGAGATCGGGAAACGTATCACGAAGCGACTGGGCGACGGGAAGTGTTGTGGTGCGCCACTGGTCGCTCAGAACATAGGTTTTTCCGTTTGAACAAAAGAACTGACCCTTCTCGTGAAAATAGCGGCGGGGATCCTGCCTTGGCGTTTTGAGTTCGAGGGCGTGGACCACCTCGTCTTTTTCGGTCAGTTCACCGTCAAGAATTTCGAAAAGCTTGCTTCGGTATTTGGCTGTGGCACGAATGATCGCATCGGGTGTCTTGCCAAATTTGATGGCCTCTGAGACCAGTCCATTGCTGTGCCTATTCGCCTCTTCATTCCTGTCCGGTTGCGACAGCATGAGG
>JAPOTF010000055.1:1831-3155 GCA_026709325.1 Roseovarius sp.
GTCTTGCCAAATTTGATGGCCTCTGAGACCAGGTGAAGCATCATGTGGCGTTTGCTCAAATTCTGGAACGCTGTATTGGCTACTGTGATGTTGAACTTCGAGAGTTTCCGGGCCTTTCGGACTTCCTGGCGCTTTTCCCGGATCTGGATCTGGTAGTCGGCGATTTCAGGCAAGGGAATGACCGTCTGGACCTCGAGCAACAGCTGATTGCCGTCGGCGTACGGGCGCATTCTCACGCAGCGGATGTCGAGGCCGAAATCATTCAGCCACATCACCGAGGTGGTCACCTCTTTCGAGAAGTCGGCGGAGGCGAGCACAATCCTGACCTCTTGCCCGAACAACTCTTCATTGGGTTCGGACCAGTCAAGAAAACTCAGGACTGATTCCATGGCATCCATGGTGCTGTCATTTTTTCTCAGATAGCGGTCATAAATCTCGATTAGCTTTTCGAAGGTCAGGGTTGAAATCATCGCGGCGTACCGGATGGCCTGAAGGTCCATGTGGCCGCCATCCCTGGTACGCTTGAGTTCAATTACAACCAGGTTGGCGGCCTTGTCGATACACAAAAGATCGATGCTGCGGTTGCTGTCCTCCCAGTCGCCAAATTCCTCGGCCACGACCAGGCTGTCGGGTGAAATGACACGGATGTTCGATTTTAACAGAGCTTGCAGATCCCGGCGTTCGTAAATCTTCTGCTTTTTAAAGGATGTGTGTTCGATCTCGGTGATCTTTCTATCGTTGATCTTGAAAATGGGCATGGTGGTTCTTTGACTTTCTCATTGTAAACGGCGTGCGGAACAGCGCAGCCGGTGTGTACCTATTCTCATTGTAGAGGTAAATGATGCGTGAATTCAATGATGTTCTCTGCTCACTGGGTTTCAATCCTGATGAGGTGCGTCTTCTGCGCCATCGTAAAGACTTTTTAAAAGAATGGGACCGTGGCGGTCCGACAGTACTGGGCTGCTGTGCGAGTTTTCAGAAGCGGAAGCGATCCCCGTATAGCCGGAACGGACATTGTGTGCCATTTTCTGCCAGATGATCTATTTAAGGATGGCGATTATCCGTCCCGCTTTGTCGGCATGACCCGGATCAAGGATCGTGCGCTCTGGCATGGAAAACGGAATCCGGTCCTCTATGATGAAGAAAGTGTAAAGCATATGAGCAACTTGCAAAATCATGATGTCGAGTGAATCTGTTGCCCTTTACGGGCATTTTTCTTCGCGATTTTCCTGGGCCTGGGGGTCTCTCAGTGGTATAATGGGGTTTGAGAACAACAAAATACGCGAAAGGAGACCCCGCCATGCCCATTGCCAACACCATATCC
>JAPOTF010000046.1 GCA_026709325.1 Roseovarius sp.
GGCAATTTTCCCGTTTCGTGCGGTTCTCCCTTTCAGCAAGCGCCATCAAGGGCGCAAGAGGCAAAGAGAGCGGGTTTCACCATGAATGACGACGGGACGGTTTCAGCGGACGCGGTGCGGGCGCGCATGGCGCCCCCGTCAGCGGAAGGAAGAGCGACCACGGGGTCACCGCGGGAGACAACCGTCTTTTTATCGAGGGCGTTTTGCGGCGGGTGCGGACGGGATGTCCGTGGCGCGATCTTCCGGCGCGTTTCCGATGCGTTGTCGGATGACCCGGACTTCGAGTGCGCGTTTGCGGCCGGCGCGATTGTCCAGGCGCACCGGAAGGCGTCCGGCGCAAGGGGAGACCTCGAAACGGGGCATTGGGCCGCTCCGGCGGGGGTTTGACGGGCAAGACAGTGGCGGTCGCGGACGCTCCTGGCCATCTCGTGCGCTTTGTTCCTCTTCCGGGGCGCGCCCGCGGTCGCGCCGGCAATGCCGGAACTGCTCGGGGGCCTTGAGTTCGGGGCTCTGATTGGGGACAGGGCGTTTGACGCCGACTGGCCTGCCGGGGAGGTGGAGAGGCGGGATGTGCCATGGCGGTGATGCCATCGAAGCGGAACCGCACGGTGCCTCGGGACCGCGACGGGGAGATGTGCAAATGGTGTCATCAGGTTGGAAATTTCCTTGCGGCAAACAGGGAGTTTCGGGCGATTGCGACACGATACGACAAGACCGGCGCGAGCCATGCGGCCGCGAAACAGTTGTCAACAGACCCTATTATGTCGATTGAAAATCAGCTCATGATGAGCAATGCCGTTATCTGAAATCCTCACCCCACCGGCTGAACCCGAATGTCCAGCAAATTACGCGCTTCACGGCCGCAAGCGATCGCAACAAGATGAATAGGTTCTTTTCGGTCCTTGTACTTTTCGGCATACCCCCGGTCTTGCATCTGGGAAAGGGCCACCTCAAGCGCCGCTTCAGTCTCCTCGGCGGCTCCCGCCATCTTGAACTCAACGACAAACACTTGCCCGCCCGTCAAGACAACCATATCAGACCGGCCCTGGCTAGAGACTTCCTCCGACCGAACATCCACCCCGATCGCCCGAAAACACATATGCAACAAACCCGCATACCAGGCTTCATAGCGCGCGAGATCCCCTGTCGTGTGCCATTGATACGGAATACTCGCCAGATAGGCTTTGAGTGTCTCTGCAAAGCCTTCGAAGTCGTTGACCTCCAGCAGAGCACGTAATGTCTTCCCTTCGTCCAAAGGAACGATGTGCTTCGGATTCAAATAGGTCAGCACCTCGTCATTCAAACTTAGCTGCACCTCTCGATTGGGGTAGTCCAAACAGTAGACGGTTCTGTGCCCTTCTTGTCTCTCATCTGTGATGGTCAGATATCCTGTCTGAAACAGCAAAGCTTCGGCACTGATCATTTCCACATCGAACTTCGAGACCAGCGATCTGTCGACCATCTGGTTTTCTAATTCCCTTAAACTGACGGACTTCGCCTCCAATGTTTTCAACAGGAACGCCGGGTTCCCTGACTCAAACCAATAGGGGCGGAACTCCCGCTTCCGTAAGAGCAAAAGCACATCGAAAGGATTATAAAGCCGCGTTTCCCCACGCCAGTTATAGCCATTGTACCAAGTACGGATTTCATCTCGATCCAACCCCTCCAACTCAGGAGCAAACACGCTGTCGATATCCGCATCGGTATAGCCGCAAATCGTGGCAAAACGGGGATCCAGACTGATGTCCTCAAGGTTGTTCATATCCGAAAACAGACTCAACTTGGAAAACATGCTCACGCCGGTCACAAACACAAAGCGCACATGCGCGGCACTTCCTTTGATGATGCCATAGAACCCGCGCAGGTACTCCCGATTGGCCCGGGCCTGTTCTGGATGTTCAAGAACATCCAGGATTGGCTTGTCGTACTCATCAACGAGGATGACAACGCGCTGTCCGGTCTTGAGGTGAAGGCGATAAAGAAGATATTGCAATCGTTCAGGAACCGCACCGGCAGCGCCGACGGAACTCAGTCCGGCAGCATGTTCAATGAGGTCGAGCTGATTATCGAGGTTGCGCTCAATATCCTCTGGCCGGTTATACTTTCTATCAAAGCTCACCCGCACCACTGGATAGGTGACCGACCAATCCCAATGATCATAGATGTCCAATCCTCGGAACAACGCTTCTTGTCCCGTAAACAGTGCGTTGATCGTATCAACCAGCAAACTCTTGCCAAACCGGCGCGGCCGGGATAGAAAGTAGTGATCGCCACGCTCAATCAGATCCCGGATCAACGGGGTCTTGTCAACGTAATAGCTGTTGGTGTTCCGCAGTCGGTCAAAGTCTTGGATGCCAATAGGCAGGCGTTGGCGTGTCATGGGATGCCTCCATGATGGAATTCTGGTCGAAAGGCATTAACATCGCTATATGTCTTGCGGAGATGTTCATCTGACATATCAAGAACAGGCTCATACATAAATGAATTTAGGTGAAGATTCTCCGGACTCATAAGGACAATTCGATCCATAGTCGCAATTTCAGCATCATTGGGAAAGTTCCTGCGGAGACGATTCGGAAGTTCTGTTGTCTGATTGCCGGTTATCGTTCCGGGCAGTGTGGAATCACTGATACGCCGAAGCATATATTGCTCTGCACGTAAGCGCACCGCGATCAAGAGAACAATTTTGCTCTCGAAATTGGCAGAATAGCCATCGTTAAGACAGCCGTCGGCCTCTTTGAAGACTAGATCAGGTACAGTTCCCTTAAAGGGATCCATATTCGCTGGTAATTCGCCGAAAATGTTCTTGTGGATTTCGAAAAGATCGCCGTCCTGAAAGTCGCCTGTGTTATCCTTGATATGCAACAGTGATGTTGGTTTTACATAGTTTGGGTTATCTTTTCCTTTTGTGAATTCCACCAGGTTTCTCATGAACGGTATGCATGCAATCCGCTTTCGCGGTTCATAACCAAATTGAGTCTTCCAATCATTGACAAAAACATTCTTGATTCCGACGACCCTGCTGATCGCGATTCTGTCTTCTTTTCTTGTAACCATGAAGCATGATTTGCAATTGATAAAACGGCTCTGAATTGTTCGTCGGAAGTCAAAGTTGTGAGTGAGAATAATGTGCCAGAAATTGTCGTCCTCCGCGATTTCCTTGAGATATTGGATAATTGCATACTTATTCTTGTAGTCAAATGAGTCTGCGGCATCATCGACAATGAGCAATGTTCGTTGCCCGGCCTTCTTCCGCACCTCAATCTCGAAGATAATATTTAAAATATAGAACGCTCTTTTCTCGTCGGTGGCGAGAACCTTAAGCAAAGCATCTTTTTTCAACATCTTGCGTTTCATTCCCCTGTTTAAAGGTAAAACACAGCTTCGGAATTTTGCCCTCGTTGAGAATCACAGAGACAAAATTTATCACCTTAATCTCGCATGGAACGAAAAAACAATCATTGAAGATGTCAATGACCTCTTGCAATGCTGTTCGCTCTTTACGAGCGGCTTCCTCAATCTCTTTTTTCCTTTCCGCCGCATTATGGGCTTTAGTCACCAAATTTTCAAAAGCGTCTCGGTGCGTCACAAAATAACTCTTCCAAACTTGCTCTTTGAAGTTTGCAATATTTACCAATGCTGGAAGGATATATTCATGATCGGACACAAATGAATTGGTGTTTTGTTCGAAACATGGTATTCCATTTCTTTCGGAAGCGTGATACCGTCCTCCCGCCTCTCCACCTCCCCGGCAGGCCAGTCCGCGTCCAGCGCCCCGTCCCCAATCAGAGCCCCGAACTCGAGACCCTCAAGCAGATCCGGCAATGCCGGAGAGATTGTGGGCCCGTCCCGGAAGAGGAACAAAGCGCGCAAGATGGCCAGGCGCGACCGCCACTGTCTTGCCCGTCAAAACCCCGCCGGAGCGGCCAATGCCCCGTTTCGAGGTCCCCCCTTGCGCCGGACGCCTTCCGGGGCGCCCGGACAATCGCGCCGTCCATAAAAACATACTTCGAAGTCGGGGTCATCCGACAACGCATCGGAAACGCGCTGGAAAACGCCTCTCCTGGCAAGGCGCCGGAAGATCGCGCCACGGACACCCCGTCCGCACCCGCTGAAACCGTCCCGTCGCCATTCATCGTTAAACCCGCTCTCTTTTGCCTCTTGCGCCTTTGATGGCGCTTGTTGAAAAGGAGAGTCACACGAAACAGATAAATTGTCAACAGGCACTAATCATGTTTTCATGGCATTGAAGTTTTTTCAGCCAGCCTCCCGAGCACGGCAAATCCCGTATTTGCTTATTGAAGAAGGCGCACGATCGCTGTATTTTGCTTGACATAGAGGTTGGGTGGCCCGACCTGTCAAACACATGAAACCGATTGGATAAAACGGGTTCATTCGGCAAATTCAGGGAGATGAATACATGGCAAAAAGAAAAGTCGCGGTCATTGGTGCCGGTCCCTCGGGCCTTGCGCAATTGAGAGCGTTTCAATCCGCATTGACGAAAGGAGAGGACATACCCGACGTTGTATGCTATGAAAAGCAATCAGATTGGGGTGGACTCTGGAACTATACGTGGCGAACCGGAGTCGATGATGATGGCGAACCCTGTCATTGCTCAATGTATCGCTATCTCTGGTCCAACGGCCCGAAGGAGGGACTTGAGTTTGCGGACTACACATTCGATGAGCACTTTGGAAAGGAGATAGCAAGCTATCCGCCTAGAGCCGTTCTATACGATTACATCAAAGGCAGAGTTGAAAAGGCGGGGGTAAGAGACTGGATCAGATTCAGCCATCTGGTTCGCGACGTGCGGTACGACCCGAGGTCGGGAGAGTTCTCCATAACAGCGCGCGATACCGCAAATGATTCCGAAAGCACGGAGAAATTTGATAATGTGGTTGTGGCCACCGGCCATTTTTCGACTCCGAATGTTCCTCACTATCCAGGTTTTGAATCCTTTAATGGCAGAATACTTCATGCCCATGATTTTCGAGACGCGCGCGAATTTAACGGAATGGACCTGCTTGTCATGGGCACATCGTACTCGGCTGAGGACATTGGGTCGCAATGCTGGAAATACGGATGCAAATCAATCACAAGTTCATATCGTACAGCTCCCATGGGGTATGGATGGCCGGATAACTGGCAGGAGGTGCCCGGACTGGTCAAGGTCGAGGGGAAAACCGCGCATTTCAAAGATGGAACCAGCAGGGATGTCGACGCCATTATTCTCTGCACGGGATACAAGCACCACTTCCCGTTCCTTCCCGATGACTTGCGCCTGAAAACCGCCAACCGTCTTGCCACCGCCGACCTCTACAAAGGCGTGGTGTGGAATAAAAATCCCAAACTGTTTTATCTTGGAATGCAGGACCAGTGGTACACTTTCAATATGTTTGACGCCCAGGCATGGTGGGTTCGAGATTGCATTATGGAAAAAATCTCGCTACCCGATCAAACCGCAATGGAGGCGGATCCAAAGGCTCGCGAAGTTGCCGAAGACGCCATTGAGGATGACTATGGCTGCATAAAATATCAGGGTGACTATGTGCAGGAACTAATCGATGAAACAGATTATCCGAGTTTCGACGTGGAAGCGGCCAATCAGGCTTTCTATGATTGGAAAAAGCACAAGAAGCAGGATATAATGACATTCCGCAACCATGGCTACACATCGCCCATGACCGGCAAAAAGGCTCCTCCGCATCACACCCCCTGGAAAGACGCCCTCGATGACAGCATGGAGTCCTACCTGGAAACATGATTGCGGCAAAATCCGAAGCAAACCCGGTTGAAGACAATTCGGCCGGGTTTTTTTGTTTCAGATCATGTTTTGGACACTCGCGTCAACGCCAATGTTCAAAAGTCATTGTGCCTGCGCTCATCAGATCAGACGGACGGACCTGGCTTTGCCATTGGAAATTCATGGGCTTTTCGGTCCTTCAAAACCCATTGCCCAATGCATAGATATCGGGAAATCTAACCGGTCAGATCAAGACCGGCCTGCAGCAGGGTTTTTGCATAATCCGTTTTTGGCGATTCAAAAACCTCCCATGCCATGCCGGCCTCGACAATGTCGCCCTGCTTCATCACTACAATCCTGTGACTCATTGCCCGAACCACTGCCAGGTCGTGACTGATGAACAAATACGCCAGTCCGTGTTTTTTTTGCAGATTCCTGAGCAATTCCACAATCTGCACCTGCACTGTCATATCCAAAGCACTTGTCGGCTCATCCAGCAAAACCATTTTCGGTTGCAGAATCATGGCCCGCGCTATGGCGATTCTCTGACGCTGGCCACCCGAAAATTCATGCGGGTAGCGGTCCGCCATTTCAGGATCGAGACCAACCTCGCGCATGACACTGGCAACCATTTCGCTCTCCCCGCGGCCTTCCGGAACGCCATGTACCGAAAGCCCTTCGGCAATGATCTGACCACATGTCATTCGGGGGGAAAGACTGCCGTATGGATCCTGAAACACTATCTGCATATCTGTACGCCGGCGCCTCAACTCGCGCACGGACCAGTTCCGCATGTCGCTGCCGCTGAAAGTGACCATCCCCTCTGAATGTATCAAACCCATAATCGCCAGAGCCAGTGTTGTCTTGCCAGACCCGCTTTCTCCAACAATGCCAAGAGTTTCTCCTTCTCGGACAAAGACGGAGGCGTCATTTACCGCCTTTACGTGTCCGACCGTCCTTTTCAGCAATCCTTTTTGGATCGGAAACCATACCTTCAAATTCCGCGTCCTTATAATGCTGCCGGTGTCGTTGCCGATCGGTTCCGGCTCACCTTCCGGACGTGCCGCCAACAGTTTTTTGGTATATTCATGCCGGGGATTGCCGAACACGGCGCTGGTTGGTCCCGATTCAACTATATGCCCGTTTTGCATGACGCATACCTTGTCGGCCATTTTCCGCACAATTTTCAGATCATGTGTAATGAAGAGCAGTCCCATCTTCTCTTCATTCTTAAGTTCGGCCAGCAAATCCAGAATTTGCGCCTGAATTGCCACATCAAGCGCGGTTGTTGGTTCGTCGGCAATGAGAATGTCGGGCTTGTTGGCAAGCGCCATGGCAATCATTACCCTTTGTCTCTGCCCGCCGGACAGTTCATGGGGGTAGGCGCCAAGCCGGCTCTCCGGATCGCGGATTCCCACCCTGCGCAGGAGTTCAAGTATTCTGTCGCGAACAGATTGCCCGGAGATTTCCTGATGAAGTTCAATGCTTTCCCGCAACTGCTTTTCAAGTGTGTGCAACGGGTTAAGCGAGGTCATCGGTTCCTGAAATATGAAACTTATATCGTTTCCGCGCGCATCCCGCAGCTGCTTTTCGCCAGCGCCAATCATCTCCCGACCGTCATAGCGAACACTGCCATCGACAATTGCGTTGTCCCCAAGAAGCGATACCGTGCTCAGGGCCGTAATGGATTTGCCCGACCCGCTTTCGCCCACCAGCGCCATGGTTTCACCGCGTCCCAGGTCAAACGAAACACCGTGCACGCAATCCACTCTCCGACCATCCTGCAGAAATGAGATTTTCAGGTTTCTGACTGAAAGAAGACTCATTGAAACGTCTTTCTGGGATCAAATGCGTCTCGCACCCCTTCAAAGATGAAAACAAGAAGTGAAAGCATGATGGCAAAGGCAAAAAATGCCGTAAATCCAAGCCAGGGCGCCTGAAGATTTTGCTTTGCCTGCAATGTCAGTTCACCAAGCGACGGGGAAGACGAAGGAAGGCCGAAACCCAAAAAGTCAAGTGTTGCCAGCAGCCCTATGGTGCCGGTGACAATAAAGGGCAGAAACGTGATCGTGGCAACCATCGCATTTGGAAGCACATGGCGAAACATTATTACAATGTCGCTTACACCCAGTGCCCTTGCCGCTCGCACATACTCAAAATTCCTGGCTCGCAGGAATTCCGCGCGCACAACGCCCACAAGACCCATCCAGCCGAACAGTACGGTTACAAGCACCAAAAGCCAGAAACTTCGCGGCAATATGGCAAAAAGAATGATAATGACGTAAAGTTGCGGAGTTGACGCCCAAATTTCGATTATTCTCTGAAAAACAAGATCCGTGCGACCTCCAAAATAGCCCTGAATCGCTCCCGCGAAAATGCCTATGACCGAAGAGAGCACCGTAACCACAAGCGCAAAAAGCACCGAAAGTCTAAAGCCGTATATCACCCTGGCCAGGACATCCCGCTTTGTCCCGTCCGTCCCAAGCCAGTTTGTTTCGTTGGGAGGCAATGGCGCGGCTCCGGGCCGATCAACCGGCGTATCGTAACTAAAGGGAATTACAGGCCATAAAGCCCAGCCTCTTTCAATCTCCTCGCCTTCAACCAGACCGTCGGCACTATCGGAGGCAACGCCTTCCGGATCATCGAAACACGCATCCAGTCCGCCGGAGATTATCAGGCACTTCACTTCCGGGTCGACATAGGCGGCCTCGGTCCTGAAGTCTCCGCCAAAAGTCGTCTCGGGGTAAAATTTCAGCACCGGAACATAATAGCCATCACGATACTTGATCAGCAAAGGCTTGTCATTTGCAATGAACTCCGCTGGAAGAGACAGCGCAAACAGAATTGAGAATATCACAAGGGCGACAAACGCGCGGCGGTTTCGCCTGAAATTCCGCCACCGGCGCTGATTGAGCGGCGACAGTTTCAATTTCTAACCCGTCCTCTTTTCAAAATCGATCCGGGGATCAATCAGGACATACATCAAATCTCCAATCAGGGCGATAACCAGACCGATAAGCGTTGTTAAATACAAGGTCGCAAACATCACGGGATAATCGCGACCCACCGCGGCTTCAAAAAACAGGCGGCCAAGGCCGTCAAGAGAAAATATGGTTTCTATAAGCAAACTCCCCGTAAAGAAAACGCCAATGAAAACGCCGGGGAATCCCGCCACCACTATCAGCATTGCGTTTCGAAAAACATGGCCGTACAAAACCCCGTTTTCCCCGAGACCCTTGGCCCTTGCCGTCATCACGTACTGTTTTTTTATTTCATCAAGAAACGAGTTCTTGGTCAGCAGCGTGAGAGTTGCGAATCCGCCGATGCTCAGAGCGGTAATCGGAAGAACTATATGCCAGAGGTAGTCCAGAACCTTTCCGATGAGACTCAAATCCTCCCACCCGTTTGACGTCAGGCCCCGCAAGGGAAATATCTGCCAATAAGAACCGCCGGCAAACAATACCAGCAGCATAATTGCGAAAAGGAATCCCGGAATGGCATAGGCGGCAATAATTACCCCGCTGGTCCATGTGTCAAATTTTGAGCCATCCCTTACGGCTTTGCGAATACCCAGTGGAATTGACACCAAATACGAAAGCAGAATGGTCCAGATTCCAAGAGTGACGCTTACCGGCATCTTTTCCAAAACAAGATCGATAACCGTCACTTTTCTGAAATAGCTTTCCCCGAAGTCGAACCTCGCATAGTTCCACATCATGTTTAAAAAACGCTCCAGCGGGGGCTTGTCCAGTCCAAACTGCTCCTCCAGCTCCTTTATGAATTCGGGCGGAAGACCGCGCGAACCGGCATATGCCGACTGGTCTTCGCTTAAATCAAATGTTGCGTCCTCGCCGCCACCGGCGAATCCCCCGAAAACATCGCCATGACCCCGGATTTCGGCAATCGCCTGCTCAACGGGTCCGCCCGGGAGGAACTGCACAAGCGCAAAATTGATTATCATAATTCCAATCAGGGTCGGAACAACCAGCAGAAGTCTTCGGAGGATATAGGCTCCCATAAACGCTTACCTCACATCCTCCGCAAACAATGCCGACATTTCCGCATTCGCCGGGGCCGAGCTCATAAGGCTCCTTCCGACTCCAGTCTGGCGGCCTTGTCTTCGTCAAACCACCAAAAGTCCAGTGTTCCCAAAGCAAAGGGCGGAATAGTTTCCGGATGACTATACATGTTCCAATATGAAACCCAGTGATCCGGCTTGTAACCTTCCGGTATGAGAATGAACTCGTATCTTAATACACGGTCCAAAACCCGGAGACTTGCCGTCTCGTCCCGCTTGCTGCCGGTGTTCAAGGCGATTTCAATCACGGCATCCACCAGGGGACTGGCCAGACCGGCCGGATTGAACAGCGAATATTCGGCGTCCTCCGATCCAAGTCTTTGCGACAATCCATGACCAACCGATATTAGCGCGGGATAACCGTCAAATGTCAGATCATAGTCGAATTTGCGCTCGCGGTCGGTGTATTGAGCCGAATCCACCGTTTGCAGTTGCGCATTCATGCCCAATTGCCTGAGATTTGAGACAAAGTTTTCCGCAATGGCCTTTGTTGTGGGCGAAGCCGAGGAATTGACAAGGAATTCAACAAGCATTTGCTCATTGCCGGCATTTACCAGCCTTCCTTCATTGTCGACAGTCCATCCGGCTTCCGACATCAACTTCAGCGCCTGACGCAAATTTCTCCTTGTTGCCAGCCTTGCCGGATCGCTTGAATGCGGAACAAGCGCTTCGCTTGTCAGAATTTCCTCAGGGACCAGATCACCCAGAGAGACAAGCATTTCCCTGTCGATCCCTTCCGGGATGCCCCTCGCTTCAATTTCCGTGCCGTTTGAATAGGATCTCTGCTGATCAAAAAGATCGTAATACAGACTTTTGTTGATCCATTCGAAATTGAACGCCAGCGCAATGGCCTTTCTGACATTCTTGTCTTGAAGAAATTCCTTGCGCATGTTGAAGACAATGCCGGACATTGCCGGCGGAGTGCCGTCCGGCAAATCCTCCCGAACAACCCAGCCGTTTTCAGTTGCGGGAAAATCATAGGCCGACGCCCAGAGCTTCGGGTCGGATTCGGTCCTGTATGTAACCTCTCCCGCCTTAAATGCCTCAAATGCGGCCGTCGAGTCGGCAAAAAATTCCAGTCTTATCCTTTCGAAGTTGTACCGCCCCCTGTTTATGGGAAGATGCCATCCCCAGTAATCGGGATTGCGCCGCAGCGCCATCTGGCGATTTACTTCAACCTCGTCAACAACATATGGCCCGGATCCGGGGGAAATCTCAATGCGCGGTTCATCAAGTCGCGCACCGGTTTTTTCATACCACGCCCTGGACCAAACCGGCACAAATCCAACCTGCTCAATCAGGGATCTGCGGGACACGCCATCGGCAAAATGAAATTTCAAGGTGTGGTCATCAATGACCTCGGCACTCGGAATCAGCTTTCGAACCGCTTCGGCATAGGATTTCAAACCCTGATCAAGCAGCAGGTTGTGACTAAACAGGACATCGTGAGCGGTTACGGGCGTTCCGTCGGAAAACCTGGCTTCGGGCCGCATGTGGAATATCACCCAGTCCTTCGATTCCGGATATTCCAGCTTGTGGGCAAGAAGTCCGTAATATTCACCGTATGCGTCCGCGGGCATCGATCCTCCGGATGTGAGCGATTCACCCAGAAGACTCTCGTACATGGAGGTTGAAAGTGGAGACGCCCGGCCTTTGCGGGAATAGGGGTTCAAGGAGTCGAACGACCCGGAAATCGCTATGGAGATCTCGCCTCCCACCGGCGCATTTGGATTTACATAGTCGAAATGCTGGTAATTCTCGGGATATTTGAGATCCCCAAAGTAGGAATATCCGTGGCTGGTGATGATTTTTTCATCTTCTTCACCCGCTTCGGATGCAGTCGGAAACGCAAGGAAAAACGCCGGGACCGCCAGAAAAATCCATTGCGGGAAAATCTTTCCGGCAGCGGAAAGCCCGTTGACGATACACGATGAGAAAAAGCCGCAGTTCACATTGCCCTCCATTCCATTTTCCGCAAATCGGAAAGTCACCATGGTTTCAGATGTTTTTAATCGTTCCCGACTGGCACGTCAGTTGCCAAGGCTGTCCAAATAGGCAATCAGGTTTGCGCGATCCTCGGGCTTTCTGAGACCCGCAAAGGCCATGCTGGTTCCCGGCGCGAATTTTTTTGGGCTTTCCAGGAAGGAGTCCAGATTTGCGGGCGACCATACGTCCGCAACGGCACCCAGCGCTCCGGAATAGGCGAAATCCGCGACGCCATCCACATTCCTGCCCACTATGCCCAGCAAATACGGGCCCGTGGAGTTCGCTCCAGCTTCAAGCTTGTGGCAGGCCTTGCATTTGCCAAACACCCTTTGACCTTTTCCAACATCCGCCTCGGCCAGAAGAACTTCAAAAGACGGCCCTTCATCGGCCTCTTCCACGGCATTGCCTGAATCGCCCGTATCAATTAAATAGGCCACATGCACCTCGCCATCATCGGAGCCATGCCCGCTTTCCATTGCATACACGTTTTCGGAAGCGTATTTTGCAAGCATAAACACAAGAAGCGCTCCACAGAAGGCGCCAACGATTTTGGTAAGTGTCATAGTGTCAAACATAGTGCCGATTCCATATTGTGCAGTTATCGGGTATCTAAACGCTTCACCTGTTGGATTGCAAGGTATAGTTAAATTGAAAAATCATCCAGGTCGGAATGAATTGACGACAGGGTCGGGGAGCAGTGGACAAATGATCGGATATATTGCATTTCAGGGAGAGCCGGGAGCATACTCCCATCAGGCATGCCATGAAAACTATCCCGACATGGAAGCGCTGCCCTGCCGCACGTTCGAGGATACAATTGAATCCGTCCTCTCGGGACGCGCCGGGCTGGCTATGCTGCCGGTGGAAAACTCGACTTTTGGACGGGTGGCGGACATCCATCATCTGCTTCCGAAATCGGGGCTGCATATAATATCCGAGACTTTTCTGCGCGTCCGGATAAATCTCCTCGCATCGCCCGGCGCCAGGCTTGAGCAAATCGAGCGCGCGATGAGCCATCCGGTGCTTCTTGGCCAGTGCCGCAATTTTCTCGCCGCAAACGACATCCGACGGGTGGCTGGAGCCGATACCGCGGGTTCCGCCAGAGAGGTCGCCGAGTCAAACGACCCGGCCATGGCCGCGCTCGCATCCGGACTTGCCGGCGAAATACATGACCTTGACGTGCTCGCCAGCGGCATTGAAGACCAGGGAAACAACACCACAAGATTTCTCGTCATGTCCAGGAACGCCGACTGGTCGCGAAGAGGCGAATTCGGGATGATAACCACTTTCGTGTTTCAGGTGCGCAACATACCGGCCTCGCTCTACAAGGCCATGGGCGGTTTTGCCACCAATGGCGTCAACATGACGAAACTGGAAAGCTACATGGTTGGAGGATCCTTTTCGGCCACCCAGTTCTATGCGGACATTGAAGGCCATCCCGACGATCCCGGGGTGAAGCTGGCTCTGGAGGAACTGGATTACTTCACCTCGGGGATCACCATGCTGGGCGTTTACCCGGCTGCAAGGCGTCACCATGCCAATTGATCTTGCATGCGGCGGCGCGCGCGTTTCCGATGGAGGAATTCAGCCGCCCCGCGTCCGACATCACGCCTGCAAGGTTCCCGCAAGCCAGCAGGTGATAAGATAGTGCGCAATCGAGCCTTTTCTCGCGGGCCTGATTTCAGGTGTTTGCCCGGCATATGACGCGGCCATCCCCTCCCTGCTGATCCAAAGGGCGTTTTCAAGTTCATTTTCATCAATTGCAATCTCGTCTTCCAGCGCCTCGGTTGCGCAACCAATCATAAGTGAAGACGGAAACGCCCATGGCTGGCTCGCGATATAGCGGACTTTCCCGGTTGCTATTCCCACTTCCTCGAGCACCTCGCGACGAACGGCCGCCTCAATGGTCTCTCCCGGATCGACAAACCCCGCAAGGCATGAATACATGCCCTCCGGCCAGCCGCGAGATCTGCCAAGAAGAGCCTTGTTGCCGCGGGTGACAAGCATTATCACCACCGGATCCGTTCTTGGAAAATGCTGTCCTCCGCAACTTTCGCAAATGCGCTGCCATCCCGACATGGCCACACTGCTTTCCAATCCGCATCTCGAGCAATACCGGTGCGTTTCATGCCATCCAAGCAATGCCTTGGCCGTTGCCGCCAGTTCGGCATCCCTTGCGCCCAGCAGGTTCATAATCCGTCTAAGTTCGGCGAACGCCATGCCGTCGCCCAGAGCCGGATGCATCTGAAGACTCGAATCAAAAATGCCCTGAATTCGCGTTTCGTCAAAATCATCCGGCTGCCAGTTCCGCAAATCCGCCGCCATCAGCAGCGTTCCATCCTCATCACGGCCCAGCAGAACCGGTTCGCCTGCCGATGCCAATATTGGATGTTTCGGTGAAAACCATGCGAGTTCGTTTTCCCCAGGCATTCCCACCAGAGGTTTTCCCCGCCAAAAAAGAGCCGTTTTTGCCATTCCGTTTTTAAGGAAGCCGCTGACAACGTCATATTTGCCGCGAAGTTCACTGGCGCGATCCAAACCGGATTCGCAAAATGCAAATGCATTTGATTTTATCATGAATTGCGCCTCAACAGCCTTTAATCCGCATTTGCACGGTTTCCGGAAGCAATTCACAGCGCGGAAGTCGCCCCACATTGCGAACCATGCGGACCCCGGCCCATTTACACGGCGTCTCCCCAAATCGGGGAAATGCCCTAAATTGCGGCATTGAATGGGCCATTGTCCGCTATCGATTTCCTCCCAGCAAACTTTTTATGATGCTTTCAATGACGTTCCCGCCTTCCTTTTCCAGTTTAACGGACTTTGAGGCCATTCCCGCGGGTCTTGCCATTGGCAGCGGTTTTGGAGGGATCCCCTCATGCACCCTAATCATGGTTTCACGCCATATGTCGGCGGGCAATCCTCCTCCGGTAACTCCCGTAAGCGGGGTGTTGTCGTCGTAACCCATCCATACGCCGGCAACATAGTTTCCGGTAAACCCGATAAACCAGGCGTCCCTGGCAGCTTGCGTGGTTCCGGTTTTTCCGGCGGCCTCACGGTCCGGCAGCTTCGCTCTGGCGCCAGTGCCGGTTTCAATGACTTCATGCATCATCCAAACCAGTTCGCGAGCCGTCTTTTCGCTAATCGCCCTTTTTCCCCCGCTCTCCTCGGCTTTCATCAGAGACACGTCATCCCTCGCCAGTCTAAGGCTAATTAGACCGATTGGGGCTACCGATATTCCCCCGTTCAGAAACCCGGCATATGCGCCGGTCATTTCAAGCAGCGTGCTGTCGGAAACACCCAGAGCAAGCGCAGGTCCATTTGCAAGTTCGCCTTCAATGCCAAAATCTTCAGCCACTTTGGCGACCGCTTCCCGCCCCACGCTTTCACTGACCTTGACGGCCGGAACATTCAGGGATTCGCTTAGGGCGGAAACCAGCGAGACGCGCCCGTGATACTCCTTTTTGTAGTTTTCAGGACACCATCTGCCCGATCCGCGAACATCAAGGCAATAAGGTTCATCCTTAACCTTGTCATTGGCTCCATAGCCAAAATCCAGACCGGCGGCATAGACAAACGGCTTGAAGGCCGAACCGGTTTGACGTCTCGCCATCGTTGCGCGATTAAAGGCGCCGGACACCTGGCTCTTGCGTCCGCCTACCATCGCCCTAACGGCTCCATTCGGAGACATCACGACTACCGCAGCCTGAGCCAGTGAACCCTCCCGGACTTTCGTGTCAAACACGTGCGTCAAGGCCTCTTCCGCGGCGCGCTGTATCCGATTGTCGAGCGTTGTCCGAATAATCACGTCTTCGACCGTTTCACGCGTGAAATACTCCGGCCCGCTGTCCATGACCCAATCTGCAAAGTATCCGCCCGAGCGAGCTTCCGCCGCTTCCGAGAGCACGGCGGGATTGTCCTGTGCCAAAACGGTTCTTTCATAGTCAAGGTGGCCCTGCTCGTTCATAAGTCGCAGCACGGTGGCCGCCCGGTCTTGAGATCTCTGCAAATTGGTTGTGGGAGAAAGCCTGGTCGGCGCCGTCAGCAATCCCGCCAGCATTGCCGATTCCTGCGGATTCAAAAACGCCGCGGTTTTTCCAAAATATCGCTGGGCCGCCGCCTCCACTCCATAAGCTCCACTTCCCATGTATGCGCGATTCAGATAGATTGACAGAATCTCGTCTTTTGTGTATTTGTATTCCATTGCGAGAGCATAGACGGCCTCCATTATCTTGCGCGATATGGAACCCCGGCGGCAGTCTCTTATGTATTCCGCCTCGCTTTCCCATTGGTCATGGCTGTACTCCACGCCTAGACAAAGCAGTTTTGCCGTTTGCTGGGTAATGGTCGAGCCGCCATGCCCCGTTAGCGGACCACGTCCCTCGCGCACGTTAATCCAAACCGCACCGGCAATGCCGCGCGCAGATAAACCAAAATGACTGTAAAAGCGCTTATCCTCGGTTGCCAAAACCGCGTTTACAAGATGGCCGCTAACGGAACCAGCCGACACGACACCGCCAAAGTGGTCGCCGCGCCATGCAAAAACCTCATCATTTTTGTCCAGCAAGGTGACAGACCCTCTTGAGCGTCCGTCAAGCAGATCGTCTATCTCTGGCAAAGTCGTATATGTGTAGGCCACCGAAGCGGCGATTATCACGGCCAGCACCATGGCAACGCGCCATGCGACAAACCACATGAGCCTTGCGATCCAGTTAAACAGCCGCCGGACGGCGCCCGGCCCTGAGGTGCCGTTTTTGCGGCGCCTCGCGGATGCGGCCTTTACTTGATCCCGGTTTTTCCCCGCATCGCGACTATTTGCCCTCGAAGCCGCCTTGCGCGACTTGCCTCTTGCTCCCGATCCCATGCCTCTAATGCCTGATTGTCGTTTTTTGCCATTATACCACGCAACTTTCATAAAGTGGAGACTCTTTCGACCTTTCATTGCCTCATTAACTGCCGATAAAATAAACAACGTTCCCAATATTGTATATTTATTATGCAATTTAGTTAAATATCTGAATAAAATTTTTGCCGTTTCACTTCACATCGGCTTCACATGGGCTTTTTTCTGCATGTCCACAATGAATTTGGCTTGTGCTTTATGCATGCTGGAAAGGTTAGAATAATGAAAAACCCCATCAATCTATGCGCCATTGCGTCTATTGCATTCCTGGCCACCCCGGTTCTTGCCCAAGATGCCGGGAACACCATCTCAATAGACGAGATAGGCTTCATATTTACGACGTTCATGTTCCTTGTTGCCGGATTCCTGGTTTTCTTCATGGCGGCCGGATTCGCCATGCTCGAGGCGGGTCTGGTGCGAAGCAAAAACGTCGCGATGCAGTTGACCAAAAACATCGCGCTCTTTTCCATGGCGGCCATTTTCTATTACATATTGGGATACAATCTCATGTATCCCGGGGACGGGTGGATGCTGCAGGGCGTAATTGGGGCGATATCCGTTACAGGTCTTGAACCTCCCGGCCTTGCAAACACCGAACCGGATCTCACATATGCCTCGGTGGGTTCGGATTTCTTCTTCCAGCTCATGTTCTGCGCCGCCACCGCCTCCATTGTTTCCGGCGCGCTTGCGGAAAGAATTAAACTGTGGCCGTTTATTATATTTGTAGTTGCGCTTACGGCGGTGATCTATCCAATTCAGGCGAGCTGGAAATGGGGTGGCGGCTTTTTGGACGCCATGGGGTTTCAGGATTTCGCGGGATCGACCGTGGTCCATTCCGTTGGCGGGTGGGCGGCTCTTACAGGCGCCGTCATTCTTGGATCCCGCATCGGAAAATACGACAAAAAGGGCAGAGTCGCGTTCATGCCGGGATCGAATCTCCCCCTTGCAACTCTTGGCACGTTTATTCTCTGGCTTGGCTGGTTCGGCTTTAACGGGGGATCGCAGCTATATATGGATTCCGCGGCAAACGTGGCCGACATTTCCCGCATCTTCGCAAACACGAACACCGCCGCGGCCGCGGGGGCGCTATCCTCGCTCATAATGTCTCAGATAGTGTATCGCAAACCCGACCTGACAATTATGCTTAATGGCGCTCTTGCCGGGCTTGTCGCCATCACGGCGGAGCCCCTGCAGCCCTCTCTTGTTCTGTCAACGCTCATTGGCGGCGTGGGCGGAGTGATCGTGGTGTTTGCAATTCCATTTCTCGACAGATTGAAAATAGACGATGTTGTGGGCGCAATTCCGGTTCACCTTTTTGCGGGAATTTGGGGCACAATCGCCGTGGTGCTTTCCAATCCGGATGCAAGTTTGGGAGTGCAGCTGTATTCAATAATGGTTGTGGGAATATTCACGGTCGTCGCGTCGACCGCCGTATGGCTTGTCCTGAAATTCACAATCGGCATTCGCATCGACAAGGAAACCGAAATCATCGGACTCGACATCGGAGAACTTGGCATGGAGGCCTATCCCGAATTCTCCAGAAGCTGACCGGCAATGGTCGGCGAAACTTTTTGATGCATGCGGGCGATTTTGATCGGCCCGCATGCCTTCGATCCCGGAACATTGCCTTTTTCCCGGCGCTTTGATTGATTAATTCCATTTCCCGAAGTTTCCGCCGGCACCTGTTCCAGGCCTGCATGAGGCCTTCGGGCTCCCCGCTCCGCCGAAAGGCCGGGCGGCATTCGCGTTGCCGCGCCCGTCGAAAAGTTCAAGCTCCCGCATTGTCGATTTCCCGCCCGTTTGCCCGTCTTTCATTTGATTGGATGCGTGACGGAGCAGCAAACACGGCATCACCGCAGGCTTGGAAAACGAAATTCCTCGTTTTGAATTGAAGGCCATTGCGGAACAAAGTCACCCGATCCACCATTTCCGGCAATGCGAATGCGGCTGATTCCACGCTCGATGCGCGCGGAATTGAACATGCCGCCGGTTCGCGAGATTCGCATCGCGTCTTTCAAGGTTTCAAAAACACAAACATCTGGCGCATCTCGCGCCAAAAATGCTATTATGCAGACCATGTCGAATACAGGTCGCCACATTGACTCGCCTCGCCCGCAAATTAGACAGTTGAACGAGGCCGCAATTAACCGCATTGCCGCCGGCGAAGTGATTGAACGTCCCTCTTCGGCAGTCAAGGAACTGGTTGAAAACGCTCTGGATGCAGGCGCCGCAAGGATTGATGTGGCATATGCCGATGGAGGAAAGACCTTCATCAGCGTTTCCGATGACGGACATGGCATGACGCCCGGGGAACTGCCTCTTGCGCTCGCGCGGCACGCCACATCGAAGATAGACGGTTCGGATCTGCTTGACATCGGCACGTTTGGATTTCGCGGCGAGGCCTTGCCCTCTCTAGGCGCTGTTGGCCGTCTCACCATTACATCAAAGGCGGAAACGCATGAGGCCGCGGAAATCACGGTTGCCGGAGGCCGGACTGGAGAAGTCAAGCCTGCCGCCCGAAACGCGGGAACCACGGTAATATTGCGCGACCTTTTCTTTGCAACCCCGGCAAGACTCAAATTCATGCGAACGGACAGGGCCGAGGCGCAGGCGATGGCAGATACCGTAAAACGTCTTGCGATGGCCAAACCCCTTGTCGAATTTACGCTTCGAGATGTGACGCAAAAGGACAGGGAGCGCGTTGTGTTCCGCGCGGATGTCGAAGGCGGCTCTCCCGAAGAGGCCATAATCGCAAGAATGGGCAAGGTTCTTGGAAAGGAATTTACAGACAACGCCGTGCTTTTGGATATGAACAGGGAAAATCTTCACCTCAAGGGATGCGCTTCCCTGCCAACGTATTCACGCGGCTCCACGGCGGCCCAGTATTTCTATGTCAACTCCCGCCCGATAAGGGACAAGATGTTTTATGGCGCCGTGAGGGGCGCATACCGGGATCTCATCACCAAAGACAGGCACCCCGCCGCGGTGCTGTTCATCACCTGCGATCCAAGGCGAGTCGATGCAAATGTACATCCGGCAAAGTCGGAAGTGAGGTTCCGCAATCCCGGACATGCAAGAGATCTGATTGTGTCGTGCCTGCGCTCGGCACTGGCCGGGACCGGAAACCGCACTTCAAGCACCTTGTCGGATGCGGCCCTTGGATCCATGCGTCGCGAGGCGGTCCACGACAACCCCGGGCAAGCCGGGATCTCGCGCCGGCAGCTGATGCAGAGTCCCACCCGAAGATCTCTATCGGCAAGCCATGCGGCGCAGGCACCCGCATTCCAGGATATTGAAAGGCAATACTCCGGGAGAGTGGAAACCGAAGCGCGCGAGGCCCCCGAAGCGGACGATGCGGCCGAATCAATGCCCCTTGGCGCGGCGCGCGCGCAAGTTCATGAAAACTATATCATTTCGCAGACCAGTAACGGAATCGTAATTGTCGATCAGCATGCCGCGCACGAACGTCTCGTTTACGAGAGGCTCAAACGCCAATTGGCCGAAAGCGGCATACACACTCAAGCACTGCTCATCCCCGATATTGTGGAGATGCCGCCATCGGATGCCGACCGCCTGCTGGAAGCCGCCTCGAAACTGGCCAAACTCGGACTGGTAATCGAGCCATTTGGCCCGGGTGCCATCGCGATACAGGAAACGCCCGCGATTCTTGGACAGGTCAATTGCTCCCTGCTGCTGCGCGACATACTTGACGAGATTGAAGAAGAGGGCGGCAGTCAATTGCTGGAAGCAAAAATTAATTCCGTGCTCTCCCGGATTGCATGCCATGGCTCCATAAGATCCGGACGTCGCTTGAGGGCGGAGGAAATGAACGCGCTTTTAAGGGAAATGGAGGAGACGCCGCATTCGGGACAATGCAACCATGGACGGCCCACATACGTTGAATTGCCGCTGTCGGAAATAGAGAAGCTCTTTCAACGATCATGATCATGCCACTTGCATTCGGAAACCCGTAATTTCATCTTGCTCATTTGGTCGCTGGACCTTGGTGCGCTGGAAACTTATGGTGGAGTTCGAAAACTCAAGCGAGCGGGATTAAATCTTGACGGATAAAAACTCATACAAAGTTCTTGCGCGCAAATACCGGCCCGAGACATTTTCCGATCTTGTCGGCCAGGAGGCCATGGTGCGAACGCTTAAAAACGCCTTCACGGCGGGGCGCATTGCCCAGGCGTTTATTATGACGGGCATTCGCGGCACGGGCAAAACGACAACCGCGAGAATAATCGCAAAGGGCATGAACTGCGTGGGTCTTGATGGAAATGGCGGGCCCACAACAGAGCCATGCGGCAAATGCGAGCATTGCATGGCAATAATGGAAAGCCGGCATGTCGACGTGTTTGAAATGGACGCGGCATCGCGGACCGGCGTGAATGACATTCGCGAAATCATTGACAGTGTCAGCTATCGCGCCGCCAGCGCGCGATACAAGATATATATCATCGATGAAGTTCACATGCTCTCCACCCATGCGTTCAACGCACTGCTGAAAACGCTTGAAGAACCCCCCGAACACGTTAAATTCATATTTGCGACCACTGAGATACGCAAAGTGCCGGTAACCGTTCTCTCTCGCTGTCAGCGATTTGACCTGCGAAGAATCGAACCTGAAACGATGATTGAAATGCTTCGGGGAATCGCCAGCGCCGAAGGCGCGAATATAACGGCGGATGCGCTGGCTCTCATCACTCGCGCCGCCGAAGGGTCCGCCCGCGACGCCACGTCTCTGCTTGACCAGGCAATTTCGCATGGAGCGGGTGAAACAACATCGGACCAGGTTCGCAGCATGCTGGGACTGGCCGACAGAGGCCGAACTCTTGACATGTTTGAAATGATCCTAAAAGGCGATGCGTCTGGAGCGCTCAGAGAACTGAATTCGCAATATGCCGATGGAGCCGACCCAATGGCTGTTCTGCGCGATCTGGCCGAGATCACGCATTGGATCAGCGTGGTCAAAATAACTCCCGAATCGGCAAACGATCCGACCATCTCGCCCAGCGAGCGTGAACGCGGCAAGACAATCGCGACGAAAATCCCCATGAGAGTGCTTGCCCGCATGTGGCAAATGCTTCTCAAGGCGCTTGAAGAGGCGGCGGACGCTCCAAACACGATGATGGCGGCGGAGATGGCGGTTATCAGACTTACCCACGTTGCGGACATTCCAGGCCCCGAGGATCTGGTTCGCAAACTCGAGGGAATGCCGCCCGCAACGGCCCGCGGGGGAAACTCCGCGCCGGAATCCGGAACCCCCGGATCGCATGAGCGCGCAAACGGCATGCCATCCGGAAACGGCGGAACTGGTCATGCCACGGCGCTTGCGCCCGACAGGGTTCCACAACTTTCAACGCTCCCCACATTTGACCGTGTAGTCGAATTGATTCGAGACAGCCGCGACAATCTGCTGTTGTTTGAATTAGAGGATTATGTTCGTCTCGCATCCTACAGGCCCGGAAAAATCGAGTTTGAACCGAAAGGCAGTGCCCCTGGCGACCTTGCCCAGCGACTTGGCGCGACTTTGCAGAGGCTAACCGGAACACGGTGGATGATAAGCGTTGTAAACGACGGCGGGGAACAGACGATTTCGGAAAAGCGCGGAATTGAAATTCGTGAAAATGAAAGAAAGGCCCTGGAGAACCCGCTGGTTAAAGCCATTATCGAAAGCTTCCCCGCGGCGAGGATACATAAAATCCATAAAAAAAAGAACATTGAAGCCAAAGCGCAGATCGAGGCATTGCCGGAAGTCGATGGCGAGTGGGATCCCTTTGAGGAGAATTGAGCGTGCAGGCTCCGTTTCCGCCCCATGACGAGATTTGCAAAACGCTGCGGCCCTCTTGGGACGGGTTGCCGATAGGCATCTGGGTCGAGGCGGTCTCTTTGTCGATGACGCCGGGGGCGATTGCGCTTTTTGCCGCGACTGCAATCGCCGCAAAGCTGCGCAATCAGTGGGCGGGTCTCGCGGTTTGCGTCGGCTGGTGCATATTGGTGTCCATTATCGCATTTTACGATCCATATGGCGGATTAAAGAGTGCGGCGATGGAGATCGGATGCGTGGGCCGCCCCACGGGCTTTATCATATTAATCGGATTGCTTTGCGCCGCGCTGGCAATATACACCGCATCAGGAACATCGGAATCAAGGAATGCCGATTGATTTGCAAATGCGGCAAAATTTGATTTCCCGTAAAACATCCAGACAGTGTTAAACACCAAATGAATTGTTGGACATTTTCCGGCGCAACGGGTATTGTCGTGGCATGAACACGGGCATTGAACGCAGATGGCATGATATGGGCGGGCTTGATTCCGGTCCCGTTCCCATGGAGGAACACGATTTCGCGATATGGGAAAAACGAGTCGACGCGCTGATGATTCTTTGTGGCGGCAAGGGTCTCTTTACTGTCGATGGATTGCGCCGGGCACTGGAAGACATGGGGGAAGAGGCCTTCGAGAAACATACATATTATGAAAGATGGATAGCCGCGATAAATCAAAACCTTATCGAGGCCGGCGTCTACTCCATAGAGGAACTCGGTGAAAAAATGGAAGCCGTGTCGCGGAGAGGAGACACCTACGGCGAGGCCCAAAATGACTGAACAGGTGCGGGTGAGATCAATGGCGCCACCCGGCCATGTTCGAGCTCCATGGTACTTGCGCGGAAAAACCGGGGTGATCGAGCGACGTCTCGGAGAATACCCCAATCCGGAACAACTCGCATACGGGCTGCAGGCGGAACGCAAGACTCTCTACAGGGTCAGGTTTACAATGCGGGAACTCTGGGGCGAAAGAGCCGAAAATCAGGATGACACCCTCGATGCGGAGATATATCATCACTGGCTGGAGCGGAAGTGACATGTCTCATGATCACCCAGAACAGATCCATCATATGGGATTGAGTTCTTCAGGGCATCCGTTTCGGAATGACAACGATTTTCCGCTTACCTGCTGGCAATCAATGGAAATAGCCGTACGCGAACTGCTTATCGAAAAAGGCGTGCTGACCAGTGACGAAATTTCCCGGCAGATCGACGCAATGGACGCCCGCTCCCCTGCCAACGGCGCAAGGGTGGTCGCCCGGGCCTGGGTGGATGAATCATTTAAGACACGCCTGCTGGCAAATGGGACGGATGCATGTGGCGAGATGGAATTCGATATAGGGCCATTAAATCTCATCGCGGTCGAAAACACCGGGGACGTTCACAATCTCATCGTATGCACGCTCTGCTCGTGCTATCCCAGGAATCTGCTCGGGTTTCCGCCTGACTGGTATAAAACCCGCGCCTATCGTTCAAGAGCGGTGGTTGAACCACGCAAGCTGCTGCGGGAATTTGGCGTGGAACTACCAAAAAACGCAACCGTTCGCGTGCATGACAGCACGGCGGACATGCGCTACATCGTGATCCCGGCGCGACCCGTCGGATCCGAGTTAATGACGGAGCAGGAACTTGCCCGGCTGGTAACCAGGGACAGCATGATTGGCACCGGATTGCCGCTTGAACCCTGAAACACCGGTTGCAACCCCAGTAAAACGAAATTGAAATCCCGGATTGCACTCAATGGGCGACAACAAAACACAAGAGCGAATTCCGTTATTTGAGCGTTTTACGGGGAATGTTCTCTATGCGCCGTTTTTGCTTGTTCTCCCACTGCCATACAAGTTTCGAGTTGCATTCGGGGGATGGCTTACCTCGAACATTATTGCGCCAATACTGGGCTATCGCCGCAGGATAAGGATCAACCTGGCCTATGCCTGTCCGGAATTGCCCAAATCCGAAGTCAAGCGATTGATTCGCAAGGTGCCCGACAATGTCGGACGAAATATTGTAGAGTTGTACAGTCCCGAATTTTCAACACGGGCCCGGAACTCGAAAGTGGAGGGACCGGGCATCGAAATCGCCCGCGCGGCAATTGCCGAAAATCGTCCCGCGATCATGATAACCGGGCATTTCGGGAATTTCAACGCGGCGAGAATGGCCGTGGTTGAACAGGGACTAAATGTCGGGATCTTCTATAGAAGGCTTTCAAACAGAACATATAACGGCCATTATGTCAGAGCCATGTCGGAATTAAGCGAACCCATGTTCGAGCAAAGCCCCATCGGAATCGTCAGAATGATTAGACATTTGCGTGCCGGAGGCGTGGTGGCAATACTAAATGATTTAAATGTGCAGGACGGATACCCGCTCGACTTTTTCGGGAAACCCGCATTGACTTCACTGTCGCCAGCGGAAATGGCGCTTAGATTCAACGCGCCACTGATAACCGGATGGGGTTTGAGGGATAAAAACGGAATCGATTTCAAAATTATCACTGATGACGAGATACCGCCATCAGACCCTTTAACCATGACACGCGAATTTAACCGGCGTCTTGAGCAAAGGGTGCGCGAGAACATGGACCAGTGGTTCTGGGTTCACAGAAGATGGAAGGACGGGACCGGAGAGGTGGCAAAGATTCGCGCCATGCAGATGCGCGAAATGCGAAGGCCTCGTTAAATTCCCCCGATCAGATCCACTTTGCAATTGGCGGCAGACTCATTAGAACGGCATTTGCGTCATGTCCGGATGCAAGGCCGAATTTGGTTCCGCGATCATAAACAAGATTGTATTCCGCATAGAGGCCCCTATAGACAAGCTGCTTCTCCTTGTCGCTCTCGGACCAATCCATGGTTCTTCGTCTTTTCACAAGCGGAACATAGGCGGGCAGAAGACATTTTCCAATATCGCGGGTTAAAGCAAAATCCGCCTCCCAGTCTCCCGTGTTTTGATCGTCCATGAATATTCCCCCGACGCCACGCGCGCGATTTCGGTGCGGAATGTGGAAATACTCGTCAGCCCATTTTTTCAACCGCGGGTATTGATCATCGCCATGCCCATCCAGATGCGCTTTGATCGTTGCGTGGAAATGTCTTGTGTCATCTTCATACTCGATACTCGGATTGAGATCGCAGCCGCCTCCGAACCACCATGTCCCGGGCGTCCAGAACATTCTCGTATTCATGTGCACCGCGGGAACATGCGGATTCTGCATGTGCGCCACAAGGCTGATTCCCGACGCCCAAAATTCCAATCCCGCATCCATGCCCGGAACACCGCGGGAGGCAACGGCTCTTCTGGCCGTCTCGCCCAGTGTTCCATAAACGACCGAGACATTCACTCCGACTTTTTCGAATACCCTGCCATTGCGCAGCACGCACATCTCCCCGCCTCCGGCATCCGATCCGTCGCCGCTGCTTCTTTGCGTCTTTTCCATGTCAAATCGGCCGGGCGCAAAATCCGACAACGGCCCCATCTCATGGCTGTCTTCAAGTTGCTCAAAGGCACGCGTGATTTCATCGCGCAGTTGCCGAAACCAGTTTGCCGCACGGGCCTTTTCACTATCCATGGCAGTCATTTAATTTTAACTCTCGAGCCACTTGCAAAATCATGATCGGGAGTGAATCCGTTGCCCTTTAGGGGAATTTTTTTCGCGTTTTTCCCGGGCCTGTGGATCTCTCCGTGGCAGGATGGGGTTTGTGAACGACAAAATACGCGAAAGAAGATCCCGCCATGCCCATTGCCAACACCATATCCGATGTCTGATGCCGGTTTCAAGGAATTGTTTCCGCCCTGACGGAATTTCCCGGATCGCTTTCCGACCGCCACCGCAAGCTGGCGGCTGTACTCGAGTTCGCCACGCCGGAGGCGCTTTCTTCCAGCCGAAAAGAGGTGCGCGGGCAAGCCTCGGGAAGACCGCGCCGTCCTTGCGAGATCGTTCATCGCGAAGGCGGCCTTGAACATGGCGGCCACGAGGGATCTGCTTGAACGATTGCACGCCGACCCAACCCTGCGCCCTGCCTCCTGGCCATTTTTTTTACTTAACAAAAGCTGTTTTTGGACGCTCAGGTCTCCCTGGCGAATCGACCGCTCAAGCGTCTGGGCGCCCGCGCTCAACCGAAAATAGCCATTCCACGCCACCTGATTGCCCGGCGGGGTTTCATTCCCGCGATCGGGTTGCCCCCAGTCGGGCCACGAGCAGCACCGCCTCGCCCAGGGACACATCGTCAATCGCGAGGGGAGTGTCGGGGCTTTTCCAGCAGCGGAGTTCGAATCCCATGTAACCGGCACAGTCCGGCAACACCGCAATCTCCGACTTCCCGAACATCTGCAACGCCTTCAGTTCAGCGGCCGCGCGCCCCAGCAATGCGAGCTCCGCGAGACGCCAGGCAATGACCGCGTTGATGGCGACCGCGCGCCTGATCCGTTCCGCGGTGCCATGGGCGATCTTCTCCACCTCGCAGCCGCTCTTGAGAATGTGGTGTCCGGGAAAGAGAGGAGGCGAGCCGCCGTGCTGGATGCTGCCAGCCAGCGGGGGCGAGGCCGGTCCCGACACCGCCCGCACCGCGCTGCGCTGGTATGAACTGCGCTGGAAAATCAAGCGGTCCCTCCACGCGCTCAAGGTCGGCACCCGCATCGGGGACCGGCGTCTCGACGATGCCGACGGTCCGCGCGGGCGCCTCGCCTTCGACGCCATCACCGCCTTCCGGGTCCGGGACCTGTCCCTTCCGGCCCGCGAGAAGCCGGAGCGCCTGGCGGGACGGCATGTCTCCATGGAGGACGTGAAGGCGCTTCAGGTTCCTGCCGCCCACCGCAGCACAAGGGTTTCGCGACCGCCGCCGGAGACGGCAATCGCCGACTTCGCCGCCCTTGCCGGCGGGCTGGCCGGGTTCCACCCCTCAAGGCGGCGGCCGCTGCCCGGAACCGAAAAGCTCTGGTGGGGAATCGTGTTACCGTCAAACGCCGTCATCGACATGAGAGCCTTGAACCAGTGGAACCAAAAGGGAAATCCCAAAAAACGACATAAGTGTGTTAAATTGATAGGGCAAGGGCCCGACGTCGAACGCTCACGCGGCGGACCGGGAACGGCGGATCCTGTACGATCTTGAGTTTACCCTCGTCGAGACCCGTGTGAAGGCCGAGATCAAACACTGTCCAGCGTGTCAGGCGACCACGAAAGGGACGTTCCCGGATACGATGCTAGGTCCGCTGCAGTACGGCATCGGTCTCCAAGCCTGCATTGTCACCCTGCCGGTCGCCCATATGCCGTCCATCCGCCGTG
>JAPOTF010000015.1 GCA_026709325.1 Roseovarius sp.
GACGAAAAGCTCCATCGATCAGGTGGCCTTTTGCGTGTTGTGAACAGCGCGAAACCGAATTGGATCGCAAGGGGATCCCCTTGCGATCCTGGGATTTTGGTTTACTCGGCTGGACGGAGGGCCTTGACCTCTTCGTCCGATGGCAGGTAGTCAGCACCGTCTTTGAAAGACCAATCCACCATGATGCCCTTGCCGTCTTTGACAGCGGTGGTGCCGACCCAGGCGCCAGCCGTGGACTGGTTGTCAATCGAGCGAAAGGTGATCTCGCCCATAGCGGTTGCAACCGGAAGATCCTCGAATGCCGCGCGGATTGCCTCGGTTTCCGTTGAGCCGGCCTTTTCCAGCGCCGCAACGATGGATTGCACTGTCAT
This sequence comes from Roseovarius sp., assembly GCA_026709325.1. Classification (GTDB taxonomy): domain Bacteria; phylum Pseudomonadota; class Alphaproteobacteria; order Rhodobacterales; family Rhodobacteraceae; genus JAPOTF01. Next base: position 372 of record JAPOTF010000015.1, read on the forward strand.
GTAGCCCACCAGCGAGCCAATCCGGGGGTGATCGTCATACCTGGCTTGATAGGCCGCGACGAATTCACCGCCCGGACCTTCATTTATGTCCTGCCAGGGATAGCCTGTCACGACCCAACCTTCGGGGGCCTCGTCGCCAAGAGGGTCTATGTACTCGGGCTCGCCAGACAGTAGGCCATAGACCTTGCGGCCATCAAAGAGACCTCTGTCAGTGCCTTCGCGCACGAATTTGGCCAGGTCGGGTCCAAAGGTCACGTTGTATATGGCATCCGGCTTTGCGCGTTCCAGCGCCTGGGCCTCGGCACCCGCGTCGATCTTAAAAAGTGCGGGCCATTGCTCGGCGACGAACTCCACCTCGGGCTTGAGTGCGGTCAGAGCCTTCTTGAAGGCCGCGACAGCGTCTTTGCCGTAAGCGTAGTTGGGCGCGATGGTTGCATATTTGACGGCATCGGTCTTGGCGGCCTCTTCGGCCAGCATCGCGGCCTGCATGTAGGTCGAGGCGCGCAGGCGAAAGGTGTAAGGATTGCCCGCAGACCATACCAGCGCATCGGCCAGAGGCTCGGATGCGAGGTAGACATAGCGTTTTTCCGCGGCATGGCTGGAGATCGCCAGTCCGACATTCGACAGTATCGTGCCGGTGATCATCACGGCACCTTCTGAGGTCATCAGTTCTTCGGCAATCTTCACGGCCTCACCGGGCTTGCCCTGATCATCGCGGAACACAAATTCCAGCGGACGCCCGAGCACGCCTCCCGCGCCGTTCACCTCTTCCAGGGCCAGCTCAATCCCCTGCTTGTAGGGGCCGGCAAAAGCGGCCATGCGCTTGTAATGGTTGATCTCGCCGATCTTTATGGCGTCTTCGGCGAGTGCGGGAGATGTGATCGGCAAGGCCGCCGCCATTGCTGCGCCAAGAAGCGCCTTTAGAAATGTCTTGAGTGTCATTGGTCCCTCTCTGTTGAAATTATGTGTTGCCATCCACGAAAACCGGGGCCACCGGCTCTCCCAGATGATCCACAGCCTCCGCTTCGATCATTTCACGGATTCTTTTGCGGTAAACCGTGGGCCCTCTGTCGATCGCAATGCGGACGGGCCGCCTGGATTGCGGTCGCTGCTCTTCTTCATGGATGGCCTCAAGGATCGCCTTGTCTTCGGCGAAGGCCATCTCCAGCAAACCATCGATCTTGGCGTTCGCACTCTCTCCAGAGGCAGTGTTCCGCAGGTGCATCCAGTGGTCAATGGTCTCATTCTCGTTCAAGGGCGTGACGAAGTGAATCGCGAAGACTCGCACGCCTTTGTCACGATCCTCTTCCGCGCAATTCTCCGCGCAGTCGATGCTGCCGAAGTCGATCACCGCGGTCGACGGGAGGTGCAGGTCATAATAGTGCCAGCGGTCCACATTGCCGGTGAACCCGCCAAACTCTTTGAAGAAGCCCACAGGCGGCGCGTTTCGTATCCAGCGCCATGCCCGGATCACTTCACCCTCGGTTGCGACATGAACCGGCACGTTCTCTGAAGCCGCATTACCCAACGTTGTAGGATGGACGAAACTTACATGCGCCGGATCAACAAGGTTTTCCGCAACGTTCAGGTAGTGCGCCTTGATGTGCAAATGGCCGCCGTGATGAGCGTGCCAGTTCGGGTCGGACAGTTCAGGAATGTCGAACAACTTCGCCTCATCCGCGAGGGCCGGATCTCCCATCCATATCCAGACGACACCGTGGCGTTCCACTATCGGGAAGGCGCAAACATTGGCGCGCTCGGGCGTGTTGTCCTGTCCCGGCACTCGAACGCAGACGCCTGAGCCGTTGAAGGTCATCCCGTGATAGCCGCATTGAATCGTATCGCCGATCTTTTTGCCTTTGGACAGAGGCAGCAGGCGATGGGGACAACGGTCCTCCAAGGCGGAAAGCTTATCTTTCCTGTCCCGAAAGAGCACAAGGCGCTGACCTGTGATTTCCAAAGAAACAAGCTCCGCGGCAAAGTCGTGCGACCACCCCGCAACGTACCAGTTGTTTCGAACAAAGCTCATAAAGCCGAGCCTCCCCGCTTGGAGCAAACTCATTGAACGTCAAGCTCTATTTAATGTCAAGTGTTTTATTTGCATACGAACAAAACTTTAAATGCGGATAGTTGACCGTTGAGGCCAGGGAAGAAAGCGCCTCAATTTTTCCTCCGCTCGATCCGACCGTGTCCCTTCTCAAGGTTCTTCGATTGGAACGACCCGAACGTTTCTTCCACTCGATTGCGGGCAGCGCATTCGATGTTGCCTTGGCGTTTTACTTTACCGTCATCACATGGTTGGCGCCGGTCCGATCGACGATCCCGGCCATGCCGGCAATGCTGCCAAAGCAAAACCCGCGACTGGCCACCCCCATCCCGCCATGACATCGATGGGTTTGACCAAATCCGCCCGCCCCGCGCTGCTTTGGAAGACGCCGTGGCGTCCGCTGGCCCTTAAACACGATGGAAGAGGCTCCGGCCCCTATCGGAAATCATCGCGCACGGCTTGCAGACCGAACCGGAAAGTGTGCCGGGGAGGGTCCGCAGTCCACTGCGCTTCTCGCGCTCGTAGCCCACCTTGAAAAAGGCCGCACCGACAAAACCCTGGTGTTTTGATTCATTCATTTGCTTTCATCTCGTGAAGCTTCCGGTGGCCTCTCTTCCACGATGCGGCAAGGTCTTCC
>JAPOTF010000182.1 GCA_026709325.1 Roseovarius sp.
GACAATCGGCAAAGCGGTGGCGAGGATAACAAACACCGGCGACGAGACGGGACAAATTGCAGGTCTAAACCCTTTGGGTTCGATATCCGGACTTAAACTGGCCACCGATTGCCCGGAGAGCCTACCAAAAGGAAAATACTGCGATGTTTCAGTTTCCTACGGTTCCCCGGACGCAAGCGAAATACGCACGGTCATCGTTGGGACGATTAACGAGAGATTCAGATCAAGTTTCGAGATACCCGTGGAAGTTTCGGTTTCGCCTGCTCCTGTTGTTCATGTGGAAGTTGAAGAGGTTTTCGAAGAGCCTGAAGCGGAACCAAATCATCCGGCCACACTGGAAATAGCCCTGAGTTATCTTAATTCCGAAGATGTCTCTAGGCGCCTGCGACATTTAGAGCATGGATTCACGGTCGTGTCCTACATTCCAAAATCTCATGGCCTTGCCGATCCCAATGGTCTGCCATTAAGGGATACCGCGGTTTTGGAAAAATTTGCGGACATTCGTTACGATTCAGACCTCCCCCATGCGAATTCCGGACTTCCGGTAAATCAGGACAATATTCTAACTGCAGACCGAGTCATCAAGGCTATACTTGAGACACCCATCTCAAGCCTTATGTGCGGCAAGGCAGTCGCAATGGTTGAAAGCGACGTCTACTCATCAACAAGCCGGCGGCCCTTAATAAGAGCCGGTTCAAGAGTGATTGGCGAATGCAGGGAGTTCGCCGGTGAGCGTGCGGGAATTGAATGGAACAGGATAATAAATATCGATGGTCGCTCCATAAATTTTAAAGGCAACCCTGCGCGAACCGCAGATGCCGCGGGATTGAGTGGTGTTTCCGGCCGCCTTTACAGATCGACTTTTGACACATACACACTTCCAATTCTCTCTACGGTTGTGGACACGGCGGCAGGCGCAGTTCTTGCCGCTCACGGTGAAAAAGAAGAAGTTCACACCGACAGCTCCGGCAATAGAGTTCAGCAAAACAGTGCAAAAAACGAAGGTTTGAGGATTGCCACCGAAGGAGCCAGAGAGAATGCGCAATACATATTGGACCAGTCACGCGACACCCGGGAAGTGGCAATCATTGCCAAAGGTACTCGCATTGATATCGAGCTGCATGCAGACATATATTTTCCGACAAGCAGAAGAGTCATTGCGGTGGCGGGCCATGAATACGCGATCGGGGAGATGATGGCTGGCGATGCGGAACACGTGGCACCGAGAAAGATTCTGCTGGCACCGTCGGCTTCCGAAAAAGTCCGCAATTCAATATCGCTTGATGGTCGCGACTACAATCTGAAACCTGTTCACACGGATGCCGGTTCCTCCCGGTAGGTCGGCATGATTTTGCAAAGTTCATTTTCAAATTAGACTGAAACGTGAAGCCGCCGGCTTTTCCGCCACTTAACCGAGAAGATTCCACATGCTTAAGTCGGTCCCAAATCAGATAGCGGAGAGAGTGCTTGAAAAGCTTTCCAGATACTATCTTTCGGAAAACATGGAGGAGATTGCGATCAACCGCCCGGGAACCGTCTGGATCAGGAAAAGACGGCGCGACTGGAAACCGGCGGAGGCCCCCGAACTTGACTACGCGTACATTCACAGGCTTTGCCGGGTGCTGGCAAACATCAACAACGCCAGATTTTCCGAAGACGACCTGCCCATTGTCAGCTGCGAACTGCCTGGCGGCGGCCATCGCTTTCAGGCAATTGTTGGTTCAAACGTCAGGCATGACGCGGATGACCGGAAAGGCGTTGCGCTGGCGGTGCGCGCATTAAGCGCCAACACGCAAATTCAACTTTCATCATATGGCCTCGCTTCCGGCGCCAAGCTTCAACGCGGCTCAAAATCCATCTACGAAATCGAATTGCCGGAAGATCACGTTGAAGCGCTCAAGGAGGTTGTCCGGCGCAGGGAGTCGATTATCATTTCGGGAGCGACATCGACCGGCAAGACAACCTTTGCCAACAAGATCATTGAACTGATCGACCCTCATCACAGGATCATAACAGTGGAAGACGCGCGGGAAATCACCGTTGCCCATCCAAATCGCGTTCACATAGTTGTTCCAAGGAACCGGTCGGCAAACTCGGTCGGTCATCCGGAGATTATCGACGCTCTTGTCAGATTGACTCCCGACTGGATTGTCATAGGAGAGCTTTCAATCGCGAATTCCCAATCCATATACACGATAATGGGCAAGGGACACCCCGTTGTGGCAACCGTCCATGCCGGAAGTCCGGAAGAGGCCATATCCGCCTTTGCAAACAACATGGCGGTTGCGCGCTTCGAAGCGCCATTGTCGGGGAAAGCGCTCCACAACAGCATCAGGTCGCAAACCGGAGCAATAGTTCAACTTGACCGCATGGGCGGAAAACGCAGGGTTGTCGATATAATCTACCCTTCAAGGCAAAACGTCAATCACGTAAATTATCACGATTGATCAGGCGGGCTGCCTTGGTATGAACCAGTCATCGAATTCACTGATGTTGTCCAATATTGGCTTGTAGCCGTTTTTCCAGAGCAGATCGCGTATTTTTTGTCTGTTTGGCGTGAAGTTGTGCTCGACCGACATAAAATTGAACCGATATTCATTGAAGGGAAAATTCCTCAATATGTCAAATTCGCTTCCTTCGGTATCCACCGACATGTAATCGACAACCTCCGGGGCCTCGTGAAATGCCAGGAGATCTCGCAGAGAAACAGTTTCCACATTGATTACACTGCTATCCATGCGCGCATTGCGATGCATATCTGTATTTGCGTACTGTCTTGCCGTTGACAGTTCCCGGCAGCGCACATCCAGAAATTCAATAACGCTGCCGGTTGAACTCCAGACGCATCTTTTATCTATGATGCAGTTTCTGTTTCGATTTAGTTTCCTGTGCCAGCTGGGAAGAGGTTCGGCTACAATGCCATCCCAATCGAAACATTTTTCCAGCAGCCAAGTATTGCTAAGTTTTGCCATCTGTTGCTCCGAATTCAATGAAATAGCCGTTGCGTTTAATCTTGTTTATCGCCAATGCCAAAATATCTTGTCC
>JAPOTF010000078.1 GCA_026709325.1 Roseovarius sp.
GGGCATCGACAGATGCCTGCGGAAGGAGTTTCCCGTGGTTTTTGCTCTTGCCTGCTGTTTTTTTGTCATAATGGCCGCTTCCGGCGGCAAAAGTCCACGAAAAAATGTTTTCGGCAATCCAGTTAAACCATTGCAAAACAACGAAAAGAATTTCTAGCGGGAATTGCTGACGGAACCGACAGGATCCTCCCGAAGAGCAATAGATATCCCAATCTGTCATGAGCTTGTGGTGCTCCTCCAAAGGATCACTGCGTTGATAGGCGCGCATGATGGCGTCTTCCACACGATAGGCAAGGGCATATTTAGCCGCGGCTCAATGATCGAGCCGGGTTTCGGCGGCCCAGTCCCGAAAGGTGGACCGAAACCCATGCCGGGTGACATGCCCATAGCCCATCAACTCAAGAACCTTGAGCAAGGTGTTCTCAGACAGCTGACCCTCCTGGCTTCTTCCGATGAAGACATTCGGGTTGTCATCCTCCTTCTGACTGAACATTTCGGCGCGCATGTCGGGGGCCTTCCGCAGAGATTTCGGACGACGTCCCGATACTGGTGTTCGAGCATTGTGTGCAGGAGGTCGATGTCCTCCCGGGGGAAGACGTTGGTCGGGGGGCCGGGCCGGATTTATACAGGCCCGCCTGAAGGTGTCGGCGCAGTTTTGGCGGGTAATTTACTGACCGCGAAACGCCCCGGCCCGCGCGATCTGAGCGTTCGTATCGTCAACCCCCGAGTCTGCGTCTCAAGTGCCCGATGTGTCAGTGTCCCGTGCCTCCGCAGCCCGTGCCGCTGACGCCAGGTGCTGTTCCAAAAGCTTTGATGCGCCCGGCAGTTTGCCTCGCTCAAGCGCACTGATGACCTCCAGATGTTCGTGGCACCATTGTTCGACCCTCTTGAGATTTTCGCCATCCCACAATTCCAGAATGCGACGCAGGCGATTTTGCTGAACCACGGCATTGACAAAGAACTGGTTACCGGAGAACCGGGCAATTGTCTCGTGGAAATTGGAATCGATCTCGTAAATCCAGAGCGAATTAGTGCTTTTCAGCTTGATCGCCTCAAGCAGATCCAGGTGGATGTACCGCTGGCGGGTTAGTAGCTCATAGTCGATCTTGAAGGTCGAGGTTTTGATCGCCGCCGGTTCGACCGACAGACGGAATTCATACGACGCCAGCCGCGATTGCACGCTGTCAAGCGTGGGTACAAAACTCCAGCCTTGACCGGCATTTCGCACAATCAGTCCCTCATCCGCCATGCGGTTCAGCGTGTTGATCAGAACCATGCGTTTGACACTGTATTTGCGTTGCATCTCGGTTTGGGTGAACCGCTCTGGATCCAGCCCCTTCGCGCGGCTTTCGATCAGCGCTATATAGAGCTCTTCCTCCTCGGTGCGCGGGATCTTGAGGTCAACCTCCGAGAGGGCCGCGCCATCCAGCTCAAGGAAAAACCCGTGATGCTGCCGGGCCGACAGTACGCCGTGCTCTTCCAGGATCTTCAGCGCCGAGCGCACGGGCGATCGAGACACGCCGAGTGTCTGAACCAATTGCAACTCAACCAGGTGATGGCCCTTTTTCCACTTTTCCTGCAATGCCAATTGTACAATCTGCTGTGCAAGAAGCACCTTTCGCTTGCTGGATTGTCTTTTTTCTGTGTTTGCCGTCGCCATATTCTCCGACGCTCTGCTAACTAATCTCACAACCATACGCAGTTTTTCCATGTGATGCCAGCCGTGACGCGGCCTGGACAGCGTGGTCGCAAAATTCGCGTGTAGTGTGTTGAAATGACAATAATTGTACGTTAGTATATATATTGAACAATCATCAGTGCAGGACAAACCGATGAGCGCCCTTTTCACCACGCCAGTGCTTGCCAGCCTGATCACTGACCTGGAGCAGATTGTTGCCATCAATACAGAAAACCCCTCGCGCCATGAACTGGAAGCCGCCAGATGGGTGGAGGGCCGCATGCGTGAGATGGGCTGCGCCACAACCCTGGTCGAGGTCTTGCCCGAGCGTCCAAATGCAATCGGCGTCTTTGAAAATGGCCCGGGCCCGGTCTTTGCCTTCAACACGCATATGGATGTTGTGCCCGCCGGTGAGGGTTGGTCCTCAGATCCGTTCCGTCTGTGGCGTGAAGGCGGGATGCTTTATGGGCGCGGTTCCAACGATGCCAAGGGTCCGCTGATCTGCATGCTGGAGGCCATAGCCCAGATGATCCGCGGACGCGACAGTTGGTCGGGTACCTTGATGGGGGTTTTCGTTGCCGACGAAGAGGTCGGCAGTGCCGGTGCCCGACATTATGTCAAAACCGCCCCCAAGATTGATTATTGCGTTGTGGGTGAGCCCACCTCCTGCACCACGGTTGCCGCGCATAAGGGATCTATGCGGCCCATTGTGCAGGTGAAGGGCAAGACCGCGCATTCCGGCACGCCCGATCTCGGCATCAATGCCATTATCGAAGCGGCACCTTTGTATGTTGAGGTCGCGCGCGAACATGCCAGGATCAAATCGCGTCGGCATCCAATGGTGGGCAACCCTTCGCTGACCATCACCCGCGCCAATGGTGGTCACGCCGATAACGTGGTGCCCGACCTGATCGAGGTGATGTTGGACCGGCGGATGATCCCCGGCGAAGACGAAGATGTCGTCAAGGGCGAAATCATCGAGCTGGTTGCACGCGCCGCTGCGGATTCGGGCGCTGAGATGGAGATCGTCGATTACAGGCCTACCACAGGCGGCCCGACGGAAACCGCGCTGGACCACCTCACCGTGGCCGCCGCGCAGCGCGCCTGCCTGAAATATCACGGCCATGAAACGCCGATCACCGGATTTCAGGGTGGTTGCGACCTTGTGCATTTCCGTCAGGCGGGAACCCATGGCGTCGTGCTGGGGCCGGGCGACCTGGCCGTTGCGCATAAACCTGACGAGTTCGTCCCCGAGGCCGAGCTGGTCTTGGCAGTTCAGATCTATCGGGACATCGCATTCGATCTGCTGAAAACCGGCTGATCTTCGGTGCGCATTCTAATACTGCAATCAGTTCAAGGAACGTGACGATGCAAAGTGTTGAAGAAGCGCTCGAACCGGTCAAAGTCCTGTTCACCATCACCACCTTCGATCAGCAGGGTGAGGTGGATTTCAAAGCCCTGTCCGAAAATGCTTAACGCGTACTCGACACCGGGTTTGACGGGTTGCTAATTGGCGGCACCAAAGATACCGGTCAGGGCCGGGTTGGCGCGGCCGAGGGTGTTCGGCAATGTCTGGAAACCAAATTCATTGCCGAAACGCTTCATGCTTAAGGCGGAGGAGAAACCATGCAACAGGATGCAGTTGTAAAACAGGGTCAGGAAGCGGTCTTCCCCCGCGAAGAGCTAAACTTTCGTGTGGCCCGCGCCCGCGCCGCCCTGCAGGCGGCAGGTCATGATATCATGATCGTGACAGGACCCGAGAATATCTTTTACCTCATCGGGCAGCAGACGCCGGGGTATTACACCTATCAGGCACTGCTGTTGCCGGTGGATGCGGAACCGGTGTTCATCGTCCGTCAGCTGGAAATGAACAACATGATCGCCAACTCCCATGTAAGCGATCTTGAGGTCTATCAGGACAGTGCCGATCCGGTCGATGTGACCGTGAACCTGATCAAATCGCGTGGCTGGCGGAACAAGCGTATCGCCATTGACGAGCGAGGCTGGTTCCTGCCCATTGCAATCTACAAGGCTTTGCTGGAAAATCTTGGCAGCCTTGGCAATGCCGCGGGGGTGATTGAAAGCCTGCGGGTGATCAAATCCCCGCTTGAGCTGGAAAAACTGCAACAGGCCGCCAGCTATGTGGATGCTGGAATGCGCGCCGGTCTCGCAGCGGTCAAGGAAGGTAATTCCGACAATGATTTCGTCGCCGCGATGATGGGTGCCGCCATTGCCGCAGGATCCGAATATGTGGGGATGGAACCGCTCGCCTCGGCGGGCCCTCGCACTGGCATTCCCCATGGCACCTGGCGCCGCACAACGCTGCGTGCCGGGGATCCGGCATTCTTGGAAATGGCTGGCTGTCATGACCGCTATCACGCGGCTCTGATGCGCTCGGCCTGGATTGGCAAACCGCCCGCCGAGGCGTTGGCGATGAATAATTGCTGTCAGGAGGCGTTGCAGGCCGCACTGGACGCGATCAAGCCAGGTGTAACCTGCGAGGCGGTGCATAATGCCTGTCAGGCGATCATTGATCGCGAAGGGTTCACCAAAAATTTCAAGAAACGCACCGGCTATTCCATGGGCACGTCTTTTGCGCCGGATTGGGGTGAAGGCGGCATCCTGTCTTTCTATACCGGTGTCACCCGCGAGTTGGAGCCGGGCATGGTGTTCCACATCCCGCCGGCGCTGCGCCGCTATGGGGAATTCACCGTGGGCGTGTCAGAGACCGTCGTGGTGACCGAGGATGGGTGCAAACAAATGGGCACGATCCCGCGTGAACTGACCATCGTGGACTGATCAGGCAATAAGCTCCCGAGTTTCGGGGGCTTATTGTCAGACGGTGAAGAGACGGCCAAAGCGGTCTGTGGTGCCGGCATGTCCGCCCAGCCGCATCACGTTCCAGGCCAACGCCTGGTTCGAGGTGACAACGGGTATGCCGGTTGCATCCTCAATGGCCTGAATGACCGGCGCCGTGGCCATCGCAGTGCAGGAGATGAAGATCGCATCGCAAGGTGCATCTCTGGTGACGGTCTTTGCCGCCGCCAGATAGGAATCGAGCGACACGCGATTGCGCTGATTGTCATCAAAAATGCGGAAGAACCCTTTGCTGGTCAGGGTCAGGCCGCACGCCTCAAGGAGCTCGGCAATGCCCACATTCACCTCACCGATATAAGGCGTGATGACGGCGATGCGCGTGGCCTGCAGCGCCTTCAAACCGGCCAGAATCGAGGAGATCGGATCTGTCACGATCACCCCCGGTTTGTGCTTGTGAATATCGGAGGCAACCCTGTCAGTCCCCAGAGCCATTGCTGCGGAGGTGCAGCCAAAGGCCAGCACGTCCAGCTCGTCATCCGGCATGAGAGCGGCAGCGGCAGCGGCGATATCCCTGCCCACGGCGCGCAGCGATTCCATGTTGGAATATTGCGGGCTGTAGACACGGTTGGTGGACAGGCGAATGCCCTCAAACGGCGCATAGAACGCATGCAGGTCAATCTCCGCCGAAGGGTCATTGGCGAGCGAGACCAGCCCTGCCTTGACCTTTGCGCGCGTGTAGATCCTTGTGTCCAGCTCGATCCAGCCTTCAGGAGGCGGGGCTGCGAATTCGCCGCCCAGTTCCTCGGTCATTTCGTCGGACACAAGATGGGTTTGCCGTGTCATGCCATCCTCTCCGGCTTTGTGGCTTCATAATCGGCCAACGGATGCCATTCCGGCGTCATCTGCACGCGCCCGCGGATCATATCGGCGGCCTTTTCGGCCATCATCGTGACCGGGGCGTTGGTGTTGCCCGAGTTCAGCTGCGGCATGGCCGAGGCATCCACCACGCGCAGCCCTTCAACCCCGTAAACCTTCATTTCATGATTGAGGCAGGACATCTCGTCTGTCCCCATCTTGACCGAACTTGACGGATGATAGCAGGTTGTCGCGCTTTCGCGGATGTAATTGTCGATGTCCTCGTCGGTCTTCACATGCGGCCCGGGGAAAAGCTCGGCCTTCACGAAGGGCTTCATGGCATCACGCCGGAAAACCTCGCGCGTTATCTTTATGGAATCGCGGGTCATGCGCCAGTCTTCGTCCGTGGCCAGAACATCGGCGCTGATGATCGGATGTTCGAACGGATCGGTTGAGCGTAGCTTGATCGAGCCGGTGCTTTCCGGGCGCAGCGGGCAGACATGGCACTGAAACCCGTGCCGGTCGGGCCAGGTGCGGCCATTGTCGAACACCAGAATCGGAATGAAATGGTGCTGCGCATCAGGCAGGAACATATCGTCGCGGGTCTTGAAGAAGGCGCCTGCCTCAGTGTGCATCGTGGCGCCCGGCCCGGTCTTTCGGGCAAAATATTGCAGCCCGATCTTGAAGTTGTTCGGGAAGGCGTTGGCCTTGTAGAGCGTGACCGGCTGGCTGCATTCCATCTTGACCGAGCTGTTGACGTGATCCTGCAGGTTCCGCCCCACTCCTTTGAGGTTCTGCACCACTGGCACGCCAAGCGCGCGCAGCTCATCGGCGTTGCCGATGCCCGACAGCAGCAGCGTTTGCGGAGAGTTCACCGCGCCGCCCGACAGGATCACCTCGCTCGAGGCCCTGATTTCGCGTTTTTCGCGGTCCCGGATGCTCTCGACCCCGGTGGCGGTGGTGCCCTCAAACAGGATCCGGTTCACCATCGTGCCGGTCATGATGGTCAGGTTGGGCCGGGCCGTCGCCGGTTTGAGATAGGCAAAAGACGAGTTCTGCCGCCGTCCCTGCGCTATGTTCATGTCAAAGCGGCCAAACCCTTCGAACTGATACCCGTTGAAATCTTCGGTTCTTGGGAAACCTGCCTGTTGCCCGGCCTCGATATAGGCCTCAAACAGCGGGTTGGGGTACTCCCCAATGGTCACGCCGATGGGGCCGTAACCGCCGCGATATTCGCTGACCTTCTTGTTGCGGGATTCGGATTTCTTGAAATAGGGCAGGCATTCGGCCCAGGTCCAGCCGGGCAGGCCCTTTGATGCCCAATTGTCGTAATCCCAGGCATGGCCACGGATCCAGACCATGCCGTTGATCGACGACGACCCGCCCAGCACCTTGCCCCGTGGCCAGTAGAGGCGCCGGTTGTTCAGGCGAGTCTGGGGTTCGGTTTCGTAATACCAGTTGAAGCGCTTGGAGTTGAGCGGATAGGTAAGCGCCGCCGGCATGGACAATTGCCAGCCATGGAAGAGGTTGCGATCACTGCGCCCGGCCTCGATCAGCAGAACCTGCGCCTGCCCATCCTCGGACAGCCGGTTGGCCATGACACATCCGGCCGTGCCAGCCCCCACTATAATATAGTCAAATCCCTTTGAGGATTTCCGTGTCATGCCACGCCTCGTTTCCCAAGAGAATCTTATAGACATCTATTCATCAAAACTGTACAATTGTACACAATTAAAATAATATGGTGTTGCATGCCAAAGGATTCAAAATACGCATGTGACAGTTGAAAATGAATGACAACACAATGATTTCATTTGAAAATGCATCAAAGTCATACGGTGCGCTGCAGGTATTGCGGAACCTCAATTTTCATGTTGATCCCGGTGAAAAGATCTCCCTTATTGGTCCAAGTGGAAGCGGAAAGACAACGATTCTGCGCATTCTCATGACATTGGAAAGCCTGACATCGGGGTATGTCCTTGTCGATGGACAGCAGCTTTGGCATGAGGAAAAGCAAGGACAACTGGTGCCGGCCAGTGAAAAGCACCTGCAAAATGTCCGGGCGGACATCGGCATGGTGTTTCAGCATTTCAACCTGTTTCCCCATCTGAGTGTCCTCAAGAATGTGACAGAACCGCAGCGAATTTCCAGGGGAGTCGCAGCGCCGGAAGCGAAGGAAGCGGCGGTCGAGCTTCTGGAGATGGTCGGCCTCGGCGACAAGCTAGATCATTACCCCGGCCAGCTGTCCGGCGGGCAAAAGCAGCGCGTCGCCATCGCCCGCGCGCTGGCACTGAAGCCGCGGATCATGTTGTTTGACGAACCGACCAGTGCGCTTGATCCGGAACTGGTGAGCGAGGTTCTCAATGTGATGCGCAAGCTCGCCCATGAGACCGACATGACCATGTTGCTGGTCACCCATGAAATGAGCTTTGCGCGCGAATTTTCGGACCGGGTGATTTTCTTTGACAAGGGCGTCATCGTCGAGCAGGGCGCGCCCGAACAGATTTTCCAGAACCCATGCGAAGAACGCACCAGGAACTTCCTGCACAAGTTCATCGCATAAATGGCGGAGGGGCCGCTCGAATATCAACTGGAACCAACAGGAGGATACAAAGGTGAAAAGTTCAAAAACATTGACCATGGCTGCGATCGCAGCCACTGCAGCCATGACGGTTGCTCCCGCTGCAAGCTGGGCCGAAGGCACGCTTGAGCGTCTGAAAAATGCGGGCACCGCGAAAATCGCGATTGCCAATGAACCGCCCTACAGCTCGATTGACGGCGATGGCAATATCGGTGGCGCGGCCCCGGATGTGGCGAAGGCGGTGCTGAATGAGCTGGGCATCGAAAATGTCGAAGCCGTGGTCGTGGATTACGGCGCGATGATCCCCGGTCTGCTGGCCAATCGCTTTGATCTGGTGGCCGCGGGTCTTTACATCAAACCCGAGCGCTGCGAAGCGGTTCTGTTTTCCGAGCCCGATGTCTGCGACGCTGAAGCCTTTGCCGTCAAGGCGGGAAATCCCAAGGGGCTTAACAATTATGCCGATCTGGCTTCGGCGGGTGCGGTTGTCGGTGTTTGCGGCGGCTGCGCGGAAGAAGGCTATGCGCTGGATGCGGGCGTGGCACGTGAAAACGTCATCGTATTCCCCGACGGTGCAAGCGGCATCTCAATGCTGCAGAATGGCCGGATCGATGCGGTGGCGCTTTCGGGTCTGGTGGTGGCCGACTTGCTGGCCAAGGCCGGCGATTCAGAGCTTGAGATCGTCTATCCGGTCGGCGACGCACCTCAAAGCTGTGCAGGTGCGGCCTTTCGCCCCGCGGACAAGGATTTCCGCGATGCCTATGACGCGGCTCTTGCCAAGATCAAAGAAGATGGCAGCTTCAAGGAAATCGTCGACACCTATGGTTTCGCTACGCAGACCGCGCTGACCAAAACTCGCGCGGATTACTGCCCGGGCAGCTGATCCGGCTGAAACGAAAACCCACACGGCCCCGGTCGGGGCCGTGACGGCAACCCGACTTTAGAACAGACAGTAAAGCGGAATGAATGGACATATTGGTCGAATTCTCTCCGGTTCTAGTCAAGGGAACCTGGACCACGATTATTCTGACATTGGGTGGCTCGGCAGTGGCCCTGACGATGGCGTTCATCACCGGCTTGACCCGCCTGTCCCGGCGTTTGTATCTGCGGGCGGTCGCAACAATATATCTTGAAATTTTCCGCGGCACCTCCGCACTGGTACAGCTGTTCTGGATATTCTTTGTGCTCCCGTTTCTGGGTGTCACGCTTGAGCCGATGACCGCCGGTATCATGGCCATCGGTTTGAATATGGGCAGCTATGGATCCGAAGTGGTGCGTGGCGCGGTCCTGTCGGTAGATCGGGGTCAGCGAGAGGCCTGTGCGGCGTTGAACTACACTCGCTTTCAGACCATGCGTTATGTAATTCTGCCGCAGGCGATTCCGGTCATGCTGCCGACCTTTGGCAACCAGGGGATAGAGCTGCTCAAGCTGACATCAGTGGTGTCGCTGATCACCATCTCCGATCTAACATTTTCGGCTCAGTTGGTGCGCACAGCGAGCGGGCTCACGCTTGAACCCTTCATGGCCATTCTGATAATCTATTTCATCCTGTCCAGCTGCATCGTTCAATTCGTCAAACTGCTCGAAAAACGCATGGCAAAGGGTCGGGGCCTGCCTGCCGGAAAGGGAGCTGTCTGATGCAGTGGGATACGGAATTCGCCATCAGCATCCTGCCGAGGCTGATGGAGGGCGTCATCGTAACGATCCAGGCCACCCTGCTTGGGGCGGTGTTGGCGTTCACGCTGGGGTTGCTTCTGGCGGTGGGTCGATTGGTCTCCGGGCCAGTGCCGTCGAAATGCCTCTATTGGGGCGGCGAGTTCATTCGTCGCACGCCTTTGCTGGTGCAGCTCTATTTCCTGTTCTACCTGCTTCCGGAGATCGGCATTGTCCTCTCGCCGCTTGTCGCCGGGGTGATCGGCATCGGGCTGCATTACAGCACATACACGGCCGAAGTCTATCGCGCGGGCATTGAAAACGTCGACCGGGGCCAGTGGGAGGCCGCGCGCGCCCTGAACTATCCCCCTGCACAGACCTGGACCAAGGTGATCATCCCTCAAGCGGTCCCGCCGATGATCCCGGCACTGGCCAATTATCTGATCACCATGTTTAAGGAAACGCCGCTGCTGTCTGCGATCACTGTCATCGAGCTGATGAATTCGGCCAGGATCGTGGCCAATCAGACCTATCGCTATATCGAACCGATCACGATGGTCGGGCTGTTCTTCCTTGCGGTTTCAATCCCGTCGGTTCTGCTTTCTCTTTGGCTTGAGAATCGCTTTGCGCGGCAGGACTGAGCAGGGCGCAACACTCCGATGTTCAAGTGAAACCAATGATGTTGCCAAGGAAGCCCGCCCGGTCGGAATGAGGGCCGCCCGGCGTCAAAGCTTTTCGTAGAGCCCGGATGGTTTCGTAACGAAGGCCCTGGTTCGATTTCCGTTTCAGTTTAGGTGGCGGATTGGTGCCGCAATCGTCGTTTTCGGATTGTCCGGTGCTTGATCTCATCTTCAGGATATTCTTTCCCCGGCCATGGTAAACCTCCGCCGGCGTCAGGTTGCCGAGGCTTTCGTGGCAGTGGCGGTTGCTGTAGCGATTGACGAATGCGTTGATCTGCCGTTTGAAGAGTTGCCGGGCGGGAAATGGTTTTGCAACAAACTCCGTTCTTCATTGCCCAATCGGAACTTCACGGGTGTTTGACGCGGTTGTTCGGAACCATATCATTCATACAATGCGGGTTTTCCGGACCTGTTTGGTACGGTTTGGATGTTGCGCGCCATGATTTTGCCTGCATGGGAAAATGTTGCAGCTTTTTTGTCCGGGATGCTTTGCTCGGCTTCCGTTGTTAAGGGAAACGCCGCGGGTTTTGGCCCCTCAAATGACTTCAATTCCGTTTTATGCCAAGGAGTTGGGCGTAAAACGCCTGTGCAAATTTCCAGTTAAGGCCTGCGGAGATAATGGCTTGCAGATTGCAATGCCTTGCATTGTAGTTCTTGCCGTCAACGGCAGTTATTCGAAAATTTTGAATAACTGAATCTTCCTCCAACTCACTGTCGGAAAACACCTTTTTCAAATTATAATTGATGGTGTTCATCTCCACATTATACATCGCGCCCATCATTTTCCGAGTCAGCCAGACATCTTCATCCGCATAAACAGCCTCGACGCCAGCTTCGCCCTGGCGGTCAAAAAGTCAGGTATTCCGCCGCTGACGAGCGCATGGACGGCACTTTGCCTTTTCCAGTCACAATGCCGCCTTCTTGAGAAGGTTGGCCATTTTTTTGCGCATCTCTGTCAACTCGCTTTCCAGCGTTTCGATCTCTTCCTTTAAGGTGTCGACGGTCCTGTGGCGGACGCGCCTTCTCTCGCCATGTCTTCCTGAGGAAACGGCTTTGGTTCCGTACTTCTTCGGGATCACGTCGATACGCATGGACATCCCGAAAACGCCAATCCGATGATGAAAAAATATTGTTTATTTTCAGTATTTTGTGATAGAAAAGGTGCGGATTGCTGAAGTTCCGTTTAACAATCTGATTGCATTTTTGCCTCGCGCACCTTGCTGTCGGCGGCAGATATTATGTGCCGCTTAAAAACCGAATGTTTGCATTGCCAAGATGGAAAGGTGAGGCAATCCGTTATATTCGGCATTGTGTATCCATGTCGAGTATGTGTAGATCCCATGCCTGCCCGCAGCCAGCCTTGAGGCATTTCGTCGCAGGGAGCCACTTTGCCGACGACAGGGCAATCCCTTTGCCGCATATCGCCTGGCTGCCGCCAACTCGCCGGGATTGAGAAGATGGCGATGCCGGCCGGAATTGCCGCCGGCCACAGGAAACGGAACCCCATGCGATGCAGTCGAACAGAAGGTGCCGGTGAACACATTCTTCTGGCTGGATGGCATGCAACAGGTCATCCTGATTATATTGCCGGCTTCGGCAAAATGTTCGCCAATCGATTTTCATTGGTTTTCCGGCAGAGTTAAAATTGTCTTCGCATTCATATTGATACTGGTGAAACTGATATCCCATTTGGTTTGAGATGATCCTTGTCTTCCCTCTATAATGCTCATCACACTCGTTGATGTGACCGTAAATCCATAACTCGGGTTGATATTGATCGATAATATCGATCACGTCAGTGAAATTGAACGCGGGCGCAGGCGCACTGCCTGCAGATTTTGTCATTGGATTAATGACAGGTGCATGATTAGTTGCAACAATCCGCTTACCTGAAAGAGGGCGTTGAAACCATGCCGGCAGCTTGTTCGCAAATTGATTGCGTGGTTTCGCGGTGTAATGCGGGGTTGGCGATGCCGTCACCCATTTTGATAAGCCTGAAGCCGTTCATGCGGGCCATTCCCTCAAGCATTGCCTTTTCAGAGCCACTCGGAAAATCGGTCCGCATGGTGCCGCGAAAGAAATGAACGCCATCAATGGTGATGCAGCGGTCCTGAGGGAAATGGGCGTTTGGATGTTTGTCTGAAATCCATTCCCGGAATTTTCCACCTCCGCATGCATGTTTGGTGTAAAACCCGTGATTGCCCGCAATGTAAATGACGGGTTTCTCCCATCCTTCAAGAAAACGGCTCGTAATTCCGGAAAGTGACAATGTCTCCAGCCAAAATCACATGTCCGCGCTTTCGTCAGCTGGTGGCTTGAACTCGCCCCCGAATTCAAGGTGCAAAAATCGCTGAAGGTGACAATGTTCATGGGTAATGCCAATGCTCTATGCGGTTCGGTTTCTTAATTCCTCGATGAAACGCGACAACGACAGGATGGTTGCGTCATTTCCCGCAGAGTATTTGTCTTCGCCGGTATATACAGCAAATTTCCTTTTTATCCCTAAATCTTCGCACGCAATGTAAAAGCCCTTTTCGAGGCCGGGTGCGCGACCGGCCTTGATTTCAACAGCCCAATATTCATTCAGTCCAAATTCAATAACCAGATCAATTTCGGCTCCCGCTGAAGTGCGATAGAAAAAGGGACGGGCTTCCGGTGGCAAGGCGTTGATAATTGCCTCAACGACAAATCCTTCCCAGCTTTTTCCCAGGATTGGGTGCCCCAGCAATACCTCGTAGTTGGATATTTGCAGCAATGCATGTACAACACCGCTGTCCCTGACATAGATGCGTGGAGATTTGACAAGCCGCTTTTTGATATTCCCATGCCAAGGCTCCAGTCTGCGAACCAGCAGCAAGTCCACCATAAGATCCAGATACCGACTGACGGTTACGCTTTTCACTCCCAATGAATTTGCCAGCTTTGAAGCGTTCAGCAGCTCACCTTGCGAGTGAGCAAGCATGGTCCAAAAGCGCATTAGCGTGGCTGCGGGAATACGTGGTCCCAACTGAGGGATGTCACGCTCCAGATAGGTCCGAATAAAGTTCTGTCGCCAAGTGTGGCTGGCCTTGTCATCCGGTGCGGAATAGCTGTCGGGAAATCCACCCCGCATCAATAGTTTGCGCAATGGTTCTCCATTCGGTTTCTCAATTTCAAAGGGATTCAACCCTGTTAGTTCAGAGTAATGAATGCGGCCTGCAAGGCTTTCAGAGCTTTGTTTAAGCAATTTATTTGAGGCCGAGCCAAGTACCAAAAAGCGACCATTGCCACGTCCCTCGCGCCGTCTGGCGTCAATGATGCCGCGCAATGACATAAACAGGTCGGGGTATCGCTGGATTTCATCAATAATTACCAGTTTGTCGGCATGAAGCCCTAAATAGTGGGTAGGGTCTTTCAGTTTTTGAAAATCCTCACTGTCTTCAAGGTCCAGATAAATTGAGGGCTGTCTCTTGGCAATTTCATGAGAAAGGGTTGTCTTGCCAATCTGGCGTGGTCCAAGAATGGCCACTGCAGGGCTCTGGCCGAGACCGCGTATAATTTTTTCCATAAGTTCTCTTTTATACATTATTGCAAATTTAATATTAAATATTAAATTTGCAAGGCATATTTCCCCTGATATCATTTAAAGGGAATTAAATTCATGAGTGATCATTAAGGAGTCCTGGTTGGATATACCGCTTTTGACCGATCATCATGCAAAGGATCGTACCAGGGAAACCGAAATATGTGGCCTGCGCGAATGCCATAAACTCTGGTGTAGATGCCGCTGTTTGCCAAACGATTTTAAGCGGTCTCCAGTCGGTTCCCTTGATTTGCATAACCTGGCTTGTCTGTTGCCGATGCAGTGTCTCGCGTGGATGGCAATGCCGCAAGAGCCCTTGGATGACCAAACCGATCAATTGCCCGAATGTTTATGGCAGGTATAAATAATGGCGATCTCGGACAGTATGCCATTGTCAGTCGGTTTAAACCTTGCCGCCAAGCATGTTTTCAAGTCGCCGGCGAATTATCTCCTCGGCATCCGACATGATTGCGTTTATCAATTCCCTGCATGTGGGAATGTCGTTAATCAGTCCAGCCACCAGTCCGCATGACCATGCGCCCGAATCCATGCATCCATCCAGCATGACTTTTGGATAAATTCCCGCGACCTCATCCTTTATGTCTTCAAACGTCAGTTTTGAACCAAGGGAGCGCTCTTTTTCCAAAAGGCGTTCAACGGCGGAATTGGAAAGGACTCGCTCGGTGTTCCTAAGGGGGCGCATGACAAGTCTGGTGTCCAGTTCCGTGGCCGCAATAATGGCCTGCTTTACATTGTCGTGAACGGGCGCTTCTTTCGTGGCGATAAAGCGGGTGCCCATGTTCATGCCGTCCGCGCCCATAGCCAGAGATGCGACAAGACTGCGCGCATCCGCCATGCCGCCAGATGCCACAAAGGGAATTTCAAGCTCATCTGCCGCCCGCGGCAGCAAAATCATGTTGGGGATGTCATCCTCGCCCGGATGTCCCCCGCATTCAAACCCGTCAACCGAGACGGCGTCGCACCCAATGTCCTGCGCTTTTAGGGAATGCCGCACCGAGGTGCATTTGTGAATGATCTTGATTCCGGCGTCTTTCAGATATGGCAGCACCTGCGCGGGATTGCGACCCGCGGTCTCGACAATCGTGACGCCGCCATCGATGATGGCCTTTACCAAACCCGGGTAGTCGGGAGCTGCGAGAGACGGAAGAAAAGTCAGGTTGACCCCAATGGGCTTGTCCGTCATTTCCTTGCACCGCCGGATTTCGTTCGCAAGCTTCTCCGGCGTGCCCTGAGTGAGGCCCGTGATTATTCCCAGGCCGCCCGCGTTGGACACCGCGGCGGCAAGTTCCGCAAAGCCGACATAGTGCATCCCGCCCTGTATGATGGGATGCTCAATTCCAAGCATTTCGGTAATTCGGGTTTTCATTGGTCATGCTCCAAAAAAACAAATTCCGCGTTCATTGCCGTTCCAAGTAGCTTAAGGTGAAAGTCTCCGCAATTGAATTTGCCAAAATGAAAAAACGAGGGCGGCAAAAATGCCAGGCGACAAAGAAACATGCAATTGTGAAATCAGGCGAATCTTGAATAATTCAAGTTTTGCGAAGCCAACGGAAATCGTTAAGGGAGGCAATGCGGGCGGACATTATCGAAACGCGCGGGTACTTCCGTTTTTCCCTTTTCCGCGAGTGGCCCCCGGGGACTGGACGGTGCGATACGGCAAATCGCCCCGGCTCTGCGAGACATTTGTCGAGATTCCAGGACATGGCGGTGGCGTCTGTCGGGCATCGGGATGGATACCCGCTGGAGCCACCAGAGGGCGCGGGCGCCACGATCTGCAAAACAGGGCCGCCGAGAGCCCCCAATAAGCACATCTGGCTCTGCCCGCACCGGAAGGATTGGAAGCGCGCACTCATCCGATAACAGCTCAATCAGACAGACTCGCGCACTCTTCAGAAGCCCAGGCCTTGCAAAAAGCGCAGGCACCGCTACTTTGGACGCCTGCCATGATTCAGGCTCTGAAACTGTGAAAATGTTCGCATGACTGTCTCCGCTTTTAGACCAGGCAGTCAGTCAACGGCCACCGTTGCAACAATATTGTAATATTGACGCCACCACAAACCATGCGCTGGATTCAAAGCGCAAGTTCGCCAAACTTCGGGAAACGTCAGCCTTGCGGGGCAAATCTGCCGTTTGCCACAACGGTGAAGTCTAAACATCTGCTTCGCGCGCATCGGTCCGGCTGGCTTGAAACCGAAGTTCTCTGCATTTGCCACCAGGCCCGATGTCGCTCTCGCAAAGCTGCGATTCACAGGTGTGCACGCGCGCGATCTGCTATATCTACTCTGAAGTTGGCTGAACCCCTTGTCTTCAAATGCGGAGCTTTACGACTGCAATTGGAAAGTTGCCGCGCGTCAAATATAGTGTCACAAAGCTGCCATCTTGGTTGGATGGCGGATGGCTGGGAGGGAGGTGCGCCGGATGTCTGGTGAAAAGATCAAAAACATGGAGGACTTTGCCGTCGTGAGCGGCGTTTCCCGTCCGACCGTGTCGAAGTACTTCAACGATCCCGACAGCGTGCGGCAATCCACGCGCAGCAAGATCGAGGCCACGCTCGAACGCTACGATTACCGGCCCAACATCTATGCGATCAATCAAAACCGCAGGCGGACGAAGAACATCGGGCTTGTGGTGCCGAACCTGACCGATCCGTTCTTTGCGGCGATTGCGCGAACAATGGAGGGGCTGATCCTCGCGGCGGGCTATAATCCGCTATTGCTAAGCTCGCATGGCGGGCCGGATCAGGAAATCTCCAACCTTGACAGCTTGCGCGCGATTAAACCGGCGGGCGTGTTGCTTGCGCCATTGGGGCGAGCCTCGCATGACTCGCTGGTCGCGGAGTTTGCCGAGGAAATCCCGACGGTTTTGTTTGATGCCAACCTGGAGGGGGTGGGCGAGGCCTTTTTTGGATCGGATAACGCGCAGAGCATTGATTTGATCGTGCAGTATCTCTGCCGAACGGGGGAGCCGCCAGCCTTTTTCGAGATGAAGACCCCTGTTAACCCGAACGCGTTTCGGCGCCGGCTGGCCTATGAGACATCCATGAAACGGCTGGGACAAGAGCCTCACTTTATCCGTGTCGACGGCGAGGGCTGGGATTTTGAAGAGATCGGCTTTCGGGAAGGCAGCCGGGTTATCAGGGAAAATCTCCTGCCGACCAATGCGGTGCTTTGCTCGAATGACCGGCTGGCCATCGGCCTCTTGTCCGCAGCATTTGAGAGCGACGTGAAGGTGGGTTTGGGCAATGGGTGCGGGCTTCGGATTGCTGGTCACGACGACCATCCTTTCGCACGCTACACCTGTCCAAGCCTGACCACGATCTCACAGGATTACGGTGCCATCGGTGCGCGGAGCGTCGAGACGATTCTGGCTCTGATTGAGGATGGAAAGAGCGGCAAAGGGCGTGAGGTCACCTTGTTTGAGGGTCGCCTTGTGATGCGGGGATCAGCATAACTCATTGAAAACATGAAAATTCCCAATATAACTTTACACGCGATAAGTTTTTGTTGACGGCGCGACTATATTTCCTGTACACTCTCTCCATCATCAGATAAGGGAGGACTATAATGTCTCTGAAGAATGCACTGTTTGGCGCGACAGCGCTGACATTGGCCGGGTCTATCAGCGCTAAAGCTGACGGCCATGCCGC
Source organism: Roseovarius sp. (assembly GCA_026709325.1). Taxonomy (GTDB): domain Bacteria; phylum Pseudomonadota; class Alphaproteobacteria; order Rhodobacterales; family Rhodobacteraceae; genus JAPOTF01. The sequence continues at coordinate 17,491 of JAPOTF010000078.1, forward strand.
TGAACTGACAATTGCAATCGTCAATAACGGTCACATGATCAACATGCAGACCGTGGCCGAGGCCTATACCGAGGAAACCGGTGTGAAGCTGAACTGGGTTTCACTGGAGGAAGGCGTCCTGCGTGAGCAGGTGACCTCTGACACGGCCACCGGTGGCGGTCAGTACGACATTATCAACATCGGCATGCAGGAAGCTCCGATTTGGGGTGCTGCCGGCTGGATCGAGCCGCTTGAGTTCGGTGCGGATTACGACATGGACGACATCTTGCCCGCGATCCGCGCTGGCCTGTCCCATGAGGGCACGATGTACGCGGCACCATTCTATGGCGAAAGCTCCATGGTGATGTACCGTAGGGATCTGACGGATGCCGCAGGCGTTTCCATCGCCGACAACGACAGCTGGGACAACATCAGGGCGGTCGCCGCCGCTGTGCATGACCCCGACAATGGCGTTTACGGCGCGTGTTTGCGCGGCAAGCCGGGCTGGGGCGACAACATGGCCTTCATCACCACCATGGTGAACAGCTTCGGTGGCGCCTGGTTCGATGCCGATTTCAACCCGACCATCGACAGCGATGAATGGCGCGCGGCAATCAACTTCTACGTGGATCTTTTGGGGAGCTACGGTCCTCCGGGGTCTGAAGGAAACTCCTTCAACGAAATCCTTGCGCTTTACAACGAAGGCAAGTGCGGCATGTGGATCGACGCCACTATCGCGGCCTCCTTCCTGGAGGTCGGTGGCGTGGCCTATGCGCAGTCCCCGAACGCAGGCAACCCGGTTGGTGCGAACTGGCTTTGGGCCTGGGCGATGGCTGTGCCCGCCGGATCTCCGAGCGCGGATGCCGCCAAGGACTTTATCGAGTGGGCAACCTCGAAAGACTATGTGCAGGCTGTGGCCAATCACCCTGAATTCGGCTGGGGCTCTGTACCCACCGGTCAGCGCGCATCGACTTACGCCAATGCGGATTTTCAGGCTGTCGCCGGCTTTGCGAGCGCCGAACTTGCAGCCATCAACTCTGCCGCTCCCGAAGCGACCGACCTGAAACCCTATGTGGGTGTGCAGTTCGCCGCGATCCCGGAATTCCCGGAAGTCGGTTCCGCTGTTGCACAGGAAATGGCAGCCGCGTTGTCCGGTGCCAAATCGGTGGATGACGCTCTGGCGGCCTCTCAGGCGGCAGCCGAAGCCATCATGGAAGAAGCGGGCTACTAAAAGCCGCCTGCTAAAGCGGGTCCGGCAACGCTGTCGCCGGACCCAGCGCTTCACCACACGGCGGGGTCCGCAAACCCATACGTTTCCACGTCACACTCCGCAGGGCATGATGGCGGAAAGCCTTTGCCCAGGGGGATTGCACCATGTCAGATCGACGGCTTCCACGATTGCTTCAGTCACCGGCGGTTCTTCTGCTTTTGATCTGGATGATGATCCCACTGGGGATGACGCTTTACTTTTCGTTCATCCGCTACGTTCTGAATAACCTGCGCCGCCCGGAATGGACGACACCGTCGCTGTCAAACTGGCGAGGGTTCGGGAACTACGAATTCGTTCTGAACAACAAGGATTTCCTGCTCGCCATTCAGAACAGCCTGCTGATCGTCTGCTCGATCCTGTTTCTGACGGTGATCCTGGGCGTGCTGATTGCGGTGCTGATCAACAGGGCCTTTCCCGGGCGCGGGATCGTTCGGGTCCTGCTGATCTCGCCCTTCTTCGTGATGCCTGCCGTGAACGCAGTTCTGTGGATCAACATGATTCTAGACCCGGTGCTGGGCCTTCAGGGGCTGGCTGTGGGCGGGATCAACAACCTCATCGACACCATGCAAACGGCGCCTTTGGTCGGCGGTTTCTTCTCGCTTTGGCCAGATTTGGAGCCCATTTCTTTCCGCGCCACGCAGACGAGCGCTTATGCGGTAATCATCATGGTCACCTGGCAGTGGACGCCCTTTGCTATACTCATTTTCATGACCTCGCTGCAATCCGAGGACCAGCAGCAGAAAGAGGCCGCGATTCTGGACGGTGCAGGTGCATGGAGCCAGTTCCGCTTTCTCACCCTGCAGCATCTCGCGCGGCCCATCGCCATCGTCGTGATGATCCAGGCGATCTTCCATCTCTCGCTTTATGCCGAGATCGAGATCGTCAGTCGCGGCAACGGGAACAAGAACCTGCCTTATCTGATTGGTGAATTCGCCAACAACAATATCGGTGCGGCCAGCGCCACGGGCATCTTCGCCGTCATTCTTGCCAATATCGTTGCCATCTTCCTGCTGCGGATGATCGGCAAAACACTGATGGAGTAACCCATGGCCATCGTCGCGCAATCTTCCAGGAGCGGCCGCATCAGCCGCGCCACGTTGGCCTGGATAGTGGGGCTTTTGCTCTTCTTCCCGATCTTTTGGATGGTTCTCACCAGCTTTAAGACCGACGCCGATGCGGTGAAGCCGGAATTTCTTATCTTCTTCCAGCCGACGCTGGAGAACTATCTGAACATGACCGAGAACTACGATTATTGGCGCTTCGCCCGGAACTCGGTCATCACTGCGGTGTTCGCCACGGTCTTCGCGCTCTCCGTGGGCATCCCTTGCGCCTATGCCATGGCGTTCAACCCCGGCCGCGCCACCAAGGACGTGCTGATGTGGATGCTCTCGACCAAGATGCTGCCTGCCGCGGCGGTGCTTTATCCGATGACCTTCCTGACCAAGAGCCTCGGCCTCTTTGACACCAAGTTCCTGATCATCGTGGTGCTGATGCTGATCAACCTGCCCATTGTCATCTGGATGCTGTTCACATATTTCAAAGAGATCCCGAAGGAAATCATCGAAGCGGGCCAGATGGACGGCGTGAACACCTGGGGCGAGATCAAGGAAATCCTAATCCCGCTGGCTTGGGGCGGCATCGCCTCCACCGCTTTGCTGTGCTTCATCTTCTGCTGGAACGAAGCTTACTGGACGGTGCGCCTGACTACGACAGACGCGGCCACGCTGTCGAAACTAATCGAGGGAAACCGCGCGCCCGAGGGACTGTTCTTTGGCCGCCTCTCTGCCGTGTCGACAGCCGCCGTTGGCCCGATCGTGGTGCTGGGCTGGTTCTGTCAGAAACAACTTGTCCAAGGCCTGACCTTTGGCGCCGTGAAATAGGAAAACGAAATGGGACGTATTCAACTTGAAAGCGTGACCAAAAGCTTTGGCGATACGCAGGTCATCCCGCCCCTGGACCTGACCATTGAGGATGGGGAGTTTGCGGTTTTCGTGGGGCCATCGGGTTGCGGGAAGTCGACGCTGCTGCGCCTGATCGCGGGTCTGGAGGACACAACCTCGGGGACGGTCACCATCGACGGGGAAGATGTCACGCAGGTTTCTCCCTCAAAGCGCGGGCTGGCGATGGTGTTCCAGACCTACGCGCTCTACCCCCATATAACCGTGCGCAAGAATATCGCTTTCCCGATGCGCATGGCGGGGCTATCCGGGGCCGAGCAGGAGAAGCGGATCATGGCCGCCGCCGAAAGCCTGAACCTGACCGACTACCTGGACCGCAAGCCCGGGCAGCTTTCGGGTGGTCAGCGCCAGCGGGTGGCCATTGGACGGGCGATTGTACGGGATCCGAAAGCGTTCCTTTTTGATGAGCCGCTCTCAAACCTCGACGCCGCCTTGCGTGTCGGTATGCGCCTGGAGATCACCGAGATGCATGCGCGCATGAAGACCACGATGATCTACGTTACCCATGATCAGGTCGAGGCAATGACCATGGCCAACAAGATCGTGGTGCTGCAGGCGGGCGTGATCGAACAGGTGGGATCGCCGCTGGATCTTTATCGTGCGCCACGCAATCTGTTTGTGGCGGGCTTCATTGGTTCGCCCAAGATGAACCTTATCGGGGGCGACGAGGCCGGGAGGCGTGAGGCCAAAACCATCGGCATCCGGCCCGAACACATCGACATAGTCGAAAGTGACGACGGTGTCTGGCAGGGCAAAGTGGGCGTGGCCGAGCATCTTGGGTCTGACACATTCTTCCACATCCACGGGACGGGGCTCGCGGAGACACTGACCGTCCGCGCCGCGGGCGACGTGGCCCTGCGCCATGGCGACACGATCAACTTTAAGCCGCGCGAGGATGAGCTCCACCGCTTTGATGAGAAGGGGATGCGCATCGCATGAACCGTCTGGCAGGCAAAAGCGCATTGATCACCGGCGCGGCGCGCGGCATTGGAGCGGCCTTTGCCAAAGCCTATGTCGCCGAGGGCGCGCAGGTGATGATCGGGGATATTGACCTGCCACGGGCGCAAGCCACCGCGCAGGACATAAGCGCGCGGGCGGTCAAGATGGACGTCACCGACCAGGCCAGCATCGACGCCGCCGTCGAGCAAACCATCGCCGCCTTCGGTCACATCGACATCCTGATCAACAACGCCGCCGTCTTCACAGCCGCCCCGATCAGCGAGATCACGCGCACAGATTTCGGGCGGGTCTTTGACATCAACGTCGCAGGCACGCTGTTCACCCTCCAGGCCGTTGCCCGCCATATGATCGCCGAAGGCATCAGGGGCAAGATCATCAACATGGCCTCTCAGGCAGGTCGCCGAGGAGAGCCGTTGGTTGCGGTGTATTGCGCCAGCAAGGCCGCCGTGATCAGCCTGACGCAAAGCACGGGTCTCAACCTGATCACGCATGGGATCAACGTGAACGCCATTTCGCCCGGTGTCGTCGATGGCGAACACTGGGATGGCGTCGATGCCCTCTTCGCGAAATTCGAAGACAAAGCGCCCGGCCAAAAGCGGGCCGAAGCGGGCGCGAACGTGCCTTATGGCCGGATGGGAGCACCTGAAGACCTGACCGGTATGGCCGTGTTCCTGGCCAGTAACGACGCCGATTACGTCGTGGCGCAGACCTACAATGTGGATGGCGGACAATGGATGAGTTGATGAAAGATCACGACACAAAACTCATTCCGCTCCTCAACCGGACGCTGGATCGCCTGCCCGACAGCATTTTGCGGCCAAGCTATGACCGCAAGGCACTGACCCCCGGAATCGTGCATGTCGGGCTGGGCAACTTCCACCGAGCGCACCAGGCGTGGTATCTGCACCGGCTGATGCAGAAGGGACGCGCTCTCGATTGGGCGATCATCGGCGCCAGTGTCAGGCACGAGGACACCGCCCAACGCGCGCGCCTGGTGGCGCAAGACTGCTTGACAACTCTGATCGAACTCGATCCATCCGGCACATCTGCCGAGGTGATGGGATCACTGATCGGGTATCTGCCCATCGAGGATGGCCATGGCGCGCTGATCTGCCAGATGTCCGACCCCGCGATCCGCATCGTGTCACTGACCGTGACCGAAGGCGGCTACTTTCTGGATCCCGCCACAAAGCGCTTCGATCCCAACCACCCCGACATCCAGCACGATGCGGCCAACCTGAACAAACCACGCACGGCCTTCGGGGCCATTGTGGCTGCACTTGAGGCCAGGCGCGCGGCTGGCATAGGTCCGTTCGCCTGCCAAAGCTGCGACAACCTGCCCGGAAACGGCACAATCCTGCGCGAGGTGGTGGAAGGGCTGGCCCGGATGGCAGATCCGGCGCTGGGTGCCTGGGTGGCGCAATCGGTCAGCTTCCCCAATTCCATGGTCGACTGCATTGTCCCCGCCACGGGTCGCAAGGAACTGGACCTTTCCAAGCGCCTCGGAGTGGCGGACCTGGCCCCTGTAACGCACGAGAACTTTCGGCAGTGGGTGATCGAAGACGATTTCTGCGCCGGGCGCCCCGCGTGGGAAGATGTTGGCGCAACCCTGTCGGACCGCGTCCACGACTATGAGGCAATGAAACTCCGGATCTTGAACGGCGGGCACCAAATCATCGCCGCCCCGGCTGAGTTGCTGGGCCTGGAAACGATCTCCGACGCCATGGCGAATACCATGATCAAGAGTTTCCTACGCAAGGTGGCACTTGCCGAAATTGCCCCGCACGTCCCGCCTTTGCCGGGAATGACGCCCGCCCAATATATCGACCTGATCGATCAGCGGTTTTCGAACCCGGCCATCCACGACACCGTGCGACGCGTCGCCTTCAATGGATCATCTCGACATACGGGCGCGGTTGTCCCAGTTATCCGAGACGCACTTTCAAATGGCTCCGACATCGAAGGGCTGGCGCTCAGCCAAGCGCTATGGGCCTTCATGTGCCTGGGACGCCGCGAAGACGGCAGCACGATCAAACCGAACGATCCGGCATGGGATCAACTCACACGCGCCGCTTCAAGAACGCTGTCCGACCCACATGAATGGTTGGGTCAGCGGCAGTTCTATGGCACGATCGGAGAAAATGCCCGTTTCGCTGATGCTTTTGCCGCCGCACACGGCGCGCTGAAGACCATTGGCCTCGAAGCGACCCTCAGGAGCTATCTGGCGAAATAGGCGAAGGTCTGCTTCGCGGCGCCACGATGCGGCAACCATCCAAACCGGCCAATGGTGGCTCTCGGCATTCCCGAAGAGGCCGATTTTTTTGCACTAACAAGGTTTCGCGGTTGCGGCCCCGGCAGGTATGGACTCATTCCAGACATTTGCCGCAATCCGTAAGGATGTCCGGTGTCGATGGCGATCTGGCGTAACGAAAAAGGGCGGCATCTCTGCCGCATTTTGAGACGACCAGGACCTGTTCGGTGACCTGACCATCCTCGCCATCCGATTTGGGTGGGAAGGCGACCAACTCGGTTACTGCAACCGGTAAGTCTGGTGCTCCACCAGCATTGAAATGGTTGTTTGCCCGCCGGTTTGACAGCCTGGCTGCATCTTTTGCCTCGCGCATCCATGCTGTTCAACCGGATAAAAGCAATAAAACCCGTTTAATGTCTCTCTTTTGCATTATTCCCTTCCATGTCGATTGCGATGAAAGCCGAAGTTTCGGGATCACATGAACAATGCAATGACCAAACCGTCAGGCGGAAATACATGTCAAGTCAGGCCCGCAGACGAGGAGCGCAAGCACCTTCGCGAGATTGTGGACGGCGGCATGGGCACCCCTTCGCGGCGCAAGCGGTCCCACATTCTCCTGCTTGCAGATCGGGGACGAGAAGATGGCGGACGGATTGACTCCGACATCGCGTCGGTTCCTGATGTTTCAATTGCGAGCGGAGCCTTGTGAATTTATTGAGACTGAAGCCAGTTCGGGCATCGTGCGGGCTTGGGCTGCCGCGTCTCGCACCCGATATCAGCTGGATTGTTCAATCATGCATTTGACAAAGGAAGCGTTCTCCTCAATCCGGACTCGGCGTTTCAATGTTGAAAAGGCAATTTAAATGATTGGATAAAGTGGATTTTAATCCATTCCACGACCATAGCTGCTGGCATGGAACTTACCTCCAATGTCGCCCAGTCGGCTGATTGATCCAGATCTGGAGGTCACGGCTGTAAAAGTTGAAACCGATTGCGGCATTGAAGGATGGGGCGAAGCTTGTTTGCCGCCGCCATATTATCTTTCTGAACTGGACGCGGGCGCACAATGGGGGAATCAAATATAATGCATTTAATCTGGAATGGCCAAACCGTGAATTCGGACAAGGCTCGTGTCTTGCAGAGGTGGCAGAGGGTGCCGGTTTATTCATTCAATGTCTGGAATCGGCAGTTTTGAGTCAAAGAGAACATCTCCGAAAATTGCTTCAAGACCATCAGCAAGATTTGCTTAGGGCGGGTTATTGGGTTGTTCCGCGCTTTTCATTTTCCGGGGAGGCATTTTATGGCCAGAATCGCTTTGACCGGCCGTTGTGGAGAATGGGGATGTCGGAGAAGAACTGCCATGTTGACAATGGGTAAAAAACGGCAATTTTGATGCCCTGTAAACGATCAGCTTGCCGTCATATCCTGTCGAGGCACGGGATTGGCCCATCGGCCATATGCAAGTTCTTGACACTCACGCACAAATCGCGGAGAACGATCCCATGACAGCTATATTGGCTACACACTCCGGACTGGAACACTTTAAGATTAAGCAAATTCCACATGGAGCAATGCAAATACAGAGGGGTTTTATGCCGTTTTTTATACTGAGAATTACGCCGGCACTCGGATTGCCCGGCTTTTTTACATTGGTTATGGCCTTGCTCTTTGCGGTTCCCGCGCCGTCTTCAGGAGCTTCCGAGAAAAGCCGTTTTCTTGAAGAGTCGCGGATTGCCGTCATGTCGGCTTTTGCCCCTGAACTGGCTGGCCTGCTGGAAGACCTGGAAGATGCGGAATCAGCTCGAGTTAACGGCATTGAATTTACGACCGGAAATCTATACGGAAAGCGTACGGTGCTGTTTCAGAGCGGAATCAGCATGGTGAATGCGGCGATGGCAACTCAGACCGCGCTTGATCACTTCAACATTGAGCGAATTATATTCTCGGGCATTGCCGGCGGGGTTGATCCGAATTTGAATATTGGGGATGTCATCATCGCCGACCAGTGGGGCCAGTATCTTGAAGCTCTGTTTGCCAGAGATACCGGCAATGGTTATCTAACGCTGCCATTTTTTGAATATGGCTTTGAAAATTTTGGCATGATGCATCCACGCTCGCTGACGGTGCTTCGGGCCGGATCAAACGAAATCGAGACCAGATTCTGGTTTCCAGTCGATGAGAAGGGACTTGAAGCCGCCCGCGCCGTCGCGCCGAGCATAGATTTGAAAAACTGCGCATCCGCAGATGTCTGTCTTAGACACAGGCCAAAGGTCGAGGTTGGCGGTTCAGGGGTGTCTGGTGGCGCATTTGTCGACAACAAGGCATTTCGCGAATACGCCTATCGCACATTCAGGGCACGGGTTCTCGACATGGAAAGTGCAGCGGTTGCGCATGTCGCATATGTGAATGAAGTGCCTTTTTTGGCCGTCAGGAGCCTGTCCGACCTTGCCGGCGGGGAGCCGGGCGATAGCCAGTATGAAACTTTCGTTCAACTTGCCGCCGATAACGCCAAAATTGTGCTGGAACAGCTGTTGCTGGCACTTCCCGATACCAAAAGGTAAGGCATGCCTTACCGAAACATGGATCCCATCCATATTATTGCACTGAAGTCGATTATTCGACTGAAATCAGGGAACGATATCCTTAATAACCGGTTTTCTGGCATGGGCATCCGGCTGGAGCCTTGGCCGCCGAGCTCCCCGACCGGAAGGTTCGGCACTGCAAGCCCATCACTCAACCTTTCTTTTCCCTGGCGGCGCTCCCTTTGATTTCGGAATTATACGCTTAACTAGCCAAAATCTCTTGACGCCGCCTGATTTTATCACTATATGTTAGCCATAGCGCAGGAGACGGTTCGCATGGCACACAAAGCACCCGGACGTTCTTACAGGAAAGGCCTGACCGTCATCCAGCTGCTCAAGATGTTCCCGGATGACGACGCCGCCGAAAAGTGGTTTGAAGATCAGCGCTGGTCGGAAGGCCGGTTCTGCCCGCATTGCGGTTCGACCAACACGCGCGAGGAAAAGAACCGCAAGCCCATGCCGTATCGTTGCCGCGACTGCCGGGGCCATTTCTCCGTGAAGCACGGGACGAAGATGCAATCCAGCCAGTAATTCCCGCTAATTTTTTTTCATTAAATTATTCAATGGCTTACAAGGTTTTTTGAATTTTTTTGTAGACTTTTTGTCTGGCTTTGCAGGAATTTTTATACCTGTGCGGCAAAAAAAA
>JAPOTF010000073.1 GCA_026709325.1 Roseovarius sp.
ACCCTGCGAATATAATCCAGCGAGATGGCATTGACCAGGTCATTACGAATATTGATGTGCTCCGGTGCAAGACCTTGCATCTGCACGGGTATATGTTTTCATCATCAGCATGTTTTGTCCAGCTTGAACAACTGCACCGTTCTGATTCGTTGCGGAGATATCAAGTGTTGCCATGCCGCGACCGGATTTTAATGTTGTTCGCAACTCGGCAATGGTGATTGTTGATTGAATCCTGTCGCCAATCAGCACCGGTGACGAGAATCTTATGTTCCAGCCCAAAGAGGCAATTGCGTCAAGTTGAGCCTCGGATTGATTCTTCAAGCCGTCAATAATGGAAAGAACCAGAAGACCATGTGCAACGCGACCGGTGAAACCATAGCTTCGAGCCGTTTCGTCGCTCATGTGAATGGCAAACCTGTCACCGCTGAGATCGGCGAAGTTGTCTATATCCTCCGCAGTGACAGTATGAGACGGCGTCTCGAAATAATCGCCTATCAATAAATCAGACAGTCCGTAAAAGCCCGGTTTAAGCGGTTCGCGCATTGCCGTATCCATCATGGTACAGGCGCATCCTCTCTAATAAGGCCTAGGGATTTCAAAGCGGCCCAGAAATCATATGGTATGGGATGGGTAAACCATGCAAGATTCTGTTCAAGCTGTTCAACAGTGCGCGTGCCGGCCATAAAGGTTGGTATTGCCGGGTGCGCAACCGCAAATTGAAGGGCCGCGGCCGGAAGCGGGACATCATGCTCGCGACAGACGGCCTCAATGCGGGCAACCTTGTCCATGATATCCGCCGGAGCCGGCGAATAATTGTATTTGGCTCCGGGTATTGCGCCGGTTGCGAGAATTCCCGAATTAAATCCTCCCCCGACAACAACAGCGGCATTTCGCTCCTCGCAAAGCGGCAGAAACCCGTCAAGGGCATCCTGTTCAAGAAGCGTGTATCGCCCTGCCAAAAGGAAGCAGTCAAAATCCCTGCGTTCAAGCGCGGCATGGCAAACTTCCCATTCATTGACGCCAACACCGATTGCCTTGACCAACTTCTGGTCGCGCAAATCGCTCAAAGCCTTCCAGCACGTGTCCATTGCCGTTTCAAATACCGCGGGCTGTTCATCGCCACGCGTAAATCTGTCAATATCGTGAATAAAGAGAATATCGATATGCTCCAGACCCAGTCGCTGGAGACTGTCCTCGAAAGAGCGCATTGTCCCATCATGGGAATAGTCGAATTCCATCGTGAAGCGGCCCGCATTGGTCCAGGGCGCATAACTGATATCGGCTTTTCGGGCGGGTTTTAGGACGCGCCCCACCTTGCTGGCCAGAACATAATCGTCTCTGTCCTTCCATCGAAGAGAATGGCCGGTACGCAGTTCGGAAAGCCCATGCCCGTACATTGGCGCCGTATCGTAGAATCGAACGCCCGCATTCCAGGAATGCTGGAACATCGCGTCCGATGTCGCATCGCTAATCTCGTGAAATATATTGCCCACCGGGGCCGTGCCAAATCCAAATGCCGTTACATAAAGATTAGTTCGTCCAAACTTGTTTTTGTGGTGCGGTTGCATTTTCACTCCTGTAAGTCACTATGCAGCAATAACGATAGGAACTGTTGCCTCAATAGTAAAGGAACGAGCCCATGTTTGTCGAACGCAGGGAGATATCGGCCAAGACCGCGCTGACTCTGGCAATGGCGGCGATTGAGCATGCCAAAGCAGGCGACTGGGACATAACAGTGGCAGTATGCGACCGTTCAGGTGGGTTGCTGGCATTTCTGAGAACAGACAATGTGGTTCTTCCAGCAGTGGAATTTGCAATTGACAAAGCCTATACGGCGGCAACACTGCAAAGTCACACTCAATCATTTGGCGAACGCATGGCAAGTCATCCAACACTGTCTTTAGGTGTGGGAACGCGGACGAGATTGCTGACATGGGCAGGCGGGCTGCCGATTTACGATGGTGGAGCATGTGTTGGCGGTATCGGGGTTTCGGGCGCAAAAGATCACGAAGATCTTGCCTGCGCGCGCGCCGCGCTAAATGCCGCGGGATTAAAGGATGCGCCTTGAGTTTTTGACGATCCGCAGTGGCTTTAATTCAACAGTATTTGGGTATGGCTGATGAAACTATCTGAAACACATGCCGGCCTTCAGACTCTGGTCAGAAAATTCTCGGAAAGCGAAATAAGGCCAATTGCTGAAGAACTGGACCGAGATGAGGTTTTTCCGCGGGAACTGTATCTTCGGATGGGAAAACTTGGATTGTTTGGCATATGCGTGCCGGAATCTCTAGGTGGTCCGGGTTTGGACACTCTTGCCTATGCCGTCGTCATGGAGGAGCTAAGCCGGGGTTGCGCTTCAGTTGCAGATCAATGCGGTTTGATTGAACTGATCGCCACCTTGCTCGTTAAACATGGAACACCTCAGCAGCTGGCCCGCCTAGGGGATGTCATGACGGCTAGAACGCTTGTTGCGTATTGCATTACGGAACCTGAGGCTGGAACGGATGTTTCGCAAATCAGAACAACCGCCTCTCGCGATGGAGATGGCTGGCGGTTGAATGGCGGCAAAATATGGATACATAATGCGCCGATTGCCGACCTTGCTTTCGTACTTGCGGTTACAGACAAGAATGCGGGTCACAGGGGAATGTCGATTTTTATCGTCGATTTGCATTCAGATGGCGTCAGCCGCGGTCAGAAGGAACGTAAAATGGGTCAGCGCGCCTCCCAGGTTGGCGCACTGGATTTTGACAATGTCCATCTGCCGGCAAATGCACTCCTCGGAATGGAAGGGCGGGGATTCCATATGATGATGAGTGTTCTGGACAAAGGTAGAGTCGGAATAGCGTCCCTTGCGGTTGGCATTGCGCAGGCCGGACTGGAGGCGGCAGTTGATTATGCCCAAACCCGCAAGCAGTTCAACCGCCCCATTGCGGAATTCCAGGGGGTTCAATGGCTGCTGGCGGATATGGCCAAGGATATTCAAGCCGCGCGCTTGCTTGTGGCGGATGCAGCGGTCAAACTTGATGACGGCCATGATGCGACAATGGCCTGTTCAATGGCAAAGTGCTTTGCAGGCGACATGGCCGTCGCGCGCACCTCCGATGCCGTTCAGGTCTTTGGCGGTTCGGGATATATAAGGGGATTTGAAGTGGAGCGATTGTACAGAGATGCGAAAATCTGTCAGATCTACGAGGGCACAAATCAAATTCAGCGTATGATAATCTCGCGTGAATTGCTTAAAAATGGGGCAATGACATGAGCGGACGGGCGGCTTTGATAACCGGTTCCACGCGCGGAATTGGTTTTGGCGTGGCGGTTGAATTGGCCAAAAACGGATTTGCCGTTGCGATTAACGGACCTGTCGAAGACGCGGAATTTAAATCCGCCGTCATAGAGATGGGGAAATTTGGCGTAAAGGTCTGCAAAGCCTGCTTTGATGTTTCGGACATCTCATTGCATGAGAGTCATCTTGAAAAAATCGAGCGCAACATTGGACCGCTAACCACACTTGTAAACAATGCAGGTGTCGGGGTTGCGCGGCGCGGCGACCCGCTTGAAGTATGCGAGAGCAGCTATGACCGCTGCATGAATGTAAATGCAAAAGCCATGTTTTTTCTCTGTCAGGCGTTTTCAAAACGGTTGCTTGACCGAAAAAGAAACCCCGATCTGTTCTACAGCATTGTGAATGTTACATCTTCAAATGCCAATGCGGTGGCTGTGCCCAGAGCCGAATATTGCGCCTCCAAAGCGGCGGCGGCGATGATATCGAAGACATTTGCCGTCAGGCTTGGAGGCGAAGATATCCACGTTTACGACGTTCAGCCGGGATTGATTGAAACGGATATGACGGCACCCGTTATGGAACAGTACAAAAAGCGCTCCAAAGACGGGCTTACTCTGCTTCCGCGCATTGGCACGCCACGTGACATGGGTGAAATTATAGCGAGCCTTGCATGCGGTCGTCTGCCATACACAACAGGCCAGGTAATATCGGCAGATGCGGGCATGCTGGTTTCGCGTTTCTAAAAGCCCGGCAACAGCTTGAAGATGACAGGGATCTTAAAAATGAAAATCAGACTTCCCGATAAAAATGGCAGACTTTACGCCCACCAGTTGGTCGGAACGCGGATAGATGCAACGCCCTTGACTGAATCGTCATCGCGAATAATCTACTCTGCGGCGCATGTCGTGTCAGACCCGCTCTCAGACTCCGATCCCCATGGTCCGGCTGCCATTGACTGGGAGGCAACGCTGGCTTTTCGCATTCATCTTGCGGATTTGGGATTGGGAATTGCGGAGGCAATGGACACCGCTCAAAGGGGAATGGGTCTTGATTGGAGCGGGGCATATGAACTTATCCGGCGCACTAGAGAGGCATTGCCGGATGCGAGAGTCGCCAACGGGGCGGGAACCGACCACCTGCATCCCCGGGACGCCCGTTCGCTTGATGATGTCAGAAAAGCTTATTTCAAGCAGCTTGACGCTGTCCAGAAACTTGATGCGCGGGTAATTTTAATGGCAAGTCGCGCGCTTGCGCGGGTGGCGTCCGGACCTGATGACTATTTTGCAATTTACAGCGAGATGCTGGAGGCATGTGAACATCCCGTTATTTTGCACTGGCTGGGAGACATGTTTGATCCCGCGCTTGCCGGCTACTGGGGCGTGAAGGAGTTTGGCGGCGCAATGGAGGTGCTGCTGGACATAATCGCCGCCAATGAGAAAAAGATCGACGGGATCAAAATTTCCCTGCTGGACAAGGACAAGGAAATCAGAATGCGCCGTCGACTTCCCGGCAGCGTTAAAATGTATACCGGCGATGACTTTAACTACCCTGAACTGATAGCCGGTGATCAAATTGGATATTCCCATGCGCTGCTGGGCATTTTTGATCCCCTTGCCGCGGCGGCCGCGCAGGCGGTGACGCGGTTGACGGAAGGGGATGTTGCCGGATTCCATGCCGTTCTGGACCCCACGGTCCCGCTTGCAAGACATATATTCAGGGCACCGACGCAATACTACAAGACGGGTGTGGTGTTTCTGGCCTGGCTGAACGGGTTTCAAAATCATTTTGCAATGCTAAATGGAGCCCAGGCTTCGCGATCACTGCCGCATCTTGCTGAAATATTCAAGATGTCCGACGAATGCGGATTGCTGCGGCAACCCGACCTTGCAGTTGAGAGAATGAGATCGTTGCTCAAAATTTACGGCGTGGAATAGATGATGCGCGATTTTTCCGATGATATATTGGCGTTGTCTCTAAATACGGCGACTTTGGGCCATAATCTTGATGGCTTTGGTGCCGGATTGTCTCCCGAGCAGGTTGTTGATGAATGCGCCGCGCGAGGTTACGGCGGGATTACCTTCTGGCGTCGCGAACTTGGGGGCAGGGCCCATGAAATAGGTCGCCGGGTGCGCAATGCCGGAATGCAGGTCACGGGATTATGCCGCACCCCCTATATCACGGGGCGGGATGCTGGGACGATGGATGATATAAGATGTTCCGTTGATGATGCGGCCGCACTGGGCACCGAGATCCTGACCATCGTTACCGGAGGTTCCCAACCGGAATCCAAAGGGGTTCTGGAAAGTCAGAGGATACTGGCTGACCGTGTGGCCGCGATTGCGCCTTATGCGGCTGACAGAAACGTCAAATTGGCGCTTGAACCGCTCAACCCCATGTTTGGCGGCAACCGAACATGCATAATGACTGTTCAGGATGCCATATCGGTTTGCGATATCGCCGGATGTGAAAACGTGGGGATTGCCGTTGATGTCTATCATGTCTGGTGGGATGCGAATCTGGAGGAAAGCCTTGGTCGGGCCAGTGGCAGAATTTTTGGATATCATCTTTGCGACTGGCTTGAAGATACCAGTGACATGCTTCTGGACCGTGGCATGATGGGTGATGGCGTGGCTGATTTGAAGTCAATCCGCAAATGGGTTGAAGGGTCTGGATATGATGGCCCATGCGAAGTGGAGATTTTTTCGGCGGCCAACTGGTGGCTTCGCCCTCCTGGTGAAGTTTTGGATGAAATCGTCAGAAGATTCAAAACGGTGTGCTGATTCTTTTCGCCTGATTTCACTCTGCCGCCGTGAATTCAGGAAAAGGCCGGATCTTCGCGCTGATCAAAGCCATGAAGGGTGATTCGCATTTCACTTGAAGGGAAGGGCTTAAGAAGTCGCAAAGCCCTATCCACGGTACCCGAAAGCCATGTCTCATAGTCGTCTGGCGACACAATTGCGGGCATTCGACCTTTGGCGTGTATTGGTCTGGCCAGCTCATTTGCATTGGTCGTCACCATTGTGTGGCGCAAACCGCTTTCGCCGCTTCCGTGCAACATCTCGCTTTCCATTCTCCACATGCCCGCAAGCGCAAACAGCGGTCGCATATCCGGATTGTCCGCCTGCATGCCAAACCAGTGGAATTCCGCGGGCTTTCTTCCCTTGGTCTCGCAATAGCCAGTTGCCGGAATAAGGCACCGGCGGTAATGGAAACTGGACCTCCAAAGTTCGCTGGACAGCAGTTTGTCATCCCGGGCGTTATTCCATGTTCGCGGTCTAATCGGCGAACCGTCCCGCTTCGAATAGTTTGGGGTCAGAAATCCCCAGTTCATTTCGACAAGTTCACGCCTGCCGTTATCAGACATGCGAAGAACCGGCGCCGCATAACCAGGATGAATTGCCGGAAGAGGCCGCGCATTGCCAATGACCGCGTTATCCGCTTCAACCAGAAAATGGCGCCGCATAGAGTCCGCAGTGGCCATGTTGGCGTATAGATGACACATCGGTTTAAATGTTCGCCAAGTTGCGGATCAGTCGGGCAATGCGCTTTGCCTCCATCCGCCGCAGATTCGGATTTTCGTTGCTCAGCGCCCGCAGAAACGACTCGCAAAGCCCCTGTCGATTTCCCATGTTTCGGCGGATATGGTGAATTGCCTCCATGAGCTCCTCGTTTCGTCCGTCGCGCTCGGCACATTCCTTCGCCGTCTTTTCCATCACATTGATTGCGCGCCGCAGTTCTTCTTCCGCCGGAATGTCTTCCGACCAGTTTCCGCCAAAGGCGACATTTCGAAGCTGCTTTTTGAGATTGGCCATGAGAGCAATGTAAAAACAAGCGATGTGACGGTCAACCGCCCGACCCGCAACTGGAAGCCCGAATGCCGAATAAATTCAGGCGGAAGGTTGAACCGTGTGGCAACGGGCGCAAAAAGCGGGTATTAAACCCCGGAATTGTCAAATTTGGGATATTAAACGGGTAAATGACTTCGCGAGCCGGTTTTGTCGCCTTGATTGGAGAGCCTAACGCGGGAAAATCAACGTTGATGAATCGCATGGTCGGGGCAAAGGTCTCGATCGTCACTCACAAGGTGCAGACCACGCGCGCGCGAATTCGCGGCGTGGTTGCTGAAAGAGACAGTCAACTTGTGTTTGTGGATACACCTGGCCTCTTTAATCCGAGACGGAGGCTTGACAGGGCAATGGTGGCCGCGGCCTGGGGCGGCGCTTCGGATGCGGACGTTGTCGTATTGCTGATTGAGGCGCATCGCGGGATGACAGCGGGTGTCGAGAAAATTCTGGGTTCGCTTGGGGGCATGAGGGAACGGCAGCCGGTGGCGCTGGCCATCAACAAGATTGACAAGGTGAAACCCGAAAAACTGCTGGTTCTCGCGAAAAAGCTTAACGAAAGCTTTGATTTTTGCGAAACCTTCATGATTTCGGCTGAACAGGGACAAGGGGTGAACGATCTGAGACGCTGGCTTGGAGACACGGTTCCCGAAGGCCCGTGGTGTTATCCCGAGGACCAGATTGCCGATGTTCCGATGCGCGTGATCGCCGCTGAAATCATGCGGGAAAAGCTGACGCTCCGATTGCATCAGGAACTTCCCTATAATTTGACCGTGGAGACGGTTAACTGGGAGGACCGGAAGGACGGTTCGGCAAGACTGGATCAGGTGATATATGTCGGCCGCGATGGTCATAAAGGGATTGTTTTGGGTAAAAAGGGCGAAACGATAAAGGCGATTTCCCGGACGGCGCGCGAGGAACTGGAGACGCTCCTGGGTCGCAAGGTGCATCTTTTCTGCCGGGTGAAGGCGCGTCCGGGGTGGCAGGATGAAGCGGAGCGCTATTCCGAAATGGGTCTTGATTTCAAGGATGGCAATACGTGAGCGCGTTAACCGCGAAATTTTGGGTGGACGCCTACATCCGGAGACTGCGGGTTGCCGATATTCCGGCCTTTGTTGTTCATCATGGCGACAACGGCGCGGGAGCCGTGCTGGTCAAACTGAACACGCTTGACGGAAAGGCGAAGCTTTTCCAGCGCGTTTACAATCCTCTAACGGGCATGAGACACTGGGATGTCCTTTCCGAGGGAGACGAGGCCGATCTGGGAAGGGCCATTGCGCGCCAGCGAAACTTTGACCCGGACCTCTGGGTTGTAGAGGTTGAGGATCGTCGGGGAAGACACATGCTTGATGAACCGGGACATGGAGAATAGAATATGGATTAAATCACCGTCTTGTCGGACGTTTTTGGCGTATGCCGCCCGGTGTTCCAAATCCGGCTTTCCGGTCCGGTCCATACGGCGGATCAAAATGGCGAACCGGATATGCCTAAAACCGCCAAAGGGATTTTTTTGGCGTTATGTTTTCAAATCGCATCCGATGGACACTCCATTTAAACGAAAGACCGCAACTGGAGCGGCGGACAACGTGACAACACATTTCGGAAACGGCATCGTCATTTCGTTTTTGGCCGAAAACCGCCCATGCAGGTCCAGTCATGGAGTGGCGTGACAAGGGTCTGCTTCTTAAACGCAGCGCGCACGGCGAGCATGCGGCGATAATTGAGGTGTTTACATCCGAGCGCGGAAAATACGCCGGCCTTGTACATGGGGGCGCATCTCGAAAAATGGCGCCGGTGCTGCAACCCGGAGCCTTGCTGGACATAACCTGGAAGGCGCGACTCGAAGATCATCTTGGAGCATACTCCGTCGAGCTTGAGACATCGCGAATGGCCGTTGTCTTAAACGACCGCATGGCGCTTGCCGGGCTTAACGCGGTTTCCTCGCTGCTTCTTTTCTGTCTGCCCGAACGGCAGGGGTATCCCGGCCTGTATGCCCAAACCTGCGCACTCCTTGAAATATTGGGGCAATCCGACATCTGGCCTTTGGCATACATGCAATGGGAGATGGCTCTTCTGGAACATCTTGGATATGGGCTGGATCTTGATTCCTGCGCGGTTCTTGGGCCCGGGGCAGGCGTTCCGGGTTTCATTTCGCCTCGTACTGGAAGGGCGGTCTCCCGGGAGGGGGCGGGGAAATGGGCGAACCGACTGCTCCCTCTGCCGCCCTGCATGATTGGACTGGGTGAAGCCCCCGACACGGAAGTGGCCGCGTCGCTAAAAGTGACGGGCCATTTTCTTCGCAGCCACTTTGCCGGGGCAAGGGGGGACAAGCCGCTTCCCGAGGCCAGGCAGAGATTCGTAAATCTCTTCATGGCAGGATCAGGTGTTTGAATCCGGGGAATTGACGCCGGACAGTTTGCAGCGGCGAATTAAATGAAACCTGTCATCCAGAGACTCTCCCGTCAGGCTTAGAGCGTCAATTTCAAACGGTTGCGGCAGACGGGATTCAAATAGCGGTTCAATGGCGTTTCCGATTCTTTCAATCTGAAATTCAGGCAGTTTCGAGGTAAGTGTGATATGAAAGCGAAACTCGTCCATTACATATGGATATCCCCATAGTTCCAGCATTTTGCGCTGGTTTGCCGAAAGGCCGCCGGAACCGCGCTTGAGGATTTCAGATTCCGCCGGCGGAGCCCGAAAAGCGTCAAAGCCCTCAACCGCGGCCGCGGCCAGGGAATTCAGGCGGTCGTTCCGTTCATGAGGGACGAGAGCGAGAAACCGGCCCATTCGCATTGTTTTCAGCCTGTCAATCGCAACCGGACCGTGTTTAAAGCAGAATTCCTCCAGCGCCGCCTCGATTTCGCTTTCCTCATGGCCCGATGCAAGGCGAAATGGGGGCATGACAGTTGCATGCAGACCGTATTTGCGTGGCGTTTTCGTAATTTCCTCCAATGACATGGGCAGGTCGGGGAGATCGGGAGCGGGCGGTGCCAAGCCTTTATCCGCATCCCAGCCAAGCCAGGCAGAGCCAAAGTCCGCGAATGGCCCTGGCGCCGGCGTGAAGTAAATTGCAAACCGCTTGAATTTCATGGATTGTCCCGGATTGTTCGTAACGGGATTGCTCGAGGAGATGTGTTCCCATACGTAGCCGAAATCCATAAAAGACGCCAGAAGCAGACAGTTCCCCTCATGAGAACTTGCCATGTTTCTCGAAACCGGCCTGTCGAGGCTCCGCCAAACTCGCTCTAAAACCGTCATCTGACAACTTAATTCGGAAGGCTGGATAATGTCTCCAAAGTCTCGCAAGTCAAAAGAAATCGAGGATGTGCCGCGTGAACATTAAACCTTGGGGTGGAGGGTTGTTCTTCGGCGCGGGAAAGGCAATTGTTGGGATTTCGTCCGTTGCCCAATTGGCAACAAAGTCTGCCGGTGCGGTAAATTTTGCCAGATGAGTTTCTGGTCGACCCCCGGTAATCCGAGCGGCTTTACGCGAAAACCTGGAATAAAGGCGCCAGGCTGCGCAAAGGTCGAATGACATGCAGGGGTCGAATGACATGCAGGGGAATGAATTACATGGCGGAAATGGAATTTGAACCGGTCTTCGCTCTTCCCGAAGGTGAACATGATGAATTTGAAATAGCGGATGCCGTATTAAAGGCAGGCTTTGAGGATGCCATCGTCGGCACTGCCGTGCCGGGTATGATCGGGGTCGAACTGGATGTTGCCAATGATCATGTGGAAGAAGCCACACTCGATGCGGCGCGGGCGATGCAAAAAAGCTTCCGGCAGGCTCTTTGCTGCGCGAAGGAAGTACGTCTCGACCTGTGAGTCTTGCTGACGTGGCAAAACGGCCTGAAGTGACGCGCCAGTCACTGCAAAAACGCCAGATGCCTCTCCCAGGCCAAGGCGGACTTTTCCGTTTCGACGAGGCCGCGGTCGCCATCATGGAAGCCATGCATCCAAAAGGCGCAAATTTGCGAAAAGGTCGCTTCGATGTGGAAATGGCTTGCAAATGGCTAAATGCGGGAAAACCTGCACGGCAACGCTGGCCTTGCTTTTGGCGTGATTGATGGCGCGACTCTCGAAATACGTGAAGACGCCAGACATTTTCTATGAGGAACGGCCATAAGTGGAAAATCGCAATGACTCAAATATGCCATTGCCGATGCTTGAATATCATTGCGTTTCTGTTTTCAGATACAAGGTCTGGTTGCGCCCAATCCCCATAGGCAATCCTCCGGTTTGTTTAAGCGCCTCGGCGACCAGATACCGGTTTGTGAAGGGCAACTCCGCGGCACATCAAATTTGGTGAAATTTTCCGGAAGGGATGTGTGCGATACCGCTATCGGAACCCCGTCCGGGATCTCGGCTAACAGGTGTTCGGCAACCCCGATGGCGGCTGCCGCGGCCAATGGCGGGCGCGGGTTTGCGCATGCATATGACTCGAGCGGTTCCCGCCATGCGTCAGGGTCCGCCGCCAGAGTTCCCCTGCGTCGTTCGGATTTTCGGCTTTGCCGCGGGATCGCCTTAAAACTGAACCGGCCAATCGCCGCAATGTCTTCCAGCTCCGGTTCAGGCCGCGCGTTTCTCCGGTTCCCGCGGATCTGGCGGCATTCCGCCCGCTCCTTTGCAATATTTTTTGCATAAATCTATATTACCCAATTTTTGTTGTGCGCTGCAAGGCCCTGCCTGTCCAACTTTTTTAAAAATCCCGTTTGAGAAGTCTGGTTTTGCGGGAATTTGTAGACCCGTGCGTCAAAAAAATCATTTAACATCAGTTTTTTCATGGAAGAAGGCATGGTTTGCGAAAAACAAAAGCTGGCGGGAATTACCGCTGACCACCTCAAGGCCGTTGACTCCGCACGATCGGAGCTTAGGGTGAGAAGATGGATAATACGCCCGACACCCGTGCGCTGGAACATCAATTGGCGCTCGTAAAGAAGGACATGGAGATCATGAAAGCTGATTTGAGCGCAACGCTGGAAGGATTTCGAACGGACGCGGAGAAGCGCGAGAATCAGGCCGTGCAACGCGAGAAGGAGAACCAGCGCTGGATGATCGGCCTGTTCATCGCAACGGTTGTGATCCTGGGAATTATCATCCGCTGGCCGACCCCACCCGTCTAACCTCGCCCGTTCGCGCAGCCCCTGTCAAGAACAGGCGGGAATTACTGCAGGTTCCGCAGTAATTCCCGCCAGTTTTTTATTCATGTTCTGCAACGGGTTGACCTGATCGCAAAAAACATTCCGATAATTTTTTACAGTGGTGATGGTTGACATTGCCACCGCTTGCAGATGGAATACATGGCGCCGAAGAGATATGACTGATCGAAAATGTGAAAAATTGCATGGGTGCATAATGACAGACGGTTACATGTTCGATATTCCATCTGTTCCAGCATTGAGAATTGCCGGAGACGAACGGCTGTTTCCGGTTAGGCGGATATTTTGCGTTGGGCGAAACTACGCCGAGCATGCCGCGGAAATGGGTGGCGAGGTTGATCCCGAAGCGCCATTCTATTTTACCAAATCGGCCTTTTCTCTATGTTCCGGAGGTGCGGAAATCAGCTATCCGTCAGGAACCGAAAACTGCCATTACGAGATGGAATTTGTCGTGGCCATTGGCGGCAAACTGGAGGAACCCGCCGCCTCTGGAGCAATGAATGCGGTTTTCGGATACGGCTGCGGGATTGATCTCACGCGCCGGGACCTGCAATCCGACGCCAAGGAAAAGCGTCGTCCATGGGATCTGGGCAAGGATTTTGAGAATTCGGCGGTTGTCGGACCATTGACCCCGGCGCGCGGTTTCGGTGAAATCGCAAACCAGCGCATTACTCTGAGACACAACGGGGAAGTGGTGCAAAATGCCGCCCTTTCAGACATGGTATGGCCGGTTCCGGAGATAATGGCGCATTTGTCGGGTTTCTATCGACTGATGCCTGGAGATATGATCATGACCGGGACACCTGCAGGGGTGGGACCGATTCGCAGGGGAAGCGTTCTTGAAGGCGCGATAGATGGTCTGGAGCCGGTTCTGCTGAAAATCAAGCAGTAGCGAAATCAAATTTCTCATCCGGGAAAAAGCAAGGCTACCCGCTTGCTTATGAGGGAAATCAGGAGCGCAGGCGGTAAAGTCCGCTGACATTCGGACTCTACGCGCCCGAGCCGGGTTCAATCAGGAAACAGGCGAAATTCTTTTCTTTAAGTCGCTGACAGGACAATTCGGCATTTGGCTGGGTCATTCCCATGAAATTTGCGTCATACCCCTTTTTGTGCTGCACGACTTTTCGCAGGCTCCCGTCAAGGGTCTCCGCCTCATTGAGCGCCGTTTGCAAAAGCACCTTTCGCGCCTGATTGAGCGTATTGTAGGTTCCGACATTTATGCCCCAGTCGCTCTCGCCGGATGCCGATAATCTGGTGATGACTCGCTGGGTTTTGCCGTCTTCAGTTGCGGCAGTCGTTTTGCTTGTCACGAAATTGCCCGGTCTTGGCTGCGGCTTGATCACTTTAACGGGATCCTCGGCGTTTTCATGGGCAACTCTTAACGCCTCTTCTATGGAACTGTCTTTGTCGGCAGCCAAAACCGAAGCCGATTCGGTCGACTGGCCGGCATGTGGACGGAGAAGGGGGCGAAGGCTTTTTCGGACCGCGGCTTGCGCAATCGTTCGGGTTGAAGGTTGTACAATGCTCACATTGCCGATATAGGGTGGCTTTGCGGGAGCAACCTCGGCAACCCGGGTTGGAGCGCGCTGAAAACCCATGTCAAGCAGCTCCATGACGCGCTTGTTTCGAGTGTCAACCGAACGTCCTCCAAAAACGGTGGCGATTATTCTCTCGCCGCCTCTTTCGGCGCTGGCGGTGAGAGTGAAGCCTGCCGCGCGGGTATAGCCTGTTTTTATCCCGTCGGCGCCATCATAGCTCCTAAGCAGCTTCCGGTTGGTATGGCGTATTTTTGCCGATCCGGCCTGGGCCGTGATGCGCGAAAACAGATTGTAGTATTCGGGATAGTCATAAAGCAGTTGCCGCCCGAGGATGGTCATGTCGCGAGCCGTGGAAAGATGCCCGCTTTCAGTTAGACCATGCGCGTTTTTAAATGTGGTGCGTTTCATGCCAATGGCTTTCGCCGTGCGGTTCATGCGTCGGGCGAATTTCGCTTCCGATCCTTCAATCGCCTCTCCGATCGCCGTTGCGGCATCATTTGCGGATTTTATGGCCGCCGCGCGGATGAGATATCTTAATTTGACTCTCTGGCCTGTCCTTAGGCCAAGTTTGCTTGGGGGTTCGTTTGCGGCGTGTTTTGATATTTTCACTTTGGTATCAAGGCCGATTTCACCGTTTTCCACGGCTTCAAAGGCAATGTAAAGTGTCATCATCTTGGTTAGCGACGCCGGGTGAAGTCTCGTGTCGGCACTTCGCGCATGCAGCACTTTACCGGTGCGCGCATCCATCACCACTGCGGCGTATTGCGCCGCTTTGGCGGAAACAGACAAGACCGCCATTAACATAATGGCCGCCATTAACATTGCGCTGTGATGAACGGATTGTTTTAATGCTCTTTTCATGGTTGCCGCCACTCCATGCCTCAATTTTGCGCCGACTTGTTCAGTCCGCTTGTTGTTGGATAAAGAATAGCCATTTATTATGCTGTTGTGAAGCGTTTTTTTGTTTTAACGGCATCTGCCGCTGTTTTGAAGCCATTTTTCAATATGCGTGAACGGAAATAAATGGTGTTGGAGGACTATCTCGACATCAGCGTGTGCTTAACATGACAATGTGCGGATGCGGTTCTCCCGGGGATTTGCGCGCCTTTCGGACTTACGTTTTGCGAATTGGATTGAAGTCATGGAATCCGGGCGCCGTCCGCTCCATGTAGCATCGGTGCGGGAATGGAGTAATGCGTCAATTTCCGGTTTTGGCTGGGGGAAAGGCGGTCTTGGCGCGGAAATGTCAAAATTATTTTAGAGCTTGACTCAAAATACCATATATTGACTTTAAGCGGCAGTAAAGGCGGTTTTGGATACATTATATAGTGTGCGGACATGACTTTGCAGGTCAGGCTCTCGCTTGATTTGGACTTGAAAACATGTCATAAAGCGGATAACAGTGGAGTCACTCGAACTTGGGGAGACGGTGTTTTACGGTGAATGTGAATGGCGTGTTTGTCCAAATTCAGGGGCTGCCGTTCCCGTCCAGGGAGGCATCGTCCCAATGAGCGCAACTTCAAGCATGGTTTGGTTGCATGGTATACATTAGGGAGAATACAATGAAGAAAACTTATCTAGCGAAACAGGGAAGGCTTCTAATTGACGGCCAAATCGACCGCCGTCAGTTCGTTATGAGAACACTTGCCGCCGGTGCGGCACTGCCGACAGCCTTGTCGCTGGCGGACAGGGCATTTGCAATGACCCCCAGGAAAGGCGGTCACTATCGCGTCGGAACAGGACATGGCTCAACCACGGATTCACTTGATCCGGCGACTTCCGAAAACGGGTTCTCATCTTCGGTTACTTACGCCTATTCCAATCATCTGACCGAGATTGGACCAGATGGCCAACTCCGCCCCGAACTTGCGGAAAGCTATGAGTCCGATGATGCGACCACATGGGTGTTCAATCTGCGTGGCGGTGTCGAGTTTCACAATGGGAAAACCATGACGTCAGATGACGTCATTGCATCCCTTCAGTATCACATGGGCGAAGATTCGAAATCTGCGGTCAAGGGGCTTCTTGCTCCCGTTGTGTCAATGACGGCCGATGGCTCCAATCGGCTTGTTATTGAGCTGGAAGCTCCAAATGCGGACTTCCCCTTCATAGTTTCGGACTACCACATGCCAATTTTCCCGGCAATCGACGGAAAGATTGACCCTGTCGGGGGTGTGGGCACTGGCGCTTTTTCAATTGACAGCTATGAACCGGGTGTCAGGGCGACGTTCACAAGCAACCCGAATTACTGGAAGGAGGGTGCGGGACATTTCGACTCCTTTGAGCTGCTTTCGATCATAGATGTCACCGCGCGGCAGAATGCGGTCATGAACGGCGACGTCGACCACATTGACCGCGTCGACCCCAAAACCGTCTCGCTTCTCTCCCGCGCGCCAAATCTGCGGATAGAGGAGGGAACGGGAACGTTGCACTACACTTTCCCGATGCGGCTCAACATTGAACCGTTTGACAACTACGACCTGCGCATGGCGCTCAAATTTGCCGTTCGCCGCCAGGAGCTTGTCGACAAAATTCTTCTGGGACACGGGGCGCTTGGCAACGACCATCCGATTTCAACTGCGAACCGCTTCCATAATGGCGACCTCGAACAGCGCGAGTTCGATGCGGACAAGGCAAGGCACCATTACATGAAATCGGGTCATTCCGGAAAAATCCAGTTGTCCACATCCGAAGCGGCCTTTGCGGGAGCTGTCGACGCGGCGCAGCTTATTGCCAACTCGGCCGGCGAATGCGGCATTGAGATTGAAGTTGTGCGCGAACCCAAAGATGGCTACTGGTCCAATGTCTGGAACAAAAAAGGCTGGAGCGCGTGCTACTGGGGTGGACGTCCCACGGAAGACTGGATGTTTGCCGCCGCCTACACGGATGACACCGAATGGAATGACACCGCCTGGAAGGGCACCGACGCCTCCGCTCGCTTCAACGAGCTCGTAAGGGCGGCTCGAGCGGAGCTGGACATGGACAAGAGGCGCGCAATGTATCATGAGTGCCAGGCCCTCGTTAATGATGATGGCGGCACCATATGCCCGATGTTTGCGAATTATATCGAGGGAGTGGCAAACAATCTCGCCCATCACGAAAATGTCGCCACGAACTGGGATTTTGACGGGCGGAAGGCGAGCGAGCGCTGGTGGTTCGTCTAGTTGGTTGATCGTGCTTGCGTGCTCGGTGATAGTTTAGGCATGATGCACCTGTACCTTTGATCATGGTCGCAGCGGAACGATGACTCCGCTGCGGCAGGTTTTGTTTTGGAGTAATAAAATGCATCCTGTAGTTAAGACGGTTCTGCACCGGCTTGCATTGGGCGTTGTTACATTGTTTGTTGTTTCAGTTGTGATTTTTACCGCTGTTCAGCTGCTTCCGGGAGATTTTGGGGAGGCGGTTCTGGGACAGGCGGCAACAGAGGAGACCAAAGCCGCTTTCCGACGCGAACTTGGTCTCGACAAACCTGCCGTTTTACGTTATTTTGACTGGCTCGGCGGTGTTTTGACGGGAGATTTCGGAACGTCGTTTTCCGGTCGGGCCGCATCGGGAGTGGACCGGTCGCGAGAAGTTGCCGATCTCATCGCTCCAAGACTGTGGAATACTCTGTTCCTTGCCTGTTACGCTGCCGTTATTGCCGTTCCTCTTGCATTGATCATGGGGATTACCACGGCGTTATGGCGCAATTCAATTTATGACGGCGTGGCCAATGCGTCGGCATTGACAACCATTTCGTTCCCGGAGTTTTTTGTTGCCTATATACTTATATTGCTTCTGGCGTCACTCAATCCCGTCTTTCCGTCTCTGGCAAATGTGGACTCGTCGATTTCATTCTGGGATCGCGTCTACACGCTGGCGCTGCCGGCCTTGACTCTCACCCTTGTTATAGTTGCGCACATGATGCGCATGACCCGCGCGGCCATTATCAACCTCTTGGCAAGCCCCTACATTCAGATGGCGCGTCTGTCTGGCGCTCCCCCAAGAGAAGTGATTCTAAAGCACGCGCTGCCAAATGCATGGGCTCCAATCGCGACCGTGATTGCCTTTAATCTTGCATACCTGGTAGTTGGCGTGGTCGTTGTCGAGGTTGTATTTGTCTATCCGGGTGTGGGGCAGCTGATGGTTGACGCGGTCACAAGTCGGGATATTCCGGTTGTTCAAGCTTGCGCGATGATATTCGCCGCCACCTACATTATGCTGAATCTCATTGCCGACATTATCGGCATTGTCACCAACCCGAGGCTGCTGCATCCAAGATGACCGATAATTCCGAGAACTACACTGCCGCGGGCGAAGTTGGATCCCATCGCACGAGACGCACCAGGTATCAGCGGGCAATGATTGGGCTTGGAAAGGCGCCGATTACCGCATGGTTTGGCATGATTATTGTTGCAATATACATATTTGTGGCGATTTTCGCACCATTCATAGCGCCATACGGAGAGGCGGAGGTGTTTCCGACACCCTACGAGCCGTGGAGCGCGGAGTTTATTTTCGGCACCGACCAGATCGGTCGAGATGTCTTCTCAAGGCTAATATATGGTGCCCGAAACACGGTGGGGATAGCGCTTTTCACAACCATACTGGCTTTTCTGATAGGAGGCGGACTCGGTCTTGTCGCGGCCATAAGCCGCTCATGGCTGGATCATTTGCTGTCAAGGGCCGTGGATGTGCTCATGTCCATACCGAGTCTGATTTTCGCACTGGTGCTGCTGTCGATTTTCCCGCCATCCATTATCAGCCTTATCATCATCATCGCCGTTCTGGATTCAACTCGGGTCTTTCGGCTGACTCGTTCAGTTGCGCTGAATGTTGTGGTTATGGATTATGTGGAGACGGCCTATCTGCGAGGGGAACGTCTTGGATGGATCATGCGGCGGGAGATATTGCCCAACATAATGCCGCCCCTGGTTGCGGAATTTGGACTCAGGTTCTGTTTTGTCTTTTTGACAATAGCGGCGCTGAGTTTTCTCGGAGTGGGCATTCAGCCGCCCACCGCGGACTGGGGATCTATGGTGCGCGAGAACGCGTCTCTCATTCAGTTTGCCGCCTACGATATAAAGGCGGGTTTGACCCCGCTTTTGCCTGCGGCCGCAATCGCGCTGCTTACGGTGGCGGTTAATTTTATCGTTGACTGGTTTATTCATCAAACAAGCGGATTGCGCGATGACCACTAAGAGTAAAAAACATGGAAACGTGCTGCTGAAAATGCGCGACATATGGATTGAGGGTTTTGCAGACGAAAAGTGGAATCGAATAATCAGGGGCATGGACCTTACACTGCATCGCGGGGAAGTGCTCGGCCTGATTGGAGAGTCGGGCGCGGGGAAATCAACACTTGGTCTGGCCGCCATGGGCTTCACGCAGCCAGGCTGTCGCATCACGCAAGGCTCCATAGATTTTGACGGGATTGAGCTTACCGAAATTTCAGAGGGAATGCTAAGAAGTCTCTGGGGAACAAGAATGACCTATGTCGCGCAGTCCGCGGCGGTTAGCTTTAATCCCGCGCATCGACTGATTGATCAGACAACGCGCTCGGCAATACGCGCGCGGGTTATGGGTGAAAAACAGGCGAAAGACGATGCCCGTGAATTGTATTCCACGCTTCAGCTTCCCGATCCGGACAATATAGGAGACCGTTATCCGCATCAGGTATCCGGCGGACAGCTCCAGAGGTGCATGACGGCCATGGCAATGTCGCCGCGTCCGGATCTTATAATTTTCGACGAACCCACTACCGCTCTTGACGTTACCACTCAGGTTGAAGTGCTGGCCGCAATGCGCAAAATCGTTGATGAATTCAATACGGCGGCCATATATATCACTCACGACCTCGCGGTTGTCGCTCAAATGGCAGACAACATAAAGGTAATGAGATATGGCAGGGAGATTGAGGAATCGGCAACCCGGAAGATGCTTTCCCATCCCGAGATGGAGTATACAAAATCGCTCTGGTCGGTACGCTCCCTGTCAAAAGAAGAGGAAAAGGGAAAGGACGCCATTCTCGACATATGCGGCGTTGATGCGGCCTATGGAGCCAACAAGGTTCTGCATGACATCAATATAAGCGTGCCAAGAGGAAAAACCGTATCACTTGTGGGCGAATCCGGCTCTGGCAAATCGACCACGGCCCGGGTGGTAACCGGACTGCTTCCACTGACGAGCGGTGAAGTGCTGTTTGAAGGCGAGGCTCTACCTCCAAAACTCTCCGACCGAAGCAAGGAGCAGAAGCGCCGAATCCAGAAAATATACCAGATGGCCGACACTGCCATGAATCCTAGGCAGACCGTGGGTGAGATTATCGGACGCCCGCTAGAGTTCTACCTTGGGCATACTGGAAGAAAGCAGGAGGCCAGGGTAATAGAGTATCTTGAAATGATTGAACTCGACGAGAGTTTTTTTGATCGTCTGCCTTCGGAGTTGTCAGGAGGCCAGAAGCAGAGAATATGCATCGCCCGCGCCCTTGCGGCAAATCCCGATCTCATAATATGCGATGAAGTTACATCCGCACTTGATCAGATTGTACAGGAGGGAATTCTAAAGCTTCTGATGCGTCTTCAAAGGGAGCTGGGCATAACCTATATTTTCATCACCCATGACATATCCACCGTGCGCGCGATATCGGATGAAGTGGTTGTCATGTTTGAGGGGCAGGTTGTCGAGCAGGGCCTCAAAAGCGAGATATTCAGTCCTCCACATCCCGACTACACGCAGCTTCTTCTTTCATCGGTGCCGGAAATGGATCCGGACTGGCTGGACAATCACATGGCTTCTCGGCGCTCTGGATAGATTTGCGAATTGGCGGGATTGCACTTGATGATGCGGAGCGGTTTCATCCCATTGCCCGCAGCGAAGTTCGCCCCGCACCATTGACTCTCTCGCGTTGTTCAAGAGAATATGTTTGATCGGAGGTCTTGCCGAAGTTGCAAAACCCAATTTGGGCAAAAAATAATGCAGGGAGACTTGGGACCCCCTGCATTTTAATTTGCGGCTCGATTTAATTTAAAGCCGCATCGGTTATTTCATGCGTCCATGCCGCATCTCCGGGATGTGCTGTAATGACAGGGTCCGATCCTCCCGAAAGCAAAGATTGCACGGTGCGCTCAAAATCCGCCGGATCAAGCGAACCATTTGAGCCTGCGGTCAATTTTGCGATCTCCCCCATCATTCGCTTTTGATGCTTTTCGGTCTGGGCGCCGGTTTCGTCATTGTCAAGAACGATTAGAGCCGCCTGGTCGGGGTTTTCCTCTGCCCATTTCCATCCCTTCATGGAGGCCCGTACAAACCGAACCATCTTGTCCGCAAATTCGGGGTCCTTGAGCTTTTCCTCATGCACATACATTCCATCCTCAAGCGTTGCCACGCCTTGCTCCTCGTACTTGAACACCACCAGGTCATCCGGTGTCAGCCCCGCATCAATTATCTGCCAGTATTCGTTGTAAGTCATGGTTGATACGCAAGCCGCCTGCTTGTTTAAAATCGGATCCACGTTGAAACCCTGCTTTAGAACGGTGATCCCGTCCTGGCCGCCGTCGGTTTGTATGCCAAGCTGACTCATCCAGCTCAGGAAGGGATATTCGTTGCCAAAGAACCACACGCCGAGCGTCTTGCCGCGGAAATCATCAGGGCTGGAAATGCCCGCGTCTTTTCTGCAGGTAAGCATCATGCCGGAGCTTTTGAAGGGCTGGGCGATGTTCACCAATGGCAGACCCTTTTCACGTGAAGCCAGCGCCGATGGCATCCAGTCCAAAACAACATCGGCGCCACCGCCTGCAAGTACCTGTGCCGGCGCGATGTCCGGTCCGCCGGGCTTAATGGTGACATTGAGGCCCTCCTCTTCATAAAAGCCCTTGTCAAAAGCCACATAATATCCCGCAAACTGGGCTTGAGTCACCCATTTCAACTGGAGCGTAACGTCATCGGCAGCCTGAGACAGCGTTCCCCAGAATCCAATAATCGCCATGCCGAGAGTTGCTGCAAGTCTCTTCATCTTAATTCTCCTATATTTTGCTTTGCTATAAAGCCTTGCTTCTTTGTGATGGATGCCAGAATGTCACACTTCTCTCCATAAGTGCAACCCCGCCATAGAAACCGGATCCGGCAAGGGAAGCCACCACAATCTCCGCCCAGACCAGATCCATTGATAATTGCCCGACTGAAGTTGAGATGCGGAATCCCATTCCGCGTATGGGTGAGCCAAAAAATTCCGCCACAATTGCACCTATAAGCGCAAGAGTTGTGGCAATTTTCAATCCGTTGAAAATAAACGGCATTGCCGCGGGCAATCTTAGGTAAAACAGTGTCTGCCAGTAGCTTGCGGCATATGTCCGCATGAGATCCCTCTGCAAGGCGTCGGATTCCCGCAAACCCTGCACAGTGTTTACAAGCATTGGAAAGAACACCATTACAACCACAACGGCAGCCTTTGAATGCCAGTCGAAGCCGAACCACATTACCAGAATTGGGGCAATGCCAATTATCGGCAGAGCGGCCACAAAATTGCCGACGGGAAGCAGGCCACGCTGCAGAAAAGGAAAACGGTCAATTGCAATCGAAATCAATATTGCGGCGCCGCATCCGATCGCATACCCCGTCAATGCCCCCTTGATGGCCGTCTGGACAAAATCCTGCCACAAGATGTTTAGCGAACCCGCAAAGGTCAGTGCAATTTGCGATGGTGCCGGCAGCAATACCGGAGATATGTCCAGCCCTCGAACCAGACATTCCCATATCGCAATTATTGTGACACCAAATATTGCCGGTATGGCAAATCGGGTAAAATCGTCAGTTGGCCTTTCGGAAAGCGCGTTGTTCAATCGCCACCCGGCGGCCCATATCAGCAGCCCGGCGGCAAGCCAGATCATCATGCCATTCCCATCCGACTGAGTGTGACGCGCTGTATCAGCCCAATCAAACCGACAAGGATGGCGGCGAGTGTCGCCGCCATTATAAGCGCGCTCCAAATCTGTATTGTCTGACCGTAATAGCTTCCGCTTAGAAGCCGCGCGCCAAGACCGGCAACCGCGCCAGTTGGGAGTTCACCGACAATCGCTCCAACAAGAGAGGCGGCCATCGCTATTTTCAATGATGCGAACAGATAGGGCATTGATGATGGCAGGCGCAGTTTCCAAAATATCTGAACGTTGCTGGCGCTCCAGGTATGGATCAGGTCAAGTTGCATTGCCTCGGGGCTTCGCAAACCCTTTACCATTCCCACGACCACCGGGAAAAAACTCAGATACATTGAAATCATCGCCTTGGGAATCAGGCCCGATATCCCGATGGCGTTAAGAACAACGATTATCATCGGAGCGATGGCCAGAATGGGAATGGTCTGTGATGCAATGACCCATGGCATGACGCTCATATTCATGGCTCTGTTGTATACAATGCCTATGGCCAGCGCGATGCCGAGACCCGTGCCAAGCAGAAATCCAAGTGCGGTCGAACTGAATGTCACCCAGCTGTGATAAAGAAGCGAACGTTTTGAAAAGGCGCGTCCCCGCTGCACCATTGCTCCCGTGGTTTTCCACATCTCAGCGCCAATCTGATGCGGCGCGGGCAATTTGGGCTTCTCTTGAGACCATGTGTCGGAAACAAGTTCTCCGAATGACAGTTCAATTCCCGCCCGTTTTGCCTTGTCATGGGCCCATGGGGCATTAAGTGCCGCAGCGGCGACATACCAGAGAAGAAACAGGGCCGTTGCAACCGTTATAACGGGAAAAACGCTGCGCATCATGCAAAATCCGGTTCACCATGCCCGTCGCGAAGACCTTCACGAACACGCTGCGCGATTTCCAGAAATTCCGGAGTGTCGCGTATTTCAAACGGGCGCTCACTTGAAAGGGAACTCGCAATGACATCGGTTATTCTACCTGGCCTTGGAGACATCACCACAATTCGCGTGCTTAGATAAACCGCTTCGGGTATGGAATGCGTTACAAAGCAGATTGTCTTGCCGGTTTGCTTCCAAAGCTTGAGCAGTTGCGCATTCAGATGGTCGCGCACGATTTCGTCCAATGCGCCAAATGGTTCGTCCATAAGGAGAATGTCGGCG
This sequence comes from Roseovarius sp., assembly GCA_026709325.1. Classification (GTDB taxonomy): domain Bacteria; phylum Pseudomonadota; class Alphaproteobacteria; order Rhodobacterales; family Rhodobacteraceae; genus JAPOTF01. The sequence goes on from JAPOTF010000073.1 coordinate 23,889, forward strand.
TCAAAAGCGAGTGCGCGGGCAATCGAAACCCGCTGCTGCATGCCGCCGGACAACTGCCAGGGATATTTGTTCTCGAAACCGGAAAGCTCGACAAGTTCGAGGACATCGCGAATTCGCCTGTTCCGATCTTCCTTGCCGTATTTCATGATTTCAAGGGGCAGGCGCACATTCCCGGCTATCGTCCTCCAGGGATAGAGGCCGGCAGCTTGAAAAACATATCCGTAGGCTCTTGAAATCCGCGCTTCCAGCGGAGTTGTGCCATTGACCGTTATGCTTCCGTCCGTTGGATGCTCGAGATCGGCCATGCATCGAAGAAAGGTTGTCTTCCCGCATCCGGATGGACCTATGAATGACACAAACTCGCCCTTTTCGATATCCAAACTGACATTCTTGAGCGCATGCACGGGACCATCGCCCGTTTGAAATGTCAGGCTTAGATTTTTTGAGGATATAACCGTCTGATCACTCAAAATTCAGGTCTTTCCCGTTAAATTCCAGCGGGAATGTTCATCGGATCTCTATGAACCTGTTTTGGCGCGGTCAATTCCTTCCATTTGCCGAGCGCTGCATGTGCCGACGGGAAGGCCGGGCGCGGGACAAATCTTCCGCGACCGGGTTGCGGTTTCGAATTCCGTCCCCATGCCCATATTACTTCTCCTCGCGATATGGTGTAGCGGGCATTTGCCGTGGTCTTGAATCCCTCAAACACGTTGTAATCCAGAATCGAATGATGGTTTGTGGAGGATATTGTCTTGGATATCTTTGGATCCCACACCGTTATATCCGCATCGGCTCCTTCAACAATGGCGCCTTTCCTTGGGTATATGTTGAGTATCTTCGCCACATTGCTTGATGTTGCCGCCACAAACTCGCCGGGAGTCAGCCGGCCGGTTTCAACGCCGAAAGTCCAGAGCATGGACAGTCGCTCCTCAAGGCCGTTTGAGCCGTTCGGGATAAGGCAGAAATTATCTCTTCCCATGCGCTTCTGCTCCGTCGTGAAGGCAGCGTGATCGGTGGCCACCACCTGAAGACTGCCCGCCTGCAGTCCATTCCACAGACTTTCCTGATGATATTTTGAGCGAAAAGGTGGCGACATTACGCGACGAGCCGCATGGTCCCAGTCCTTATTGAAATATTCGCTTTCATCAAGAGTAAGAAACTGTATCAACGGTTCGCCGTAGACCCGCATGCCCTTTTGACGCGCGCGCCGGATTGCTTCATGCGCCTGTTCGCAGCTTACGTGTACAATATACAGCGGCACGCCGGCCGCATCGGCAATCGTAATTGCCCTGTTCGCCGCTTCACCCTCAAATTCGGGCGGTCGGCTATATGCGTGGCCTTCGGGTCCGGTGATGCCCTTTTCGAGCATTTCCTGCTGCAGGTCGGCCACAAGATCTCCGTTTTCGGCATGAACCATGGGCAGGGCGCCAAGATCTCTGCAGCGTTTGAACGAGGCGTACATTTCGTCATCCTCGATCATCAGGGCGCCCTTGTAGGCCATGAAGTGCTTGAACGAGTTGACGCCCATGTCCACGGCGTCCTTCATTTCGTTGAATATCTGCTCATTCCATCCCGTTATGGCCATGTGATAGCCAATATCCGAACATATTTGAGGAGAGGATTTGCGGTGCCATTCGCCGATGGCGTTTTTTATGGAGCCGTCGGCGCCCGGCAGGCAGAAATCAACCAGCATTGTCGTTCCACCGCATGCCGCCGCCCAGGTGCCGGATTCAAATGTCTCTGCCGCGGTAGTGCCCATGAAAGGCATTTCCAGGTGCGTGTGCGGATCGATGCCGCCTGGAATCACGTAGGCGCCTTCGGCATCAATATATTCGTCCCCTTTAATGTCTGTTCCAATTCGACTGATTGTTTCGTCTTCAATAAGTACATCCGCTTTCCAGGTGCGGTCCGCGGTGCAGATTGTACCGTTTTTTACGACCTTGGTTGTCATTTACATTGCCTTTCACGTTGTTTTGCGGCAAAATGCGGCGACTGCCGCTAAAGGTGGCGCGACTGCCTGCAGTCAATTGTGTATTTCAGTATCCGCTCCGGCTGCAATCATTGCAGCATTTTGCGGGAAAAAGACATTTGCGAATTTCTCCAGTCGCGCGAAGCCAAATATCATATTGACTGATTCGCTCATTCCCAAAAACGCCAGCGGCAACTGACATATGCGCATTTTGCCTGCAATTTTAATGAACGCGCGCGACACCGGGCAACTCGCATTGGCCACATAGCCAGGGCATGCAAAGATGGCTCCTGCAACTTTTCCCCCCACGGAAAGAGTCTGTTTCGTGAAACAGCTTGCGGTGAGGTTGTCGACTCGCTCTGGCGTTTGGATAGCCGTGATTCGATATTCAATGGCAATATTGGTCTTCATAAAGGTCACGTCTCTCGGATACTTTTTCCGCTGGATTCATTTAGGCAGCTTAAAAATGAATAATCAAGCGTTGTTGCGATTTTTTCAGCAATTCCCGCTAGCGGCATTTGAGCCTTTTTTCAGTCGACATGGCGTTTTGCGGGTTTCAGGCGCGCATGGGCGACTGTCCGGAGCGGCTGTCCGGTGCGGTTTTGAACGGTTTTGGCGGGGTTGAGGGTTGGAACGGGTGACGATGCGCGCAGGCGCCTTTGCCTCCACGGCCCGGCGCGTATCAGCCC